>NZ_JANRMI010000002.1:600000-900000 GCF_029531655.1 Bdellovibrio svalbardensis
CATATTGAAAAAGAGGCGGGCAAAGTCCCTGCTGCGCGCCTGCGCTATCTTTTGATGATCTTGGATCGAAATCCAACTTGGAAAGTTGAGACCGCAAAAATACTGCGTGCTGTGATTAAGAATGTCGGCGGTATTGAACTCTATACAGAGACCGGTTTGCCTCGAGAAGTGGGAGTGATCGGCGAAGTGTGGGATCGTCTTATTATGAAGATGTTGCCGACGCCACCCTTGGATCATGAATTGGGTTACCTTTTCTGGGCTCTTTTCCCAGACGCGAAGGATCCACTTTGGTTGGCCTCTATTGATCATCAGACGTTTGATAAATTGGTGGATCTTTTTAACTATGAAGTTGCTGCAGTTGAGGGGGATTGGAATCGGCTGCATACCGATTTGGAAGATGCCTTGGCCTACTTGGTGATTCAAGTTCGCGCGATAGGTCTTTCGCCGGCCTTCAGACATCGCTTGGATAAAGCGAACTTTCGCGATTCAGCTTTCTTTGCCCTGGTGCGGGGACTCGAGGAATTTCATATTGCCTATCAGGAAAATGACCGCCAGGTTTTCTTGGAAAAAGCTTCCCGCTTTCGTTTGTTGATATGGGAATGCCGTCGTGAATTGGCGCAGGTTCATAAACATTTGGATGAGTTTGGTGTCAGCATCAATCTGGTATTTCAAATCGCTCGGATTCAGGCCTATTTGAAACGGGTCGACAGTCTTGTTGAAATTCTCATCACAGAGAAATTGGATGCGAAGAAGGTGACTCAGTTCCTTGCAACCTTGGTTGAGGAAAATCAGGAGCTTCGTAGCGTGAAGTCATTGATCTCTCAGAATGTCAGTTTGCTTGCCCGAAAGGTTGTTGAGCGGGCGGCGGAGACTGGGGAGCACTATATCACTCGCACTCGCGAAGAATATCGCAAGATGGTGAGTGCCGCCGCTGGCGGTGGTGCGATTACGGCGATCACAGTTTATTTAAAGACCGGCATTCTGGCTTTGGGGCTTTCTGGTTTTATGGAAGGTGTTTTTTCTTCAGTGAATTATGCTTTGAGTTTCTGCGTGATTCATTTGGCGGGTTTTACTTTGGGAACCAAGCAGCCCGCAATGACGGCACCTGCTTTGGCGGCAAAGATGCAGGATGTGGGAACTCCCGAAGGGATGGAAAGTCTTGTTGATGAAATTGCTCATTTAATCCGGTCGCAAGTCGCGGCAATATCGGGCAACGTATTGATGGTTGTTCCTGTGACTTTATTTATTGATGCTGCTTTCTTTTTTACCCTTGGAAAACACGTTATGTCCTTCGAAACAGCTCACCATGCCTTTGAGGCTGTCGACGTCCTGGGGCCGGCGGCGCTTTATGCGGCTTTCACGGGGATTCTATTATGGCTTTCAAGCTTGGCTGCGGGATGGGGAGATAATTGGTTTGCTCTTTATTCCCTGCGAAAGACATTGGCGCGCAGTCCAACTTTAAGAACAGTATTTGGAAAAATGAATGCCCGCCGTATCGCGGTCTTTTTCGAGAAGAACATATCAGGTCTTTTAGGGAATATCGTTTTGGGTGTGATGCTGGGGATGACTCCACAGATCTTGCGCTTTGTTGGAATTTCCTTGGATGTACGTCACGTCACATTGTCATCGGGTTCCATGGGGGCCGCGATCTCAGTGATGGGTGTGCAGTATATGAAGACGGCAGAGTTCTGGCGAGCCATGATTGGAATCCTTAGTGTGGGGGTTCTGAACGTCTCAGTCAGTTTTGGGATGGCCTTGTGGGTGGCTATTCGTGCTCGTGGCATTAAGACGCCTCAACGTCGTGCCATTCGAAAAGCTGTCTTTAAAAGATTGATTCAACATCCTTTGAGCTTCTTGCTTCCGGTAGGAACGACAGTGGCAAAATCTTCTACTGAGGGGCACGGTCACTAATGAAAGAACTATCTGTTGTGATCCCGGCGTATAATGAAGAGAGTCGACTTCCTCAGACTTTGGAAGTCTTACGCAAGCTTTGCAATGAGCAGGCTTTACAATGGCAGCTTCGTGAAGTTCTGGTGAGTGACGATGGTTCTTTGGATGGCACAGCGGCCTTCGTAAATAATTTTGCCAAGAGTTGGCCTTTGTTGAAGCTTGTGAATCTTCCGCAAAATCAAGGCAAAGGGGCTGCAGTTCGCTTGGGAATGCAGCAGGCACAGTCTGAGTGGATTTTGATTGCTGATGCAGACATGGCCACGCCTTGGGAGGAGATGAATAAGTTTGCGCAGATTTGTGAAGGTTTTGATTTGGTTATGGGATCTCGCGCGCTGGCCCAAAGTGAAATCACCGTGCGCCAACACTGGATTCGTCAAAGCATGGGAAAGACTTTTAATAAGATATTAAAGAGTTTGGTGAATCTTCCTTATCAAGACACTCAATGCGGTTTTAAACTCGTGCGCAATGATGCAAGTTTCAGAAAAGATATTCTGACGAAGTTGAGTGTGGATCGCTTCGCATGGGACGTGGAATTGATTCTACAAATGCAGAAAAACAAAAAACGCATCTTAGAATCTCCCATTCGTTGGAGTCATCAAGAAGCCTCTCGCGTGCGTATGTTTAGAGATAGCTTAGAGATGTTTTTCACCGTGGTGAAATTGCGCCTCCGTCTGAAATAGTCATTTCAGTATTCCTCGGTCGCTGTGAAATTTTAATTAAGATCCCTTAGAGTTGGGTTAATTGCGTTCGCAATGCGTTATTTGCAATGAATTAATTTTAAGCAGATGTATTGGGTCAAAAGCATAGCATCTATAAGCATATGTTATAGTAAGCCCTGAACTGGTTCTATTTTTGAACTGGGGTTCCAAATTGGAACCGAGATTAAATGTCAGACTTTTTAAGATTTTTTTGGGAAAAATTATTTTTAGGTGGTTCCAAAAGAGTACTTGATAAAAGATTCAAGGTGAAATGAACTCCCTCTTCATAAGGACTCCTATAGGCTGGAGTCCACGGAATTAGGGGGGACCTAATAATGAAACTTAATGTGTTTTCACTTATCCTGTCAGTGTTGCTTGCTACGTCGGCTCAAGCTAGCCAACGTGTGATCGTGATCATGAAAGATCAACAATCCTTTAAAGCTGCTCATATGGCATTTAGAACAAACGGTGCATATGCTTTGAAGGGCTCTGGCATCAAATCTTCTTTGGCTACTGTTGATGGTCAAGTTGAAGCGTCTTTAGAAAACCTCAACACATTGATCGTTAACGCGAAAAATGATTCTGAGATTTCTAAATTGCAAGCTGATCCGTCAGTTGCATACGTAGAAAAAGAAGTTTTCCACGAAGCTCCACGTCCAGTTGCTGGATGGTTGGCAGCTCCGGCTCCTACAACTCCAAAACAAGTTCCAGGAGCTAAAACTCCATGGGGTATCTTGGCTGTTAAAGCTCCACAAGCGTGGGCAGTTTCTAAGCAAGGTGCTGGCGCACGTGTACTAGTTCTAGACACTGGTATCGATGCAAACCATCCTTCTTTGAAAGCTAACTACGAGCAAGGTAAAGACTTCACAGGCGCAAGCTCTGGTGCTGATGTAACTGACCTTGTTGGTCACGGTTCACACTGCTCTGGTACTATCGCTGGTGTGATGGATTCTTCAGGCTTCACAGGTGTTGCTCCAAAAGCAAAAATCTTGATGGGTCGTGTTTGTGCTGAAAACGGTTGCTCAAACGTAGCTATCGCTTCTGGTATCAACTGGGGTATTTCTCAAAAAGTTGATGTGATCTCTATGTCTTTGGGTGGCGCTTGGTCGACTCCTGCAGAAAGAGATGCAGTTGCTAAAGCTGATAAAGCGGGTGTGACTGTAGTTGCTGCTTCTGGTAACGACGGTTCAAATAAAGTTTCTTACCCTGCAGCTCTTCCATCTGTTATCGCAGTGGGTGCAGTTGACAACAACTTGAAAAAAGCTGACTTCTCTCAATACGGTAAAGAGCTTGCAATCGTAGCTCCTGGTGTTGATGTTATCTCGACTGTTCCACAAGGTACTGGTCGTGAGTCTTCTGTAACTTTGTTTGTTGGTCAAAAATCTGCAAAGGTTAACTCTGCAACTTTCCAAGGCGCTCGCGAAGTTTTGAATGGCGAAACGAACGTATTGGTTGATTGCGGTCTTGGTAAACCTGAAGACTTCACTGGTAAAGATGTTAAAGGCAAATATGCTTTGATCTCTCGCGGTGAAATCGCATTCGGAGACAAAATCAAGAATGCTATTGCAGCAGGTGCAACTGGCGCTGTGATCTACAACAATGCTCCTGGTTTGCTTCAAGGTTCTTTGACTGCTGATGGTTCAACTCTTCCAGCTGCAGTGTTCATGATCGAGCAAACTGTTGGTCAACAATTGGTTGCTGCTTTGAAGGCTAAAACACCTGTTAAAGCAACTGTACAAACTGTTGCAACTGACTACGCTTCTTTCCAAGGTACTTCTATGGCGACTCCGCACGTAGCTGGTGTTGTGGCTTTGATCAAAGCAACAAACAAAACACTAACTGGCGCGCAAGTTAAAGAAATCTTGAAAAAGACTGCAACTGCTTTGGGTCCAAACTCTAACAATGAGTACGGCGCAGGTATGGTTAATGCTGAAGCTGCAGTAAATGCTGCTGCTCAAGTAAAATAATCATAAGCAAAATTAGATATGATTTTTAAAAAGGCTCCCATTCGGGGGCCTTTTTTCGTTTAAAGGCATTGTTTGCTTTCTTAACATCTCCTAGTCGTAACTTGAAAATCAATCTCTCCTGAAATGAACTTTTGGTTCGAGGATCTCAACGGTTGAGATCTTTTTGAACTGCCACGGAATTGGGGAGATACAAATGAAACTAACCATGTTTTCGGT
This sequence comes from Bdellovibrio svalbardensis, assembly GCF_029531655.1. Lineage (NCBI taxonomy): Bacteria > Pseudomonadati > Bdellovibrionota > Bdellovibrionia > Bdellovibrionales > Pseudobdellovibrionaceae > Bdellovibrio > Bdellovibrio svalbardensis. The sequence continues at coordinate 604,832 of NZ_JANRMI010000002.1, forward strand.
ATTTTTGTCCGTAATACTTTCATCAGCGGCCTTTGCTGAGCAGAGAGTGATTGTAGTGATGAAAGACGCAAAGTCCTTTCACGCAGCGAATCTGGCTTACAAAAACAAAGATCTCACTCTTTGGAAAAGTGTGAGAATGGATGAAGAAGCTCTTAAAGGCGTCGAGCACAGTCTGGAAAATCTAAAAACCTTTATTGTGATGGCCAAGGACCAAGCAGAGATCGCAAGATTGAAAGCCAATCCGGCAGTCGCGATTGTCGAAGAAGAGGTGTTTCATCCTTTGCCGCAGCCGATGCAAGGTTTCTTAGGACGTCCAATGCCTTCAGTAACATTGCCGGGGGCCAAAACTCCGTGGGGTATAATGGCGGTGAAGGCGCCAGCGGCTTGGGATAAATCCAAGTCTGGGGAGGGTGCCCGGGTCTTGGTTCTAGATACAGGGATTGATAAGGATCATCCGGCAATCAAGGCGAACTTTGAGCGTGGACAGGATTTTACAGGTCGTAGCACGGGGAGTGATTTCTCAGATGTTGTGGGACATGGAACTCATGTGTCGGGAACTGTTGCAGGGGTTCTTAATGAAGAGACTGGTTTCACAGGCGTGGCCCCGAAAGCAAAACTTCTGATGGGCCGAGTGTGCTCTAATCTTGGCTGCTCGAGTTCTGCCATCGTTCAAGGGATCAACTGGGGTATTTCACAAAAAGTGGATGTGATCTCAATGTCTCTGGGTGGCGCGTGGTCGACACCTGCGGAAAGAGACGCTGTGAACAAAGCAGATGGTGCTGGTTTGAGTATTGTTGCGGCTTCGGGTAACGATGGCTCAGGAAAAGTTTCCTTCCCTGCGGCTTTGTCTACGGTTGTAGCCGTCGGAGCAGTTAGCGAAGATCTTGTAAGAGCGGACTTCTCGCAATATGGTCCAGAGCTTGCGGTTGTTGCTCCAGGAGTTGAGGTTCTTTCATCAGTTCCGCGTGGTACGGGTCGTGATGCCGAAACTTCCATAGATACGGGTGCTAGCAATGACAAGGTAAAGTCGACGTCTTTCCAGGGAGCTCGTGAAGTTTTCACGCCAGAGACGAAAGAGTTGGTGGCGGCAGGTCTTGGGAAGCCAGAAGATTTCAAAAACATCGACGTTAAAGGAAAGTACGCTTTGGTCTCTCGCGGGGAGATTTTCTTTGCCGATAAAGCCAAGAACGCGGCGGCCGCGGGAGCCTTGGGAATCATTATTTACAATAATGCTCCAGGTTTAATTCAAGGTGCATTGACGGCAGACGGCTCGACCTTGCCGGTAGTGGCATTTATGATTGAGCAAACTGTCGGGCAAAATGTGCTGTCTATGCTAGGGGCTGGTAAGGTTGTTAAAGCAACCGTACGCACAATTGCAACAGACTATACGGAATTCCAAGGAACTTCGATGGCGACTCCGCACGTAGCTGGTGTTGTGGCTTTAATGAAAGCAGCAAATCCAAGACTTAAGGGCGCTCAAGTCAAAGCGATTCTTAAGCAATCAGCGACTCCAATGGCACCGAATGATAAAAACCAATATGGTGCAGGATTGGTGAATGCAGAAGCAGCTGTAAACGCAGCCATGCAGGCACGCTAGTACTAATTCAGGGCCTCGGTGTTGATGCATCGGGGACCTTGATCCGTGACGAGGCACAAGGATTTTGGAAGGTGCACTCCAAAGGGGTGCACCAATTCAAAGCCATTGTCATCAGGATGGCGAAGATACCAGCAGGTTGGAACCAGCGCCATCGCTGCATTAAGGCTGCGATGTTTGAGGTTTGATAGATCTTCTGACGGGCCATTTTTTCTATTGGTGTTTGACGAGACCAACTCGAGTCCATGAGATTTTAATCGGTAGACTGAAACCTGGGTCTCTACCTGGGATTCCTCTCCAGATAAGATCGTCTGGATTGTTTTTTGGTGTTGAGCCACATCTAAAATATATGAAATTTGAAGGTCGCTGTTGGATTGCAGGTGATGGGACTTCAAATGGGTTGCGATGAGCTTTATGTCGCGATCTGAGAGGTTTTGTGATTCGCCTGTTATCTTAACGTTGCAGTACTCTTGCTTCTCATATTTTACCAAGGCCTCAATTTCGTCCTTCTTTTTTAGGATATCCTCAATTTCGTTCGCAACCGCGGCCACGCTGATCAGGGAGCTGGCAAATGTTATGAGTAAAGCTTTTAAGAGGTTGCGATTTTTCATTGGGGACCTTTTAAAGAAAGTGGCCTGATAATCCTTCAAATAGCCTCATTGCAAATCGGAGACTCGCTGATGTTTCATTTAATTGCATATAAGGAAGCTGGAGTGTCTAAAAAAACAACGCCGGAGCGCAGAATGGCGAGAGTGCGAGGGTCGCTTTTTGTTTGCTCCTGAGGCTGGTTATTAACATACTTTTTATATGCAACATCTTCCTACGGCTATTACAGATCTCGCGCTCATTTTAGGTACTGCAGGCTTCGTCACCCTTTTGTTTAAAAAACTGAAGCAGCCCATTGTTTTGGGCTATCTTGTGGCCGGCTTTTTGGTGGGGCCTAAGACTTCTATGTTCCCGTCGATCTCGGGTTCTGAGGGTGTGCAGCTTTGGGCTGATATCGGTGTGATCTTTCTTCTTTTCGCTTTGGGCTTGGAGTTCAGTTTTAAGAAACTTCTTCGGGTTGGTGGTGCCTCCAGTATTGCGGCCTTATTTGAAGTGACCTGCATGATCTTGTTTGGGTTTTTCACGGGAAAACTTCTGGGCTGGAGTTTCATGGACAGTTTGTTTTTGGGAGGGATTCTTAGTATCTCTTCCACCTCGATTGTCGTGCGAACTTTGGAGGAGTTAGGTTTCAAGAATCGTCGCTTTGTCGGCGTACTTTTCGGGATCCTGGTCATTGAAGATTTGGTGGCGGTTTTGTTGTTGGTTCTATTAACCACTGTCGCTGTGACTCGCAATTTCGCGGGCATGGAAATGCTGTATTCCAGTTTGAAGTTGGCCTTCTTCCTGAGTCTGTGGTTCGTGACGGGAATCTTTTTGTTGCCGAGTTTTCTTAAAAGAGTCCAAAAACTTCTAAATGAAGAAACTATTTTGGTTGTGGCGGTGGGGCTTTGTCTATTGATGGTGGTCTTTGCCAACAACGTCGGATTTTCATCGGCATTGGGGGCCTTCATCACAGGATCGGTTTTGGCGGAAACAATTGAAGGTGAGCGTATTCACCATCTGATTACGCCACTGAAGAATCTATTTTCAGCCGTATTTTTTATTTCGGTAGGCATGTTGATTGATCCGGTGGTTTTGCAAGAGCACTGGCAATTGATTTTGCTTCTGTCAGCCGTCGTGATCATTGGCAAGACTTTTGCCGTGACAGCAGGGGCCGTGTTGTCAGGTCAGACTTTGAAGTCGTCGTTACAAACCGGAATGAGTATTGCGCAAATCGGTGAGTTTTCTTTTATTATTGCTACCGTGGGGATGAGTTTGAAGGTCGTGAGTGCTCAGCTTTATCCTTTAGCTGTTGCGGTGTGTGTGGTGACGGCTTTTACCACGCCATATATGATTCAGGCTTCAGGCATGGTCTATCGAATGCTTGAAAAGATTTTGCCAGCTCCTGTTATTGCCACTTTAGATCGCTACAGTGTAATTTCTTTTTCTCTTGCTTCGAATAAAGAATATCGAGAGCAAGTGAGAGCTTATGTTTTGAAAATCTTCCTGAACTCCGTGATTGTTATTGCCGTATTTCTATTAATGTCCCGAGTGGTTTTGCCATTCATGCTGGAAAGACAAATGGAAGAGGGATCTGCGAAATTCCTCACCTTGTCTTTGACCTTGATAGCGAGTGCCCCGTTCTTGTGGGCCTTGGCCTTTGGTAGGACCAAACATTTCGATGCTCTGTTGGCAGAACAAGGTAAAGGCAATCACAATTATGTTTTTTTGATCTCGCGGATTATGATCGCAGTCGGCTTGATAGCGGCGATGGTTGCGCAGTTTGTACCTGGCTTGTGGGCCTTGGGAATTACAATTTGGATGGTCGTTGTTGTTGGCTATGTTTTCGCGACGAAACTTAAGGAAATCTATCAGTGGTTTGAGAATCGCTTTCTTTCTAATCTGACGGATGACGTTCAGAAGGTTCACGCCAAAAAGCACAGCCATACACTGGCACCGTGGGATGGTCATATCACGGAGTTTGCAATTCCTTCAGAGGCTCCTTATGTTGGTCAGCCCCTGCATGAACTGGGCGTGCGTGAAAAATTTGGGGTCACAATCGCTTTGATTGAGCGGGGACGAAAGCGTATTGCAGCACCAAAGGGACGTGAAAGCCTGATGCCTCATGATAAGGTTTTTGTAATCGGAACCGATGAGCAGCTTATGCGCTTTAAAGCCTTTGTAGATTCGGAAGAAGTGGTCAGCAGCTTACAGGTTCAGGAGACTCCGGAATATAGTTTGGAGCAATATTTGGTGCGTGAGAACTCGGTCTTTGTTGAGAAGTCGATCCGGGAGTGTGGTTTGCGTGAAAAAACCCAAGGACTTGTGGTTGGACTGGAGCGCGAAGGTCGGCGTATTTTAAATCCCGATGCGGTGGAAGTTCTAAAAACCGGTGATTTGTTGTGGATTGTCGGCGATCGAAATAAAATCTTAGAATTGAAATAACTAGAGTTGAGAATGCTCAACTCTAGAGCTTCCAGCGAATCATATTTTTAATGATTTCCAGCTTTTGCGACGTGTAGGGCGGGTAGATCATTCCCAATAGCTTTGCGCCCCAACTTTGTCGCAATATTCCTTTCGCGTGCGAAAAAGTGCGGAACCCATGAATTCCATGACAGTTGCCCATGCCGCTGTCGCCGACTCCGCCAAAAGGTAGATAGCCATTCGCCAGATGAATAACAGAGTCATTAATAACCAAACCTCCGGATGAAGTTTCTCGGGTCAGTTGTTCGATGTTCATTTCACTGTGAGAGTAGATGTAGAGCGCGAGTGGCTTGGGGCGTTCATTGATAAAGTGAATAACTTCAGAAAAATCTTTGTATTTCATAATTGGTAAGATAGGACCGAAGATCTCTTCTTGCATCAGGCGGCTGTGCACATCGACGTTATCGATCACAGTCGGTGCGAGGAAATTTGCAGTGACATCAATATCGCCGCCATAAAGAATTTGGCCCTCATTAGCCAGGGAGTCTTCGAGCATCTCTTTCAGGCGCGTGGTGTGCTTGTTGGAAATGATTCGAGCGAAGTCTTTGTTGGCTTTTCGCGCCTCAGGAGTTTTTCCGTAAATTCGGTTTAAATTTTCTCTGAGTGCGGCAATGAACTGGCTATACACTGATTCTTGGACAAAAAGATAATCAGGTGCCACGCAGGTTTGTCCTGCGTTTAGGAATTTCGCCCAAATGATTTTTGTCGCAGCAAGATTCAGATCGGCAGTGATGTCGACAATGGTCGGAGACTTTCCACCGAGTTCCAGGGTGACGCTGCTCAGATTTTTAGCGGCAGCCTCCATGACAATTTTTCCCACGGTCGTGCTGCCAGTAAAGAAGATATGATCAAAAGGCAGTTTCAAAAGTGCCTGTGTGTTTTCCACGCCGCCTTCGACGACGGTGATATGTTCTTCGGCGAAAGTCGCTTTGATTAAGCGAGCTAAAAGAGCACTCGTGTGGGAGGCTAATTCAGAGGGTTTTAGAACCACCGTGTTGCCAGCGGCAATAGCAGAGATCATTGGCCCCAAGGTTAAGAACAACGGGTAGTTCCAAGGTGCGATAATCAAGCAAACGCCGCGTGGTTCATAGTGAATAAAGTTTTGTGTGCCTTTTAAAAAAAGCGGTGCGGAGACTTTTTCAGCCGTCATCCACTGACGAAGTTGCTTTTGCGCATGTCGAATTTCAATCAACAACGGATAGATTTCACTCGTTAAAGTTTCCATCTCAGGTTTGGCGAAATCGTTCTTAAGAGCTTCGACAAAGTCCTTTTGGTGTGCATCAATCATCAGCTCTAAATTCTTAAGATGTTCCAAGCGAATTTCCACAGGATCTTTGCGAAGCTGCAGACTGAAATGTTTTTGATGAAGATAGAGCTGTTCAAACATAGCTCTATGTTAGAGGAGGCATTAGTTGAAGCAATAGATTTTTTAATTGCTGTAAGGCAAAGGGGACATTATCCGCGTTTTCGCTGGGCCAGGGCTCTAAGAAGTATTTCGGCCCCCAAGTCGTTGTTCATAAGTTCTGGGTGGAATTGAAGCAACAAACCACGGCCGTTTTTGAATTCAGTGGCTTCGGTGACACCATCTGGTGCGCGGGCGGCGATTTCTAAAAGGCCTCCCTCACGGTAAACGACAGACTGATGATGGATGGAGTTAACAATCAATTGCCCGTCAGCAGGGGTGATGGATTTTAGAATATTGTGTTGCGTGTTTTGAATCTCAATAGGGTGCCAGTCGTTAGCATGAGCTACGGTGTTACCAACCTGATGTGGAAGGTCTTGGATTAATTCATACCCTAAAGCCACAGAAGCGATCTGTGATCCGCGGCAAATACCCAACAGAAATCCATTCTCTTGCTCGACGTAGGAGCGAATCAAAGAGGCTTCAAATTGATCTCTGCCGGGAATGACTTTGCGGCAATGCTCATTGATCTGCTTGTACAGCGAAGGATCGACGTCATCTCCTCCCATGGCAACCATGAAGGGAAAGTGCTTTGAAATCAGAGCGAAGAGTTCTTTGGTTTCCTCGCAAGTCAGGCCCAGATTGACATTGATGGGAAGAATAAAGCTGCGCTCTTTGGCTACGGAGAACACTTTTTGAAATCCCAAAACTCGCGGTGAGTGCAGGGAGTAATCGTAGGGAAGGTTGGCGATCATGAGAACGCGTGGTTCCCATGAAGCTTCTTCCAGAAGGCTAAAACCACGCAGAGGAAGTTGCGGCAATTTGTTTTCAAATAAATTCATCATGCAGGCATTTTTCGACAGTTCAGTCAGGTAGCGGAAAGCAGCCTGTTCCGGAGTCTCGTCATGGCGAACGGGAAGCACCATCGGAGCCAGCGTGGCTCCAGAATCCCATTCGTAAAGTCGAAGAGTCTGCGTAGTAGACATAGTTGATGAACTTATCGGAAATCCGTAGTGATTCATAATGGCATTCAATTGTGGCAGAAGTGGAAACTGGAGGGAGGTCTAGAAGCATCGCGGCAGATGGCTTCGGGGCGGTTTTTGGACAAAAAAATGGGGGAGCTCATCGCTCCCCCGGATCGTATAGAGGGGAACCACCAAACCCTCTTGCGACCACCAAAAATATATTTAAAAGCTACTTTTTGTTTCGAATCGCCACTCTTGTGGGCTGGCGACCTACCGTCATCCACAAGGAGTACAGTACGACTCCAGAGTAAAAGAGGCAGAACATTGCTACATCATGTAATTCAATCATACGCGTCCTCCAATCTTGGCAATCTCGTTTTGTTCTCCTTAAGTCGGCCTTCCTTGGCCTCGAAAACTTGAAGTGCCATCCTAGCGTCCTCTTGTTTTCGTCTTAAGAGCATCCATGCTCTTATTGGTATGACTGGGAAGGTGTCCGCAGGGGTTAAAAATATTTTGCTAAATTTGTGGGCAGATATGGTCTAGGTTTGAAAACAGTGCTGCATTGCAACCTATTGACTCTAAGGGGCTAAAATGATTAATTAGTTCTTCCCTCTATCAGAATTTCTTATAGGTGCGCGCGAGTGGTGGAATGGTAGACACGTACGTTTGAGGGGCGTATGCGCAAGCGTGGGGGTTCAAGTCCCCCCTCGCGCACCAAATTAGAAATATAAAAAGCTGACCTTGGAGTCGGCTTTTTTTATGTCCGAAATCTGCAGTCACTGAACGTCGCAACTGATCGACAAACTCAAATTATAATGGGATGCGGGTCTTCTATTTTCCCGAATTGAGACACTCATTTTTATGGTTCAGTGTTTGCAATCATACAACTTGAAAAGAAAATTAGGAAAAAAGGAAGGTCAAAATGAGGACTACGAGTGCGACTGTAAAACAAATATTGGCACTTCTTATTAGCTCACTCCCAATTGCCGGTTTTGCGCAATTTACTTCCACAGAGCTTCCAGATTCAATGCGATCCATGGTGATTCCTTCCTTGCCACTTCTTTGCTCGCTAGATCATTTAAATCCTTCCGCGTATCAAAATGAGTTGGCCAAAATTGCTTCAACTCCAGGCGTTGCAAGTAAACCACAATGCAATGGTGATGAGTGGAAAACGGTATGCTCCCTGACCTTCACTAATAAAACTGCAGTAAAACTTGTTTTCGCGACGGATGAAAATCGTGGCGATAGTTACCGCGCAATCAAAATTATGGATCAAGCAAGAAGTGAAATATTCAGCGCTATAAATGCTTATCACTTCATATACGAAGGTTACTTTTCAACAGACTGTAAGAAATTAACACGTTCGAAATATTTCACTTTAGATCGGTTGGGGAATCGCGAAAAGATTCGAAGCTATGAAAATGGGGCGGTCAGCGATTTTCCCATTAATGTGCCTGTTAAAAAGTTGGAAGAAATATATAGTCCAAACACGCTATTGAGACTGCAGCAACAGTACAAGAATTCAACTCGTCCTGTCTATGTGGGAGTTATGGGTGGTGGCGTAGATTACAATCACCCGGCTGTCGCTTTCAACATTGATCGCAATCCTGAGATTGGATGGGATGTTATTTTCTCGAATAATCTTCCCTTTGAAGTAGGCTTTGAGGTGATGCATGGATTCTTCAGAGATCCCCACGAAACGACGGTCTCCGCAATTATTGCGCAAGACAATCCTCAATTAAGAATTATTCCATTGAAAACATCCGGAGACCTCTCTGGAAACGGAAATATTCGTCTTATTGATTACGCTCAAAAACGTGGAGTCAAAGTGGTGAACATGAGTTTTGTTTATCAGCTTGAGCTATGGGATAAGGGTGACCTGAAGCCTGCAATCGATTCCCACAAAAATATACTCTTTGTTACCGGCGCTGGGAATATGGGCAAAGATTTAAGCGCACTTGATACTAGAAATTTTCCGGCAGCATACAAAGCAGACAATGTCTTGACTGTTGGAGCCATCGATAAAGCTGGAGATGTCGCAGACTACTCCAACTACGGTTCATTGGTAGATGTCTTAGCCCCTGGTGATGCAATAAATATCTCGTCGGAGGAAGAGCATAAAAATAAACCGGTCCAGGGAACCTCCTACGCTGCGCCGAGAGTTGCCAAGTTAGCGGCGAAAATATTCTCGATACGCCCGGATCTAAGCCCGCTTCAGGTACGTGAAATAATTTGTTCAACTGCAGAGATGAAGAGCTATCTGCGAGACAAAGTGCGGTTCGGAGTAATTAATGAGCAAAGGGCTCTGCAGATGGCGGCGCAGCATTAATCACGCTTGGACGTGTGTCGCATCGTAGCGAAAACTGCAATAGATCTTTGAGAGCATAAATGCTCTCAAAGTTTTGTCTTTACTCTCAATTATGTTTGCGCGGTAATAATTTGGATGAGCACTAACACTCCAAAGAAACCACAGCTTAAAGATTATCTCGATGTTTCTCACTATCTTAAAGATCTTTATGGTTATCGCAAAGCCACTGAAGATGGATTTTCTTATGAGTCTTGGGCCCAAGAGGTGGGCTTTCAGCATCGTTCGTTCTTACGTCAGGTAGTGATCGGCCGGCGTGCCTTGACTGATGCCACCGCCAAGCAACTGGGTGAGCGTCTTTTCTTCACCAAGCCCGAGCAGGAACATTTCCAAACTCTGGCACGCTATTCAAAGTGTCGTACCAAACAAGAGCGCGATGTTTACGGGCAGCGCTTGATGCAGATTTTGAAGGACAACTACTATCAAACAGAGGTGGAAGTCTCAGAAGATTTCCTGGGATCTCCGATGGTTCCGCGGTTGCAGGTTCTGCTTAGCCTGGGTGATAAATCCCGCTCTATTAAAGACCTTTCTCAAGCCCTTCAGGCAGACCCTCTGGAAATTGAAAAGGGCTTGCTGGTTTTGCTTCGTCTGAATTTAGTGGAGCTTGATGGTGACAACTATAAGGCCACAGTGAATAGCTTTAAGGTTCCTGCGGAGTTGGGCAGTGAAGTTCTTTTGGATTATCATAAAAAGATTCTGCAAGATGCGATCGCAGCACGAAACCTGCCCCACGATCAACGCAGGTATAAAAGCTTATTGATGGCTATGTCCCCCGAAGAGTTTGAACAATTCTTGAATAACATGAATGCGTTCGCCAAAGAACAACTGCAGAAATTCGACAATCCCAGCGTTGAGGGGCGTCGCCTTTTCCAAGTGAACTTGAACCTATTTTCAGTCAGCACTGAACTCACTTAACTTAAGTGCATCTTGAGAGCAGGCCTGCTCTCAAGATGTTGAAAAGTCTCCTTTTTTTACTCTTTGCCCAATTTTTCGTCAGTCATCTATCCATTCGAATTTGTTAAGTAGCTGGAATCACGAGAAGCGCGTGGCTGGCATTGCCCTTGCTTTGGTACTCAATCAAATTATTAAAAACTTGAGGCCTCCGCTTCGGCGCGCTCCGCAAGTTCACATATACCAAGAGGTAAATATGAAAAAGCTTTTCGTTGGACTCCTTGCATTCGCGATGTTGTCATCTGCTCACGCTGCAAAAACTTCCGGCACGGGCCAGATCGGTTCTGGCAACGTAAACATTAGTAAAGAAGACTTCCTTGATAGCTATATCGTGGGCAAACTTGCTATTGAAGGACCATATTATGCGGTTGAATTCAAAGTGAATGCCGCTGGCGATCGTATCGTTTTCAGAAATGGCAATATGGATGAAGTTAGCCCAAATGAAGACTGCGTAGGTAATGGTATTTCTATCAAGAAAAACATCATGAGCCTTGCCGTTGCGTGCAAAAGCATGGGTGGCGCAACACTGAACTTTGATATTAATGTTGAAGGCCTGACAAAAGAAGCTTTAGCAAAAGGCGCGAAAGTAATGGTTCGCAGTGAAGCAACTCAAGGCCAATGGGTTCCATTCAATATCATCCAAAGAAAGAAATCTTTCTTTTAATAAAACAAAAAGAAATACTCTCGAGAAAAGCCTGAGCCTCCAAGCTCAGGCTTTTTTATTTATTGTTCAACAGATTCTGAAGATCTTCAGGGATGGGCATTGGTTGGAATAAGCCTGCGTTAGATAAGCCGGTATTGCCCTTCGGTGCTTTCCTTAAAATTGAACCTGGTGCTGCAAGTAAAAGGCGTGGGATTTGGCCGATCATTTCTTTTGCGTTTAAGGTCTTAATGCCGAAGATAAACATCCAGGTGTGAACACGCAGATGTGGGCCTGCGTAAAACTGACCCAACACGTGCGCACGCGCTAAATGATGCCAAGTAAGGGTCGGATCAGAATCGCTCATTGCGTCTTTCGCCTTTTGAAGTTCAAACTCAAAGCTATTTCGAAGTTTAGGTGACATGCTTAAAGTGTTTCAATTTTCTTGAACGGTGTAAAGAGATACCTAATGCTGGCAAGGAGTCTACTTAATCCGAAGAGCTCGGAGGACGCCCTCTTTGTCGGCAAGAATCCACAGGTCTTTAAAAAAGACCACGTTAGAAAAAGTTCCTTTCCAAGGGGCATTTTCTTTAGTTGTGGGTTTCCAAGTAAAAAGCAGATTTTGATTTTGCCGTGAGTAGATGTAAAGGCCCTCTATTCCTGGAAGAATCAAACGATCTTGAGAATCTAAGACCACAGAAGCATAGCTTTCATTTCGAGTTGGAACAGAGATGGTCCAGTCTAAAGATTTGGTGTGCAAGTTGAACTGATAGATCTTTCCATAAAGATCAGAAACTATCAGGTGGTCTCCTGTTACAGTCGGCTGGCTGATTAGCGCACCAGTGGTGTTGAAGGCAAAGTATTCCTGGCCGGTTTGGCGGTCATAGCAAGTTAACTGCCCATAATGAGTGTTCTTGTAGACATCGCCAACACCGAAGCAGATTTTGTCTTTCCAAAATGCAGGAATGCCCCATGAAGATGTTGGTAAATATTTTTCCCATACAATCGCGCCGGTTTGAATATTCAGGGAAAAAACTTTGGTGGCGGTTTCGGCATAACCCATCTCGAGTCCCGTTCCGACATAAACTCTTTCAGAGTCTGCAAGAGGATGAGAATCCACATGACCTACAGGGGCTTGCCATATCTTTTCCATGGTCACGGGATCAATCGCATAAAGGCCGTCTTTCCCGGCCGGAGCCAAAAGAACGGCGCGATCTGCAATGTGTGCAACAACTGCGGATCTTTCGATATGTCCTTGAGTTTGAAATGCTTTAAGAAAGGCTCCACTTTTTAGATCGAAAGAGTACAGGCGAGCATGGTGGGTGTCGTGTACGCCCTCTCCGGCATAGATCTTCTGTTGCCAGAATGTCGGAGAGGTCATGACAGGTTTGCCAATTTCGAATTTTCTTATAACTTTTCCATTTTCCAAATCAACTTCTATCAGGCGACCATTTTGAGTGCCTGCAAAAAGAGAATTCCCTGTGACTTGTGGAGATGCAAAAATCAATTCTTTTAGATTATTTTCCCAAACAAGATCCACAGACGAAATTGTCGCGCTAGCAACTTTTGGTGAAGTCTCTGTTAATGAATTGGTTGGGGTAAGCGTGTTTTCATATTGAAGATTTGTAGTCCGAGCCGGCGAGTTCTGAAAATGAACCCACCACAACGGATAAGGTCCCGCCAGGACATATTTCCCTGCGCTGATTGCGCCATAGACCAGAAGATTACTCAGGAGCGCCAGCAGTAGTACTTTTGGTTTCATCAGAACTTCAAAGATTCTTTTAGGTCCTTCGGCTTTAAGTTGTATACCAAACAAGGCCGCAACCCAGGTTGCAACACTTGTCAGGATCATCCCGACCACGGTTAATGGTAAAACCACCGTTGGGATGATCGCCAGCTTAATGGGCTCGTTTAATGAGGCCGTGATTTCCATCAACCCAAACACGTTCACCTTCTTTAAAAATAGAATTTAAGGCGCGAACTTCGCCCACTGCGGGAAGACCCATTTCGCGAGCGACAATAGCACAATGAGATAGCACGCCACCGCGTGAAACAACAACAGCTTTCGCTCTTGCGAACAGTGGAGTCCATCCAGGATCTGTTGCTTCTGCAATCAAGACATAATTGTCAGGCCAGCTATCTAAGTCTTCGCCTTCGGGATTGTCGACAAAGTGAACGATGCCACTGCTGACTCCTGGAGACAAAGAAACTCCTGTTATAACAGAATTGTCTTTCTTTGGCGGAGTTTGGTTGAGTACCTCTTGGAGCTCTTGCAAAGAGAACATCATCGGCAGGTCTACGGACTTCATGACCTGTGCTTCTTCTTTTCTTTTCTGAATGATCGAATGAAAAGATTTTTTATCTTGCTGTCGCTCTAAAGACAACAGTTCGTCCAGACTAAGCCAGAAGACTTCGTCATTGCTGAATCCTGTTTCATTTCCAATAGAAGAAGCCAGCCAGCGAATTTGTGCATAGGGCTTCATCAGCGCCATCTTGATCTCTTCGCGAATCTGCATCAACTTTTGGAGTTCCTGCCATTCATGCAGAAAAACGGGTCGACGCAATGTGGAGATTTCTCCAAGGATTTCCTTTTGAAGATCTTCGGCTGAAGTTTTAGAGTGGCTTGCCTGCTGTTTGCTTGTGTGCTTAGGACGACTTGTTTCCAGCCAGCGAGGATTGGCAAGATCAAGTTCACCGGGGCCTCGATGGCCATATTGAGATAGAAACATTTGCCATTGGCTTTCATTGTTTTGAATCGCAGACAGGTCATTGTGCATTTTGTTGGCGATAGTTTCCAGCCCACGGCCTGTCAGCAAGTAGATTGTTTCAGCAGCTTTTTCTTTACCCAAATCTTTGGTCAATAGAGCCAGAAGGCCTTGGGTAGTCGATTCGATCAAAAGCGTAAGTAGGAATGTGCTTTGTAAGTAGTTTTGAGAAAAGGCCTGAGTCAACTTTCGCAATTCACGTTTTTTGCCTTCAAGATCAATACTCTGACATTGTTTAAAAAGAAAAACAGGGTCGATATTATAACTCGGGATATTTTTTGCGGCAGCCAAACCCCTCTTGGCAAGCTCGCTGCGATTCGTCTGAATGGTCCAGGCAACCCGAATCATTTGCGCAATTCCCAAAGGTGCTCGCAACAAAACGGCAGGGGTGAGTTTTCTCCAACAGAATTCCAGGTGAGGACGGGGAAAGAACATCAGCTTATAAGGCGAGGTTCCAAAGTAGATGGGCTCCAGTGATTTAAGATTTAGATAAAGGCGACCATAGACTTTTTCGAGAAGGCTGAAGTGCGATTCATTTTTACCAAAGCCCTCGTAGCCCAAGGATTTGAGAGCCAGATCGAAAGAGTGATCTTTCTCAAAGGCACTGCGCCAGATGTCGTAGGAGAGTTCGCTGGGGATGCCGGTCCACTCTGCAAAGGTATGGCCGTCCCAGGCGCTGTCGGCAGGATAGCTTTTAGTGACTTTTTGCCATTCATTGCTGAGAACTTCTTTTCGCGATGTCGAAGTCCCCTTGGCCGTGATCGGACGAGATTGTAAAATCCAAAATTGTCCCTCTTGATCGATGGCCCATTCAATATCAGCTAAATAGCCAAAGGCCTTTTCAATTTCTTGTCCCCAATGCACGACAGTCTCGAGGTATTCTTTTTTCCAATTGTGGGGAGTGTCAGGAGTCATCTCTTGAGAGAATCGATAAGGGGTCACTTGACCTGAAACTAACTGCTCGCCTTGTCCCTCGACCATCTCAACCAGCCAGGATGAATTCTCAGATCGCGGATCTTGAGAAAAATAGACTCCAGAGAACTGCGAGTTGATCATGCGCTGAATAAGAACATGCATGGGAATCTGAGGTTGCTGAAAGTGTTCGGCGTAGGATTGGCTGGGAACTCTGTGGACAGCTTCGAAGCAGGTACTGACGGCGTTAGAAAGATCTTCCGGAGTCTTCACGTTGAGGATCGTAATGAATTGTCCCGCATAACTGACTTCGGTGCCATCCTCACCCGAAGCGGAGCTGCGCACAGCAACGGGAAAAGAACCTTGATCTTTCCACCAGTTGAATAATTCAGACATGTCTTTGAGATCAGTGGGTTGTTGAAAAAGAACCGCTCCTGGGGGAACAGGAAAGTTCTTCTGTGCAAGTATAGCCAGCGCCGAGGCTTTTCCTCCCATAAGAGCTAGCTCTTGGGGGAGGGCTTTTTTCAGTTCTTGAAATAATGGAGCTGCCTCGGTGACTGTCATAAAATCAAATACCTGCTTGCGCTGCTAAGTCGATGGATCTTTGCAAAACTGGATTTACCAGAAACTCACTTAGGATCCATTTTGCAGAGTGGTCATCTTTTAAAAGTTGGGACAAAAGAAGTAGCATATCTTCGCTGGTCACGATTCCCGCCACTTCGCTCTTGTCTGTAATCAAAAAGGCAGAGAGTTTATTGTCAATCATTGACTTAACTACCGTGCGCACTGGGGTGCTGATGTCAAAACAGCGCACAGGGGAACTCATGAGTGAATAAATGGGCGTCGTGGAGTGGGGAGCTTTTAAAAGATCACGGTCGGAAATAATGCCGACGATATAATCCGTGGTATCTTCTATGACTGGCAGATGGCGAATCCATTCTGAGTTCATAACACTGTAGGCTTCTGCCGCAGTGGCGTTTTTACTGATAGTAATTAAGCTATGGGTCATGTTGTTTTTGAGTTCAGGTTTCATGGTGTCTCCTGGTTATTAGATTTGGTCCAAACATAAGTCAGCTCTTCTTCTCCCAGTGGTAGATCCATATAAAGAGCTTCATTGCTGATTCGAACAGGTGTTGTGGATACTTGTCCTAAAAGCATGTCTGAGTCCTGGGAGCAGCTTGGAGAGTTCTCTGGATTCACCCAGACAACAGTTTGTTTGAGAATTTTTCCGTCATATTCATACTGAGCTTTGCGCTCGCAGAAACCGGATTCATGCTTACGTGAATAGTGAAGGGTGTTGATCTGTGGGCTTTCAAAATGAAGAGTCATCACCAGATCGGGGTTGGGTTTGGGCATTGGGGATCCATTGTAAATTAAGCTGCTGAAAAACCAGAGTCCTATGATCAGCGAGTTCATTGTGGGAATCCTCGTTTGTTAAGAATGGCTTGGGCGCGAGTCAGTTCTTCGGATGTAAGATATTCTTGAAGTGCATTTCGGCATTCTGTATTGAAGTCGGTAAATTGGCTGACGGGATTGAGATGGCTGAGGGTTTTAAGAGCGACCATGCGTATTTTTACTTCGCCGATGTTTTGGCTCAGCTCCCAAAGAAGTCCGCTGAAGATCAAGCTGTCTCCATAAAGTAAGCCGCTTTGCTCAGACCACTTCTTGGTATTTTCAACAGAACGTTTAAAGGGACCTTGAAGGTAAGATGATTCACCCAAGTAAGGGCGGCCGAGCAGCTGCGCCGTAAAGAAATCCGCGAAGGCTTCATTCAGTGAGCCGCCTTGTCCCTCGTGGGGAAGATGCGCCAAAGTGTCAACCACGGCGTGGAACACTTCATGGGAGACAATGCTGGGATCCTGGGGAATTCTGCCATAGACCACATCATCACCAGCACCCAGACGAATTTTTCCGTCATAGTAAAAAGCGGCATTGGTTTTTTGAGGTGCACCGACATGGATCTGAATATCAAGAGGTATAGAAATTTCTATTTTTAGTACGTCACGAATCCAATCCAAGGTTTTGCCGACATAGTAATAGACTTGAATTTGATCAAACCGAGGGTCTTCAGGATTGAAGCGCAGAGTTTTTTCGTTTTCAGCAAAGGGTGTAGAGATGAGTGATGTGATCAAATACAAAGGATTTGAAAGAGCTGGCTTGAAGCTCAGATTTTTTATGGAGACTTCTTTCAGTTCGCTGAATTTTGGTCCGCGGGGGAAAATAACCGCAGCTCCATCGAAAAGATTTGTGCCGGCAGTTTTAACGGATAAGACTTTCAGGTCTTTGTCAAATTTAAGAATATAAGGCGTTCCATCTTGTGCAAAGAATAGAAGACGCCACATGATTTGATTGTGCTCGTCAATGACCGGCTCCAAAGTCTTGAGGTCAGCCTTGGTGACATTGATAAATTGATTGAGAATCTTTTTATGAAGAGCTTCGCTGACTTTATAGTCTTGATGGTTCAAATGGTTAAGTTTTTCCGCCTTACTATTGTAGTTGGAATGCACGGACTGAAGTTGTCCGTCGACGGAACTGATTTTTTTGACAAAGGTGTTTTCCATCCTGATGCCTGAGTGCACCTGAGGGCTGAACTCAATGCGTTCATTCAAGACGGATATGCTTTTTGGGATAGGGGTGTCGATCTCGTTGAGGAAACGTAATTGACGAATATCATCTCCGGCATGCCATGAAATGCTTTCATGATGCTGATTATCTGAACAAGAAATCAATGCTAATGCAAAAAGACAGAGACTGATAGATTTCATAAGTAGACCTGTCGAAGGAAAAAAAGGAAAGGGGCGCACGGAAGAGGTGCACCCCTTTGGGGAAAAGACTATTCAACATCCATCAATTTTTCGATGTAAGTTCCATCGCCATTCAAGAAACGCAAAGTGTGTTTGCCGGCGCTGAATTTTCCAAGTTGAACTTCTTTCTGGAAGGGAATGAGAACCATGATGCACATGCCTTGGTTGACCGCAGCGATGGATTTGATTTCATGAGTGAAGGCGTCTTTATTAGTGACGTCTGCGCGACTCCATTTGTAGCAGCCATTTGGGAAGATGCCATTGACGACTACAAAGACATCAGAGCCTGAGTCGAAGCCGCCGGGAACATAAACATTGTTGATACCGATTTGAACTTCTTTGCTAGAGCCTGGAGCTTGTTCCGCGAAAACTGGAAGTGCGAAAAGAAGTGCTGCAATAGTTGAAACTACAAATGCTTTCATGAGATCTCTCCTTAATTAACTGCATCCATCGATGGCTGCAGGGTGGTGTTGCAATTAGGGAGAGCAAGGACGGTGCCAACTGTTTTTAGAGGAAAAATTGAATTTTAAATAAAGATTCGAGACAATCTGTCTCGAATCTTTGCGCAAACCGAGTCGTTTTGTCCTCGACGCTTCAAGTTATGATTCTTGTTCTTCAGACTCTGACGGACTCTTTTCCCATCCGTATTCAATTTCTTTTCTGTAAAGAGTGCGTCTATTTATTCCTAGAATATGGGCCGCCTTTTCTTTTTTGCCGCCCACCTTATTAAGGATGAAGTGAATATAGCGTTTTTCGAAATCTTCCAGGGTAGGCAGATGTTCAGACGCTTGAGCAAAAAGGCTTTCGCTGGAATTAGCTTCTCCGTCTGGCAGGTCACTCTTGTCAATGACTGTGTCTTTACAAAGGACGACCGCGCGTTCGATGACATTTTCTAGTTCGCGAATATTTCCATCCCAGTTCAGATTCAACAGTTGTGCAATAGCAGCGGGGGTGAATCCTGAAATATGCCGTCCATTCTGTGCATTATATTTATCCAGAAAGAAGTTAGCTAAAAGCGGGATGTCTTCACGGCGATGACGAAGTGGTGGCAGGGTGAGCGGAATGACGCTGAGTCTGTAATAGAGGTCTTCACGGAAGCGACCGTCGCGAATGGCCGTCTTCAAATCTTTATGGGTTGCGACCACAATGCGCACGTCCACCGGCTTGTCGACATTATCTCCAACGGCGCGCACGCGGCGCTCTTGAATGACGCGCAGTAATTTTGATTGTAGGGATAGATCCATGTCACCAATTTCATCCAGAAAGATGGTGCCCCCTTCGGCCTCTTCAAAAAGACCTTTTTTGCGCTGATGAGCGCCGGTGAAAGATCCTTTGGCATGTCCAAAAAGTTCAGACTCCAGAAGTGAGTCGGGAATGGCGGTGCAGTTGATGGCAATAAACGCCTTGTCAGCGCGGGAGCTCAGTTTGTGTAGGGCTCTGGCCACGAGTTCTTTCCCGGTTCCACTGTCGCCGTGTATGAAGACGTTGGCATTTGAGGGGGCTATGCGCTGGATGAGATCAAAGATGTTCTGCATCGCTGAACTTTTGCCAATAATTCCAGCAAAAGAATGCTGGGTTCTTAGTTCATTCTTAAGAACGAGATTATGGCGTTGAATATTTCTAAAGTGCAGGGCCTTTTCAACATAAACCAACAGCTCATTGAGCTTCAAAGGTTTCGTTAGAAAATGGAAGGCTCCTTTGCGGGTTGCTTCAATAGCGGTTTCGATAGATCCAAAGGCTGTTACTAAAATAATGGGCAGGGTTGGGTGAAGTTTGAGGGCCTCTTGAATAAAGGTCATCCCATCCATTTGTGGCATTTTAAGGTCAGTGATGACCAGGGAGATTTCTTCGGAGAGATTTTGCAGGGCCTCCACCGGGGATGCATAAACAACGGATTCGTAGTTCTGAGCCTTCAGAAAATCCGAAAGCATGGCCCCCATAGCGGGTTCATCGTCGATGATCATTATTTTATTCATACGTCCTCACTATAATCTTGCATTCGGTCCCTGTGCGAATAACAAATAAACCGCATGAATGCAATGCAAGATGCCGATTCTTATCTTCTGAAAATTCGCCACGCACTGGACGCAAGTGCCATTGTTGCAATTACCGATCCTCAGGGAAATATTATTGAGGTCAATGATAAGTTTTGTGAGATCTCTAAATATGCCCGAGAAGATCTGCTGGGTCAAAATCACCGCATCATCAACTCTGCCACGCATCCCAAAGAGTTCTTTCGCAATATGTGGAAAACAATTCTGGCCGGCAATAAGTGGGAGGGCGAGATCTGCAATAGAGCCAAAGATGGCAGCAGTTATTGGGTTCATACCCACATTATTCCATTTAAAGATGATAAAGGCTTGATCAAGGAATTTGTTTCGATCCGTTACGACATTACCAGCAGAAAAAGAGCTGAGCAAAACTTGAGCTCTTTGCTGGATTCGCACCTCGATGGTCTGTTGATTTATGATCTGAGTGGGAATATCTGCTGGAATAACAGTACTGCGCAACAAATGTTCCCTGATGTTGGTGAATTTGTTGGTCTGTCTGTTGAGTCGTTGTTGGGGCCTGAATTTGGTATCTTTCAAGTCGGAGAAGGTCGCATCACGAAGGGGTATGGGGACAATGCAAAAAGCTTCGAGCTGATTGCAAAAAACTACAACTTTCAATCTCGGGCCGCCTACCTGGTTAGCCTGCGCGATGTGACTGAAAAAACTCGTTCAGAGGCGCGAATGATTCAGCAGGAGCGATTGGCCAGCATTGGTGTGATGGCCTCGGGCCTGGCTCATGAAATTGGAACCCCACTGGGGGTCATTCGGGGGCGCGCGGAAATAATCTCTTTAACCCCCGGGGTTGTGGATTCAGCCAAAGTGGGCGCTGAAATTATCATGCAACAAATTGATCGGGTTTCTTATTTGGTGAAGAGTCTTTTAAAATTGGCTCGCGGCGAAGAGAGCACGGCTCTTCAAGATGTGCATCTGGTTTCGTTGTTTTCGGAGATCAATGATTTCATCCACCATGAATTGGAAAAACAAAATATTCTGATGGATTTGAATGTCGAAGAATCTTATGAAATTAAGGCGGTTTATACGTCCTTGTTTCAAGTGTTCTTAAATCTTTTAGTGAATGCCACTCACGCCATTCAAGAGAAGAGGAAAAGACTGCAGAGTCCCTCCATCCCTGGTTTAATCACGGTGACGGCAATAAAGAACGATAGTTTTTTGGTTGTGCGGATTTCTGACAACGGCTGTGGCATGAATGATGATCAAATGAAGAAACTCTTTACGCCTTTCTTTACGACAAAAGAGATTGGTCAGGGAACAGGTTTGGGGTTGGCGACCTCGTATAAGCTTTTGCAGTCCTGGGGTGGATTCCTGAGTGTGTCTTCATCTGAAGAGACAGGATCTAACTTCGAAGTTCATCTGCCTCTGGGGTAGCGGCTACGGACTTTGTGACATTTTGTCACGGCAGGGGGACGGTTCGTCCCGAAAAAGTGCTCGAAATTCCAAAAACCGTTGGCACTGGAGTTGCTGTGTCTTTTGTAACGCTGTCGCTGAGTCGACACCGCATTTATAAAAAATGGAGACAATATGAAATCCGTTCCAACTATCGAAAAATATATGACAACTGCACCTCATACAATTGGCTCTGAGCAAAGTCTGGCTAAAGCTGAGAAAATGATGGCGGATCTGCGTATTAGACATTTACCAGTTTTGAATGCAGGCAAATTGGTGGGAATTCTTTCAGATCGTGATGTGAAACTTGTTGAAAGCTTTAAGGATGTAAATCCAGAAGAAGTGAAGATTTCTGAAGCTTTCACTCCCGATGTTTATATGGTTTCACCAAAAGCCCCTTTGGGGGAAGTTTGTGCTGAAATGGCCTTGCATAAATATGGATCCGTCTTGGTGGTGGATAATCACAAGCTGGTCGGGATCTTCACTTGGGTCGATGCGCTTGAGGCCTTCAATGAGCTCTTGGATACGCGTCTAAAGCAATAATCATGTAGTTCATTTCGCGAGCCCCTCTCCAGAAGCCCTAAAACCCCAATGATGCATGGCGCATTGGGTCTGGATGGGGGGTTGAAATAGGTGCATCTTAGGCTAAAACCTGATAGTTTTTAGCCACCTATGACAAACGCAAACAACTCTCGCCCAACAACTAATACACCACCTTATTCAGCCGTAAAACCTGACGTCCAACTTGCGAAACAAGAAGAGACGATTCTTGAGTTTTGGGATAAAGAAAAGATTTTCCAACAGTCTTTGGATCCAAAAGGGAAAAAGACTTACAGCTTCTACGACGGACCTCCGTTCGCAACAGGCTTGCCACACTATGGGCACTTGCTTGCTGGTGTTTTGAAAGACGTCGTTCCTCGTTATTGGACGATGAAGGGCTACACAGTGCCTCGTCGCTTCGGTTGGGACTGTCATGGTCTTCCAGTTGAGTACGAAATCAACAAAGCCAATAAAATCGAAAGTCGTAAAGACATTCTGAAAATGGGCGTGGCAAATTACAACAACGCCTGCCGTTCCATCGTAAAACGTTATTCTGAAGAGTGGAAGATCACAGTCCGCAGAGTGGGTCGTTGGGTGGATATGGAAAATCCATATTTCACTATGGACGTCAGCTTCATGCAAAGCGTGTGGTGGGTGTTCCAAGAGATGTTTAAAAAAGGTTTGATCTATGAGGGTTATAAAGTTGTTCCTTACTCTGTAGGGATCTCAACGCCGCTTTCAAACTTTGAAGCCAATTTGAATTATAAAATGGTGCAGGACCCTGCTTTGACAGTGATGTTCAAAGTGGCTAACCAGGCTGACACCTACTTGCTTGCTTGGACGACGACTCCTTGGACTCTTCCTTCAAATCTTGCCTTGGCGGTAGGACTTGAAATTGACTACGTGAAGGTCAAAGAGAAATCATCAGGTCGTACTTTGATTCTTGCACAGGCTTTGCTCGCGGGAACTTTCAAAGATCCGGATAATGAAGTTGAAGTTCTGGGTATGATGAAAGGGAAAGAGCTGGTCGATTTGACTTATGCTCCGCTTTTCCCTTACTTCGGGGATCGCGCTGAAAAAGGGGCTTTCCGTGTGATCGCTTCAGATCACGTCACGACGGACAGCGGTACTGGTATCGTTCATATGGCTCCGGCATTCGGGGAAGAAGACTACTATGCCTGTGCGAAGGCGGGAATTCCTATTGTGAATCCTGTCGACGACGACGGGATGTTCACCGCTGAGGTGCCGGACTATCAAGGCAAGCGCGTGAAGGAAGCGGATAAGGACATCATTGCGGATCTTAAGAAGCGCGGTCATATCTTGAAACAAGATACGATCCAGCATAGCTATCCGTTCTGCTATCGTTCAGACACGCCTCTCATCTACCGTGCGGTTTCAAGCTGGTTCGTGGCAGTTGAAAAAATCAAAGAAAACTTGATCGCTAATAATAAAACGACGGCGTGGGTGCCAGACCACTTGCGTGACGGCCGCTTCGGAAACTGGCTGGAAAATGCCAGAGACTGGGCGATCTCCCGCAATCGTTTCTGGGGAACTCCATTGCCAATCTGGAGAAACGCGGAAGGCGAAGTCATCTGCGTGGGTTCACGCGATGAGCTTGAAAAGCTTTCGGGTCAGAAGATCGACGATCTTCATATTGAATTCGTCGACAATGTGACGATTCCGTCGCCAACTGGTAAATCAGATTTGAAACGCGTTGAGGGAGTTCTTGATTGCTGGTTTGAATCAGGATCTATGCCTTATGCTCAGTGGGGCTATCCCAACACGAATGTTGAAGATTTCAAAAAAGCTTTCCCTGCAGACTTCATCGCTGAAGGTTTGGATCAAACTCGTGGTTGGTTCTATACTTTGTCCGTCATCGGAACGGCTTTGTTTAATCAAGCTCCATTCAAGAACGTCGTTGTGAATGGTCTTGTGTTGGCTGAAGACGGTCGTAAGATGTCTAAGAGCTTGCGCAACTATCCAGATCCTATGGAAGTATTGAATCAGCATGGTGCAGATGCATTGCGCTTGTACTTGATTGACTCTCCGGTTGTGAAAGCTCAGGAATTGAAATTCTCTGAAAAAGGCGTTTACGATATCGTTCGTAAGATCCTTCTTCGTTGGTGGAATTCTTATTCCTTCTTTGCGAACTATGCGAACATCGATGGCTTCGTGCCTAAGGGTGATGCCAAGAAGTCTCCAAACATCCTGGATCAATGGGTGCTTTCTCGTTTGAATGGTTTGATTGCAAATACGCACAAAGAGATGGACGCTTACCGTTTGTACAACGTGGTTCCGCATCTTTTGCAGTTTATTGAAGATCTAACAAACACCTACATCCGTTTCAACCGCAGTCATTTCTGGCAAGAGGGCATGCCTGAAGAGAAACGTTATGCTTATGAAACTCTTCACGAGGTTCTGACGACGCTTTCTCGTTTGATGGCGCCGTTTGCTCCGTTCATGTCGGAAGTGACTTACAAAAATCTTTCGCAAGTCTTGCCAAATAAGAAAGACAGCGTTCACTTGGAAAGCTTCCCTGAAGCTGATCTGACAATGCTTCGTCCTGATTTGGAAGAAGCTGTGAAGGCGATGGATGCTCTAGTGACCTTGGGACGTAATCACCGTGAGAAGATTTCTGTGAAAGCGAAGATCCCTCTTCGCGAGATCAAAATCATTCACAGAAGTCCTCAAGTGCTTGAGACCCTCAAGAAGTTTGAACCTTACTTTATTGATGAATTGAACTTCCGCACAGTGAAATACGATGCCAATGAAGACCAGTACGTGCAAATCACGGCCAAGGCGAACTTCCCTGTCTTGGGTAAACGCCTTGGACCTAAGATGAAGGCGGTTGGCGCTGGTATCCAAAAATTGTCTTTGGAAAGCTTGTTGAAGCTTGAAAAGGGCGAAACAGTTTTGGTGGAAGGTGAAGAGATTCAACTTTCAGACGTTGAAATCCGTCGTGGTCCAAAAGGTGACAATGCGAACATTTCGACTCATCAAATTGTTTCGATCGAAGTGGATCCAACTGTGACTCCAGAGCAAGAGCGTGAAGGTCTGGCTCGTGAGATCATGCGTAAGATTCAAGTGGCTCGTAAAACAGCGGACTTCCAAATGGATGATAAGATCACTTTGGAAATCGCCTGCGACGGGGCGCTTCTTGAAGCTTTGAATGCTCACAAAGAGATGATCGTTTCTGAAACTTTGACGAAGAATTTGAATGTTTTAGCTTTGTCGGCTGAGCCAACAGGTAAGCACACAGAGATTTCGGATATCGACGGCAATGTGATCAAAATCGGTGTTGTGGCACTTCCTCGCGTCTAATGATGGAAAAACGCGCCCAGAAGGCCCACAAGGCCCCAAAGAATAGCGACGTTTTTGAATTTGAAGCCATCGGGCATGTGAGATCTCCGTTCAAAGATAAGTTCGGAATCCCACGTCAGCCCGGTCTGGTTTCCCAGGCCAAGGGAGTGATTAAAATTCACTCCGACCCTGATTTGAAAACCGCCCTGCGCAGTCTTGAAGAGTTCAGTCATCTGTGGATTGTTTTTGTTTTTCACGAGCACGGCGGCCGAAATTGGAAACCGAGCATTCGGCCTCCACGTTTAGGGGGTGCTCGCAAAGTCGGTGTTCTGGCTTCGCGCTCTCCACATCGTCCCAATCCTATTGGTTTGTCGGCGGTCACTCTTGAAAAAGTGGATTTTGATGCTGTCGGGGGCCCTGAGATTCACGTCGGTGGTCTGGATCTTCTCGATGGCACTCCAGTCTTGGACATTAAGCCTTATATTCCCTATGCTGACTCGATTCCGGAGGCGAACGCAGGTTGGGCTTCAGAGCCAATCGCACGCACTCCCGTGAAGTTTAGCGAAGAGGCAGAAGCGGAAATTCTGAAGCGGGATCCTTCTGGCGAAAAAAATCTTCGTGCATTGATTATTGAGGTTCTTGAGCTTGATCCCAGACCCGCATTTAAAAAACGCCAGGCTCCAACGACGGATCCTTCTACATGGGGCACTCGCTATGGATTCGATCTTCTTGGCAGCGATGTGAAATACGAAATCCGTGAAGGCCATTTCTTGGTCTACACACTTCTCTAGAAAATCTGTGATCCTGC
The DNA here is from genome assembly GCF_029531655.1 of Bdellovibrio svalbardensis. NCBI lineage: Bacteria > Pseudomonadati > Bdellovibrionota > Bdellovibrionia > Bdellovibrionales > Pseudobdellovibrionaceae > Bdellovibrio > Bdellovibrio svalbardensis. Next base: position 630,402 of record NZ_JANRMI010000002.1, read on the forward strand.
ATCTTGTTGTGGGTTATCATTTCAAAGTTATTAAAACCAAGTCATAAAGCGGCCCATTCTTCCCGAAACAATGTGACTGCCTTCGCCTGCAGAGTAACTTAAAGGAAGTTGCATCGAGGGAGGGGATTATGAATGGGATTGTCGGATTCATACTTCTGCTGTTTTCAAGTTCTGCCATTGCCGCGGCAACATCTTCAGATTGGCGAGTCACAAAGCTTACTTGGACAGAACAAGATGAAATAAAATTCGGAGAATTCGTTGCAAGCATTGGCCAGGCCATTGAAAAACGCAAATGTGGCCGTGTCGATAAGTGTCTGGCATCGACGGCGAATCCCTATCGAGCGTCCGATCCTCCTGAATTAAAACCCACTGCGGACTGCGCTGATTTTCCTTATTATTTAAGATCCTATTTCGCCTGGAAAAATGGTTTGCCCATGTCTTACGAAAGTATGGTCACGGCAAGACCTGTTCCAGGCAATAAAGGCGATTTGCGTTACACCACGTATGGAAATATGGTTATCGCAAGATTCGATTTGCTGGCCAGTTTGAGCTCTATATCGGAAGAGTGGCTGGCTTCAAGTTATCCCAATGCAGTGAATTTTCTAAATGACAATTTGAAAAAGCTAACTTGGTCCGCGAATTTCCGGATGATTGGAACTGAAGATGGAAATCTTTTTACGGATTTTTATCCGGTGAAAATCAGTCGCGAAAGTATTCGCCCTGGGACCGTCATGTATGACCCGAATGGGCACGTAACTATCATCTATAAAATCGGGGATGACGGTCGCGTTTACTATATTGATGGCCACCCTGATAACACAGTCAGCGCGGGAATGTTCAATTCGAAATTTATGCGCAGTATTCCGGAGCAGGGTGCAGGCTTTAAAAATTTTCGACCTCTTTCTCTCGTGGGTGCAACTAAGGACTCGGAAGGGGTCTATGTTGGTGGACAAATAGTAGGTGCAAAGAATGCTTCACTTCCACTCTTTGGAACCGAACAGTTTTATGGAACGCAGCCGGATCCCGGTGGCAATTGGAGCAAGGGGAAGTTTATCTTCCGCGGAAAATCCGTTTCCTACTATGACTATGTCCGCTTAAGAATGGCGAAGGGAGAGCTGCGTTTGGATCCGATTCTGGATATGCAGCAAGATGTCGCCGATATTTGTGAAAGCCTTAAGGACCGTGTGATCGCCGTCGATACCGCGATTCAGGTTGGTGTCCAGAATAAAGAACATCCCGAGCGCCTGCCTGAAAATATTTATGGAACCATGGGAGAGTGGGAGGACTACTCCAGTCCAGCGCGGGATGCTCGCCTGAAAGTGACATTTATGGAGTTGTTAAATCAATCTAAGAACTACATTGCCCGTCACAAAGCAGGTGATTCAACGATTGTGTATAAGGGGAAAAACCTTCCCAAAGATTTGCTAGCAGCCTATGAGCGTGGCGCGAAATCCTGCGAGTTATCTTACACCACGACGAATGGTCTGATTGTAAAAATGAATTTGGAAGACGTTCGGCGTAGACTGTTTGATTTAAGCTTTGATCCCTATCACTGTGTCGAACTTCGCTGGGGAGCAACAGATGAGAAGGAACTCTCCTCTTGTCATGATGATCAGACAAAACGTGAATGGTATACCCGGGAAAAGTGGATTCGCTATCAGTGGGAGCGTCAGTTTGAGCTTCGAATGGACTATTCTTTGGAAGAGCTAACGGGGCCCTTGCCGGGGACAGGTATTGCCGCGCCCCCGGATGTGGATCTTGAAAGATTCCTAAGATCGCAAATGTGATACTTAGTGATTCAGATCCAAAGTTCCGTGCTCACTTTTTTTCGATACGTGGCTCTTCGTGAGGTGAGCGAATTCAAGAATTCGCGAAAAAGGGGAAGTGTGCTCGTCCCAGTATTCGGCTTTCTCAACGTTGATTTTTAAGAGTTGAATGTTTGGATCCAGGGGGCCCTGCGGGAACCAATCTTGATAAGAGCGGCTCCAAATTTCGTTGACCTTGTCTTTATCATCTACAAGCTCTGCGAACCCAGTGACGGAAATATATTTTCCGGTCGAAGAGGCATACGAAACATTGGTGCGATTTTCTTGCGCAATGTCTGTGATCTTTTGCGACTGTTTGGAAATCAAAAACCAAAGGTCGCCATCAAAGTCCACCTCTTGAGTGAGTAGTGGAGAGCTGTGCAGTTTTTTATCGCTACCGATGGTCGTCAGCATAGCTATCTTTACATGTTTAATAAGTTCACCGAGTTTTTGCACGTTCGGATCTGAGCTATGTTGAGATTTGATTTCCATGCGGACTCCCTTTTTTAAAGAAATCGTTACCGGTCTGCTTTAAGAGGGCAACTTGTCCTTTGGCAGCCCCATGTCCTGGGCTGACTCTTAACAAGGGATCAGCGTTTTCTTTGAAGATAAGAATATTTTCTTTAAAAATTATTTTTCGTTCCATCGCCTAGGATACATCTGAGAAAGCATCGTCGGAGTTCATCATGAAATTGTATATTCCATTCTTTGTCCTTTTGGTCTTTGTCGCAATCTACAGCAATTTCTATTAGGTGCGAACTTACCCTGAGGGGGTTCCTCCTGTTGAAATGCATCAAAAGGGTTGCGCGTAGCCCCGCAATTGGACTAAAAGCTCCCTTATGAAAGTTTCAGATTTGGATTTCCAATATCCCGAAGAATTGATTGCGACCTCTCCTCAAAGGCCCTCACGCGTGATGTGGGTGAAAGAAAATGGCGAACCCGAAGAGATTACGCTCAAAGGTCTCATGGATAAGATTCCGGCGGGTGATATTTTAGTTGTTAACAATACCCAGGTTTTAAAACGCCGAGTTTTCGCGGGCGATGTGGAAATCCTCTTTTTGAAACAGATCAATGCGACGGATTGGGAAGTTCTGTTTCCCTCAAAAAAATATAAACTGGGTGAGGATTTGCAGCTTCCTTTGGGCGTTAAAATGACTCTCATTCAGAAAGGACGTCCTCAGACAGTTCGCTTGAGTGAATCTGTTCAAGAAGATTACTTTCAAAAAGTCGCTGAGCTGCCTTTGCCTCCCTATATCCAAAAGGCTCGGAATGCCCGTCACACTGTAGAAGCCGATGAATCTTGGTATCAAACGGCCTGGGCCAAAACACCGGGAAGTTTTGCGGCACCCACGGCCAGTTTGCATTTTTCACACGCAGATATGGCAGCACTTAAAGAAAAGGGTGTTGATATTTGTGAGGTCACTTTACATGTCGGCCTGGGCACTTTCCTGCCAATCACGGCAGATGATTTGAATGACCATGATATGCACGAAGAGTATGTTGAGATCTCCTCAGAAACCTGGCAGAAAATTCTCAAAGCGAAGAGTGAGGGCCGAAATATTTGGTCCCTGGGAACGACCTCCACACGCTCTTTGGAGAGTGCGGCCGGGGGGCTGTTGTCGGGTTCCGCGACGGAGGGGTTCCGAGGTTTTACCAAGCTTTTAATTCAGCCTGGATATCGCTTTAAAATCGTCAATCGCCTCTTAACAAACTTCCATCAGCCTCAGTCGACTTTATTGGCTTTGGTGGCTGCATTTTCTTCTCTGGAAACAGTAAAAGCTTGCTACTTATGGGCGATTGAGAGAAAGTTCCGGCTCTTTTCTTACGGAGACCTGACGTGCTGGACGGAAAACACCAAATGACATCTGATGCTAAATCTGAAACCCAATCTGACATGTCAGTCGGAACGACTGCCAATATGAAACTGGGTGAGTTTAAGGTTCATAAAACTGAAGGCAATGCGCGTCGCGCGACTTTGATGACCGCTCACGGACCTGTTCAAACCCCGGTATTTATGGCGGTGGGAACGAAAGCTACAGTAAAGGCCATGACTCCTGAAGAACTAAAGGATTGCGGCACTCAAGTTGTTTTGGGTAACACCTATCATTTGCATCTTCGTCCTGGCGAAAAAACCATCAAAAAGATGGGTGGACTTCACAAGTTCATGAATTGGCATGGCCCGATCCTGACGGATTCTGGTGGTTTCCAAGTATTCTCTTTATCGAACCTTCGTAAGATGAGTGAAGAGGGTGTTGAGTTCCGTTCCCACCTTGATGGCGCGAAATATTTTATCTCTCCAGAAAAGAGCATGGAGATCCAAATGGATCTTGGCTCTGACATCATCATGGCGTTCGATGAGTGTTTGCAGTACCCAGCCACAGACGCTGAAATTGAAAAGTCGATGGCTCTGACTTACCGTTGGTTGCTTCGATCTAAGGCGGCCATGACTCGCAAGGAAAGCTTGCTGTTTGGTATCGTTCAAGGTGGTTTGAGTCTTGAGCATCGCTTGAAAAGTCTGGAACAGGTCACTTCGGTGGATCTTCCTGGGTACGCTTTAGGCGGCTTCAGCGTAGGTGAGCCTATTCACTTGATGCATGAGTTGCTTCCAAATGTAGCACCTAAAATGCCAGCACATAAGCCGCGCTATTTGATGGGTGTGGGAACTCCGACAGATTTAATTATCGCAATAGATGCAGGCATTGATATGTTTGACTGCGTCATTCCTACGCGTGTGGCCCGCAACGGGACGATCTATACTTGGCAGGGCAAAGTGAGCATCAAGCGTACAGAGTACCGTGAAGACGACTCTGCGCTCGATCCAGAATGTGATTGCTATACATGTAAGAACTATTCTAAGGCTTATCTGCGCCATCTCTTCTTGAGTGGTGAAATTTTAGGCTCTCGTTTGAACACGATTCACAACATTCATTTTTATATGAAGTTGATGGAAAAAGCCCGTGAGGCGATCGCAGAAGGTCGTTGGGCGCAGTTCCGTGACGACTGTTTAACGCGTTTCGTAAAGAAGTCGAAGTAGACTAAACTATTGATTCTTCCCGATAATAATGCTGAATTTTAGCGTTATCTTGTTCGGCTATGCCGGCAAAGCATTCCACGGAGGACTCAATGTTATTAGGACTACTTGTATCGACAGCACACGCACAAACCGCAGCTCCGGCTGGTGGACAACCATCAGCTTTTGAGATGTTTGTTCCATTCATCTTTATCTTCGTTATTTTCTATTTCCTTATCATTCGCCCACAATCAAAAAGACAAAAAGAACACCAAAAGTTCTTGGCGGAAATCAAACGTGGCGACGAAGTGATCACGACTTCAGGTATTTTGGGTCGTATTGAAGGCATCACGGATCAATTCGTGACTGTTGAGATCGCTGATGGTGTTAAAGTTAAAATGCTTCGTACTCAAATCGCTACAACTCAGAAATCAGCAACAGAGGAAAAGAAATAATGGACGGACTTCGTTGGAGAACAATTGGCGCGGCCGCAGGTATTGTGTTGGCCCTTGTATGGGTTATGCCAAATATCGTGAGTTTTTCAGAAAATTCATGGTGGCCTTCTAAGCAAAAACTGAACTACGGACTAGATATCCAAGGTGGCTTGCACCTGGTTATGGGCGTTGACGTAGACGGCGTTGTTAAAGAAAGCACAACACGCATGGTGGCTTCTATCAAAGCTGACCTGGCAAAAGATCAAGTTGAAGGCGCTGATGTAAAAACAGACAAGCCTGAAGCTGGTGAAGTGATCATCACTGTTGCTAATGCGGAAGCGAAAAAGAAAGCAGAAAAAGTTTTGTCAGAGAAATACCCAACGACTCTTCAAGTTGTAGGTTCTACTGATAATTCAGTAACGGCTCGTTACTTCGACGCTTATTTGACTGAATACAAAAATCGCGTCATTCAGCAAGCGATCGAAACAATCCGTAACCGTATCGATGAGTTCGGTGTTGCGGAACCTTCTATCTCTCAGCAGGGTTCAAACCGTATCCTTGTTCAATTGCCGGGTATGGCTGACGCTGAAAAAGCGAAACAGTTGATCAATACCACTGCAAAATTGGACTTTATGATCGTTTCAACTGAAAAAACTCAACAAGAGTTGCAAGCTTTGATCGCTGATGCGGAAAAAGCAGGTAACTACAAAATGGCCGGAATGAAATATTCTGACTATGTAAATAAGTTGAATGCTGACCTTAAAGGAAAGCTTCCGGAAAAAACTGTTTTGTATTTTGAGAAAGCTCCGAACGCAGCTTCTATGGAGGCGGGCGCAATTCCTTTCTTGCTAAGAACTGATACAGATTTGACGGGTGGAGCTTTGGATGACGCCTTTGTTGGTTACGACCAATACGGTGGTCCTCAGGTTTCTTTGCACTTCAATACTGCAGGCGCTACCAAATTTGCGGATCTTACGGGTAACAACGTAGGTAAGCAGATGGCGATCGTTCTGGATAAAATCGTAAAATCAGCTCCAAGCGTGCGTGATCGTATTGCTGGTGGACAAGCCGTGATCACATTGGGTGGCGGTCGTGACCGTAACGGCATGATGGATGAGGCTAAAATGATTTCAACGGCTCTTCGTGCGGGTGCATTGCCTGCAACATTGGAGCAGTTGGAAGAAAGACGTGTGGGACCAACTTTGGGTGCTGACTCTATCGCGAAAGCGAAAATGGGTGCCTATATTGGTGCGGCGTTGATCATCCTTTTCATGTTGATCTACTACAAAGGTATGGGCGCTATCGCGAACGTTTCATTGATCATCAATATCACGGGTGTTTTTGCTTTGTTGACTTCATTTGGTGCAACTTTGACCTTGCCTGGTATCGCGGCGATCGCTTTGACGGTTGGTTTTGCGGTCGATGCGAACGTTCTGATCAATGAACGTATCAAGGAAGAGCTGGCAATGGGACATAGCTTGAAAGTGGCAATCAAAGAAGGATACCACAGAGCGATGTCAGCGATTATCGATGGTAACGTAACGACAGCGGCAACAGCTGTGGTTCTTTTGTACTTCGGTACGGGCCCAGTGCGTGGTTTCGCGGTGAACTTGTTGATCGGTATCGCAACAACATTGTTTGCGAACGTGTTCGTATCAAAAGTTATCGTAGACCAATTGATGGTTAAATTTAACGTTAAGAAGTTGTCTATTTAATATGGGTGCACAAATGACTAACAAAAAAACTGTGACAGAATCATCTGGTAAATACGACTTCGTAGGTAAAGTAGGCATCTTCGCAGGGATCTCTATTCTTCTTGTCGTGGCCTCTTTGGCGTTCCTTGCGGTTCGCGGTATCAGCTACGGTATCGACTTCAAGGGTGGTACTGAATTCCAAGTAAGATTCGATAAAGGTGTTTCAATTGATCAAGTTCGTAGTTCTGTTGATGAATTGAAATTGGGTGAAGTGGGCGTTCAATCTTTCGGTGAAGGCGCCAACGAATTCATCATTCGTTTCCAGGGTAAGCAGGGTGCTACTGATAAAGAAACGAACGACATCTTGAATACGGATATCTCAAAAATTAAAGACGTTATCACGACTCAATTTGCTTCTCACAATCCTGAGATCCGCAGAGTTGATACCGTGGGACCTCAAGTTGGTGCGGAGTTGAAGCGTAATGGATTGTTGGCAGTGTTCTATTGCTTGCTTGTGATCTTGATCTACGTGGCAATTCGTTTCGACTTTAAATACGCTCCAGGCGCTGTTTTCTGTTTGTTCCATGATGCGGTGATCACTTTGGCGATCTTCGTCTTGGTAGGCAAAGAAGTGAATGTTCCTATTTTGGCGGCGATTCTGACTTTGATCGGTTACTCTCTGAACGATACCATCGTTGTGTTTGACCGTATTCGTGAGACAGACTCTCATTACCATGACAAGGGCTACGGATTCATTATCAACAAAGCGATCAATGATATGCTTCACCGTACTTTGATTACTTCTGGTACAGTGTTCACATCAGCTTTGTGCTTGTTCTTGTTCTCTGGTGGTACTGTTGCGGATATCGCTTTTGCGATTTGTATCGGTATCGTATTCGGAACTTACTCGTCAATTTACGTAGCGGCGCCGATCGTGCTTCTGATGGATAAATTGACTTCAAAAAAAGTGGCTGCTTAAGCTGCTTTTAAACATTGATTCCCCACTTGGGGGAATGTACCGGAGTATTCGTGAATCCATTATGGAAACTGCGTGAAGCAGAAGCAGTAAGTATGGTTGGGGTGGCAACACCTCCACCAGTTGAGGGGCAGCAATGGCCCCCGCTTATTGGTAAGCTTCTCGCAGCTCGTGGATTCACTGAATCTCAGCAAGTCGATAAGCTTCTTTTTCCAAAGCTCGCTGATTTGAAAGATCCTCTTGAACTCAAGGGGATGTCTCAAGCTCTTGAGCGCCTGGGCCAAGCCTATCTCAATAAAGAAAAAATCTGCATCTATGCTGACTTTGACCTTGATGGAACTTCGGGTCTAGCGCTGTTGAAAACAGGAATGCTGGCTTTGGGTTTTCCGGAAGTTCAGCATTATCAGCCGAAGCGTTTGTCTGAAGGTTACGGCTTTCATGCGGCAGTGGTTGAAGAATTAAAAGCTCAAGGCGTTAGTGTTATTATCACGGTCGATGTGGGTATCACGGCTCATGCTGCTGTCGACAAGGCTCGTGAGTTGGGTATTGATGTGATCTTAACGGATCATCATTTGCCTGCTGAATCTATTCCCAATGCTTATGTCGTTGTAAATCCCAATCAAGGAACTTGCGAATCTGCTTTAGGTTATTTATGCGGAGCCGGTGTTGCCTTCTATTTGCTTCGTGGGCTTAAAAGATACTTTCAGGATCATCCACAACTACCTAAAAACAATTGGGATTTAAAAGAGGTTCTGGATTACTTCACGATTGGCACTTTGACCGATATGGTGCCTTTGGTTGATGACAACCGAGTGTTAGTTAAGCATGGCTTGGTGAAGTTGGCAGAGACCAAAAGAGCCGGACTTCGAGCTTTACTTGAAGAGTTAGATCTGACTGGTCGACCTCTAACAAGCCAAGATGTGGCGATTCGATTCGCTCCTAAATTGAATGCCTTGTCTCGTATGGAGTCGGGTATTCTTCCTGTTGATATTTTCCTTTTAGATGATCCAGCCTTGGCTCGCGATATGGTTCGCACTGTGATGAAGAACAATTCAACACGTGTGCAGCTTCAAGGCGATGCTGAAATAGAAGCTCAAGAAAAACTTAAAGACTGGCCTCATAAGGACTTTGTTTTTGTAGCGTCCAAGAGTTTCCACCGTGGTGTGGTTGGTTTGATTGCAACTAAGTTGACCCAAGTTTTCAACAAGCCGGCCTTTGTGGGTTCGTTGGGAGATGACGGAATGATCGTGGGAAGTGCCAGACTTCCACAAGGCCAGGAAGCTTGTCTGGTTCAGGCGATGGGATCTGCGGCTGAGCTTATGAGTCGCTTTGGTGGTCACTCGGCGGCAGCTGGTTTTGAAATTGCTGAAACCAAAGTTCCGATGTTTATCGATAAGTTAGCGGAACATTTTGAAGAGCTTCGTGAAAAACCGAAGCCTTTGGAAGTGTACTACGATATTGAAGCAAAACTTCCTGAAGTGAGCTCTGGACTAATGAAGTGGTATGACTTTGTCGGTCCTTTCGGGGCGGGCTTTACAGTTCCGCTTCTTCATTTTAGCAATATCGAAATTCTTTCTAAGCGTGAGCTCAAAGGTGGTCATCTTCGTTTGAAGCTGGCGGATCCCGAAACTCATGTGTCGATGGAAGCATTGTTATTTACTCCGACTCCTCGGCAGATTGAAACTCTTCAAGCGGTGCCGGGATTCTATAATATCTTGGGTGAGCTTCAGTGGAATTACTTTGCTGGGCAAAAAACCATTCAAATTCTTATTCGTGATCTGAAGGCTGCGACATGAGAAAATCAAAAAAAGTAGTGGCTCTTCTATCTTCGGGTCTGGACTCGACGGTCAACGTATTTGAAGCGATCAAACATCACCATGAAGTGGTCTTGGCTTTGACTTTCAATTATGGCCAAAGAGCGGCAGTAAAAGAAATCGAACACTCGGCTAAAATTGCTAAGCATCTGGGGATTCCCCACAAGGTCATGGACGTGACCTGGTTTAAGGATTTCAATAAGTCTTCTTTGATTGTCGAAGATCAAGCGGTGCCGACAGGCAAAGATGTGGAAATCGATAATCTTCAAAAATCCGGAGAAACTGCAAAATCGGTCTGGGTTCCTAATCGAAATGGTATTTTTATTAATATCGCCGCGGCCTATGCTGAGGCTTTGGGAGCGGATGCTGTTATCCCTGGATTTAACGCTGAAGAGGCGGCCACCTTTCCGGATAACTCCCGGGAGTTCTTGGAGCAAGCGACAAAGTCTCTTTGGTATTCAACTGCAAATCATGTGACTGTGGGCTGTTATACGGCTCACTTAAATAAGCCTGACATTGTTCGTTTGGGGCAGGGCCTGAAGGTTCCTTGGGAATTGATTTGGCCATGTTATTTCTCTGGCGAAAAATGGTGCGGGGAGTGTGAGTCTTGTCAAAGAGCGAAGCGCGCGTTTGCTTCGGCAAGCATTAATGTTGGCCATCTCTTTAAGGGGTAATCGTGGAATCACTTTTTATTGAAAAGAAATTTGCCTATGACGGCAGTCAGCTTCGCTCTTTGTTTGCCTATCTTGAGCATGGCGTTCTGGGCCCTTCGATCATCTCTTGGCAGGGTGCTTGTGATATTCCGTTTACGCATATGGTGGACGGTGAAGACCTGTTGGCGAAAGCGGTGATTGAAAGCGATGAGATGCTTCATTTTATCATTGAAATTTTCGATCGTGATCTTTTCGCAGGGGTTGCTTTGCAAAGAATGTTTGCTTCGATTGCGCGCGATTATTTGCAAAAACATGCCGCGGCCGTTTTAAATGGTCAGTCCTTGATGCGTGAAGGTGATGATATTTATTGGAATGATCGCAAGCTCAGTATCAGTATTGCGACCAAGTCCCCAGTCTCTGTGATGGTTCATTTTGCCATGAACGTGACCAATGAGGGCACTCCGGTAAAAACGCTCAGTTTATCAGACCTAAAGCTAAATCCTGCAAAAGTGGCCGAAGACCTCATGCATCTATTCAAAACAGAATACCAAGACATCCTCATTGCCACCCAAAAAGTCCGCCCCGTAAACTAGTACCCCGATCCCTCGGAGGTACGCCGAACCCACCAAAGGTGGGTTTGGGTACGCCGTACCTTTTTGAGGCTCGGCGTGTCGATTCCATTTTAGTGATGAGCGCTGTGATCTACAGGTTCTTCATCTGAGTTTTTCTCAAAGGGCTTTAGTGGAATGTTGTATACGGCCTCGTTGCCCACCGCTTTTTCGCGGATAGCCTTAATGACCAGTTGTCCTTTTGAAGGAAGCTTTTTGCTAGGGGCGCAGTGGAAGTGGTCTCTGCCCATGACTGAGCATTGATAGGGGATTTGTTCTTTCTTTGTTTTAAATACAGCACTGATCGAAGAGTCCTTGATCGTGGGATTCTTAAATTGCATATCTAGCAAAAAGATATGAGCACCTTGATTTGAATCTATTTCCAATTCGGTATGGAAGGCTCCTGGCATTTTGATATGGCCGCCATGAGGTCCCGGCTTTTCCTCGCCATGTGCAACAGCTTTTACGGATGTCAGAAGTAAAAGAACAGATAAAAGATGTCTTAGTTTCATAGGCACTCCTGGGCGATACGCTTGTTCAATATTAGGAAAGCTCTATTGGGTTTGTGACAAATAAAGAAAAAATATACTTCTTGGGGGGAGATTATTTTTTGGAGTATATCCATAAATGAGGTGTTGTATGGAGAATGTCTTGGTAGTGCAAAGTGAAGCGCAAAATACGGATCTTCAGCTTATTGGAATGTCTTGTGTGAATTGTGCAGCTAAAATTGAGAAGACCTTAAATGCACTGCCGGATGTGAAGGCCCGTGTGAACTTTGCGACGGAACAAGCGCATGTTGAGTTTCCATCAACTTACACCCCGGAAGGGCTGGTCAAGATCATTCAGGATCTGGGCTATCAGGCTTTTGAGATCAATTCTGAAGTCGACACCCAGGCTGTTAAAGAAAAAGCTCAGGAAGAATATCGCAAAGACCTTCGTCATTTTATCATTTCCGTACTCTTGACAGCTCCATTTATGGTGGAAATGATCGCGATGTTTACAAGCAGTCATCACGAGATCATGCCGCGTTGGTTGCAGTTGATGCTAGCAACTCCTGTTCAGTTCTGGATTGGATGGCGTTTCTATCGTGGTTCTTATTTTGCCTTGCGTGCAAAAAGCGCCAACATGGACGTTCTTATCGCGTTGGGAACCAGCATGGCTTATCTGCTAAGCGCGGTTGTAACTTTGATGAATTGGCATGATCAACACGTTTACTTTGAGGCCAGCACCGCGGTTATTACCTTGATTCTGCTGGGCAAGCTGATGGAGTCGCGAGCAAAGGGAAAGACCTCTGAGGCTGTAGAAAGTTTGATTAAGCTTCAGCCGAAAAAAGCCTTTGTTGAAAGAGATAATCAAATTATCGAAGTTCAAATCGAAGATCTGCAGCTGGGTGATGTTGTCATTGTTAAAAACGGAGAGGTCATTCCTGTTGATGGAAAAGTCGTCGCCGGCTCGTCGACAGTCGATGAGTCCATGCTGACGGGCGAGAGTTTGCCAGTTGCTAAGCGTGAAGATGATCATGTTTATGCGGCCACCTTGAATCAAGATGGTTCGTTAAAAGTTAAAGCCACTAGCGTAGGGAGTCGTACTCAACTCGCACAAATCATTAAAATAGTCACTGCGGCTCAAGGTTCGAAAGCGCCGATTCAAAGATTGGCGGATCGCATTTCGGGAATCTTTGTGCCAGTGGTGTTGGGTATTAGTTTGCTGACCTTCTTCTTGACCTGGTTCTTGACCGGAGACCTGCAAGCGTCATTTGTGTCTGCGGTCTCTGTTTTGGTAATCGCATGTCCTTGTGCTTTGGGTTTGGCAACTCCAACGGCTGTGGTCGTGGGGATTGGTAAGGGCGCTCAAGCGGGTATTCTGTTTCGCGATGCCAAGGCTTTGGAGTTGGCAGAAAAGATTGATGTCTTGGTCTTGGATAAGACAGGCACCATCACCGAGGGTAAGCCTGTTGTAACCAGCATTCACGCAAGCCAAGGACACTCGCAGGAAGAGATCCTGCAAATCGCGGCGAGCCTTGAAGATGGCTCTTCTCATCCCCTGGCACATGCCATAGTCGAGGAAGCGAAAAAACGCAGTTTGCGTTCATTGGCAGTTCAAGATTTTAAATCCGTGATGGGGTTGGGTGTTGAAGGCCTGGTGAATTCAATTCACTATAAAATTGGCAAAGGTGATTGGAGTGCCAGTGGTGCTTTCCTTGAGAAAGACCTTCTTGCTAAGCTTGAAAGCAGTGGCAATAGCGTGATGGTATTGGCCAGTGCTGAACGTGTGCTGGGGTATATTGCTGTTGCAGACCGCATTCGTGAGAGTTCTAAAAAGGCCATTTCTGATATTCAAAGCAAGGGCATTAAAGTCATGATGCTGACCGGAGACAATGAGGGAACCGCCCGTGAAATAGCCAAACAAGCCGGAATTCAGGAGTTTAAACACGGAGTAAAGCCCGTCGACAAGGCGAATATCATTGTGACGTTGAAGCGTAAGAAGCAAAGGGTTGCGATGGTGGGCGACGGCATCAACGACGCTCCGGCATTGGCAATGGCCGACGTGAGCTTTTCGATGTCATCAGGAACTGATATCGCTATTGAAACTGCAGACGTTACTTTAATGAAGAATGATTTGCAGTCAGTGGCTCATGCCATTTCACTGTCGCAAATAACTTTAAAGAAGATTCGCCAAAATCTTTTCTTCGCATTTATTTATAACATTTTGGGGATCCCATTGGCCGCTTTCGGTCTTTTGAATCCAGTTATCGCCGGAGCCGCAATGGCTATGAGCTCCGTCTCCGTCGTCAGCAATTCCCTTTTGTTGAAACGAAAGAAAGTGGATTAAGCGGGTGCCCAGGTCCCACCGAAGGTGATGACGCAGGTACGGCGTACCTTTTTGAGGCTCACGGCGTCGGGAATTACTCTTTTTCCTTTTGTTTAATGAAGGCTTCTCGCAGCCAGAGTCGGATGTGTTTGAGGTAGTGGTCTTTCATGCCAAAGAAGATGAAGTGGTTGTAGAAGAATTCTTGGCCGCCTGTATCTTCTTCGTGGAAATTAACTGTGCCGATGATTTCCGGGATTTCATTTTCCTCGGGGCGCCACAAGATGAATTCGCGGAAGGCCCCTGTGCTGATGGCGCGATAGTATTTCATAACCAAGCCGGCTTCAGAAATCTGGGTGATTTCGACAGGATTGGCAACTTTAAGGATTGCATTTTCCTTGAGGGACGCGATCGTAACTGGGGCTTTGTTTGCCAAGCCACTATGTTCGTTGACGAGTTTCTTTGTGATATAACCCTTATCCAAAGGCGTGAAAAAGATGTCTTTGGTCCAAGTCGAAAGTTCGCGAACTTCCTCAAGAGGAACTTTCTTTTTAGAAATTAAAAACAGCGGTGGCAGCTTGAAAGTTTGATTTGCCCGTTTTGTGCGATCTTCCAAGCCTTTGCAAATTTGTTCCCAGCGCTTTTGTTTCTCGATTTCAAAGATCTCGTAATTGGCGAAAACAAAGTCAAAGCTTGTCGGTAAGTGTTGGCGATGCTGGGTGTCTTTGTCGTCCAAATCGGAAGCTAACTGGGCAAAGCTATTATAGACGAACACTTCGCTGTTGGAAAATCGATCACTCAAGTAAATCTTAAGGTCCAAGGCGATAGAGGTCTCTTCGTCTAGAATGAGGATACGTGCTGGGGCGCTGTGAGTATTTTGGAAGCCTTCGTTTTTGTGCTCCGTCGCCTGCAGGATATGTTTTCGCACTTGGCTGATTTGTTGGTTGTCGGCCGCAAAGAAATGGAAATCACAAAGATACTCTTTTTCAGAGAGTTGCTTGCAAGATTTACAAAAGGCATGAACTGATTTTTTGTTTTCAGTTTTAAATGCCTCGGCGTAATACTTGGTTAAAGCACCAATTTCGATTTCATGATTATTGATTGTGGTGAAGCCAACTTCTGTCAGTGAGTTTGTGGAAACTTCTTTCAGCATTTCGATTGTCGAATTGATCTTGATCGAAGTTACAGTTGCTGAACTGCCAATGGCCTGGTGTCCAAGCAACGCAAACTCGAGATCCTGTTTAAGAATCAATTTGTCAAAAGGCTTGAAGATAACATTGTTAATGATGCGGTCTTCGGCAAGCTTGATATCAAAATTAGGGCTGTCGAAGGCAGTTAAAATCAATGCGGTGGGCTCTTGCTCTGAGCACATTTTCTTCCGTAAGAAGAAGTCGCGGGCCCGACGAATAAGCCCCATATTTTGGGTGCCAAGAAACTCATTTTTAGCGATGACCAGCTTCAGTTCATGAGTATTCGTGGGTTCAATAGGATCTAAATTGTCTAAGGAGTGTCTTTGTCCGCCATCGGCTAAAGACTTGGGGCCCTCATGGACCGCGATCTTTAGCCATTCGTGAAAATCAGAAAGGTTGGTGAAAAAGCGAATATGAAGCTTCGGATCTATCATTTTGAGGGTCTCAAAAAGATCCTTCTGGATACGCACGTCATCTTCGAGGACGTAAATGAACTTCATGTAACCATTCTATCTTGAATTGAGACCTAAAGGAAAGGGAAGATATCTTTAAGGTGTTCTAAAGATGAAATAAACCGCGCCGACCAGGCACAATCCTGCCCAAAGGAAATCTAGCTTCAAGGATTGTTTCATATAGAGAACCGAAAACCCCGCGAAGACCACCATCGTGATGACTTCTTGGATGATTTTAAGCTGAGGAAGGGTGTATTGGCCGTAGCCGATGCGGTTTGCGGGAACCTGTAGAGCGTACTCAAAGAAAGCAATCCCCCAACTTATAAGGACAGCCACCCACAGCGCTGACTCGCGCAAGCTTTTAAGATGACCATACCATGCAAAGGTCATGAAGATATTAGAAAGAAAAAGCAAAGCAATGGGCGTCCAGGACGCGTTCATCATACGGAGCTCCTTTGATTGTAAGCGTGATTCACCAGCAAGCTCGCGATACGGCGATATTCACTTAAAAGATCCAAGTGGATAGAGCTGGTGTTGATGGAGGTCGCTAGGCCGCGATTAAGACGACTGATGTGATTCTCACGCAAAGAGATTTCTAGTTTTGCCAGGTCGCGCTTCAATTGAATAGCAGCGTCGCACAGCTCACGATTCTGGTAAGAATTGACTGCCATGGCGGCCACTTTCACCACTTGTTCGTGCATAGAGCGGATCTCTGACCAGCCCTCATCAGAAAACTCCAGCTTCAGCGCATTCTTTTTGATCGCCAAAGCCAGGATGTTGATATCAATCGCGTCAGCAGCTCGCTCGAGATCGCTTAGAAACATAATCATATTCATCACATTTTGATGAACCACTGTGGTGGATTTGTTCGCATGATCCAGAAGGAACATTTTGGTTTCACGGTAAAGGAAGTCGACTTTGTTATCGCGGTCTTTGATGGAATCAAAATCTTTAGGGTCGTTGGTTTCAAATAAACGGATGGAGTCTTTGATCATGCCAATAACGATGTCGGCAGTGCGCATGATTTCACGATTGGCATACGATACTGCCAATGCGGAGCTTTGATAGTTATCCATATTCACAAATTCAGTGCCAAACTCTTCAGAGGCGGCTTTCGGGAACATCTTCTCAATCAAGGCGGCGCCTTTGTTGATAAATGGATAGAATATGATCGCAGAGAGAATGTTGAAAATTAAATGCGCGTTCGCAATGGAACGGGCTGTTGTTGTATCAAAACTCATGAGGAAGTCGATAAACAGCTGTGTGAACGGATAGAAGATCACGACACTGATGGTTTTATAGAAGAAATGGGCCCAGGCAACCTGACGGCCGATGTAGTTTCCGCCGGCGGCAGCAATGAGCGCCACCGAAGTTGTTCCAATGTTGGCGCCGTAAACCCAGATCATGGCATCATAGAATGAGATCGCTTTAACCGCAGCCAAGCTCATGGCAAGACCAATCGTGATAGCGCTGCTTTGTACGATGGCGCAGAAGACGATGGAAATTAAGAGTGAATAGCCGGGATTGTCGCGGACGCTTTGGAAGAACTCCGTCAGCATCGGATTCTCTGCAAAGTGATTGGAGGCCACAGAGACAAACTTTAAGCCCAAGAAGAGCAAGGCAAAGCCCATGAAGGCGACAGAGATATTTTTGAAGATCGTTTTCTTTGCTTTAAAGTAGAAAGCGAAGGCAATGGCAAACACTGGCAGTGCATACTGCGCAAGATCGAAAGAAATCAATTGAACAGTGAGGGTTGTACCGATCGCTGTACCGATGATAACGCCCATTACTTGGCGGAGATTGACAACGCGGGCTGATCCAAGACCTACAAGCATCGACGTCACCGCGCCAGAGCTTTGCATTAAGGTCGTCAAAACCACACCCGTAAGGATGGCTAGAAATTTACTTTGGGAAAGGCGATTTAAAAGATTCGTGATCTTTCCGGCCATGATTTTTTCTAATGATGAGCTGGCAAGTCCCATACCATAGAGGAAAAGTGCAACCCCACTGATGAGGATTATGAAAAACGAATTCTGTGTATCTATCATGACGTCATGTCCTTGGTGCCTGGCTCTTTAATCAAGAGCGAATCAAAGAAGAATCATAACAATTCTGAATTCGATATCAAGTCTAAATGAATCATGCGCGAGGGCGAATCCATGAAAACAATCCTTTTAAAAGAGCAGAAAGCGCTGTGTAATATGAGCCTTACAGGAGTTTCAAATGAAGCAATCCTCAGAGCCCGTCTTAGTCGTGGCTGCTCTGATTCAAAGAGATTTTGATCCCGAAAAGAAAATTCTTATTGTGCGCAGGGGCCCCGGACAGAGCGGCGCTGGTTTTTGGGAATTTCCTGGAGGAAAAGTTGAAATAGGTGAAGATCCTAAATTGGCTTTGGTGCGCGAGATTGATGAGGAGTTGGGATTAAAAATTCGCGTGGGAGACCTTTTGGGGGAGCAGGATTTTGCCTATCCCTCAAAGGTCATTCGACTTAGAGTCTATTGGGTCTTGAGCTCTCATGATGACTTGGAGCTGCGCGAGCATGATGCCTTGAAATGGTGTTCCCCTCACGAAATTGTTGTGGAAGAACTGTCCGCAGCAGATCGCCCCTTTGTCGAATTAATCAAATTAAGGTAATAGGTAGCTGCGTTCCTCAGAAGTGGGAAGACGACAGAAATCTCTTTGGCCAAACCAGCTATAGCGATTTTTTGCGACAACTTTATAAAGAATATCACGAAGGGGGCCTGGAATAATCCACGCTATAGCGGCCAACTTGTAGGCACCACCTAGGCCCGTAAGAATTTTCAGAATAGCGGCAGAGCGATAATAGAGCTTTCCAGACTCATAATAGATCACGGTATCTAAGTTCGTTCGATCTTGAAGAGGAAGCACTTCCTCGGCTGTAGAGCCTTGAAGGGGGGCGAAGAGATAGGAATGGTTTGTGTCTCGCGTGATAATGGCGTCCACAAACCCGTTACAAAGGTGACAGATACCATCAAAAAAGACTACATTTCTCATTTTTACGTCTACCTTTTCCATAGCTATCTCAGCTTACAATCTTTATAATAGAGTATCAAGGTGAGGAGTCCAGCAGTATGGAAGTCTTTCTTTTTCCTCTAGTTAACGTGACCTTATTCCCCAGGACTATAAAGCCCTTGAATATCTTTGAGCCTCGCTATCTTGCGATGATGAAAGAGGCTGCTGCGACCAAAACTCCCATAGCTCTTGGCTATATCGAAGATCCTTCCAAAGTCACTCCAGTGAATGCCGGGGAACCAGTATCCTTCGTCAGAGAGATTGCAGGCTACGGTTATGTGCAAATCATTGAAGAGCGGGTTAACGGAACTCTTTTGGTCTTTTTGCAGGGGCAAGGCAAGTTACGACTGGGCAAAGTTATCGACAGTGGGACGCCTTATATAGTTTGCGAGTCGTCCATTATTCCAGAGAAAACGATCTTAGAAGCCCCACAAAAATCAAAATTAAATTCTTTGCAGAAAATTTTGACCAGATGGATTCATACACATATTTCAGATCCACAGCAGCAGGACACTTTTATGCGAAACCTTGTTCATCCCGAAGAGGTTGTGGGGGCGTTCGCATCTTATCTCGTTCGTGATTACGATCTCCAGCAGATGGTGCTGGAGTTTAATGATATTAATGAGAAAGTTCTATTCTTGCACAGACTAATGGAGTCTAACGAGCTGACAGTTTAGAAGCTCTGACAAAGAAAACCCATTGAAGTAAAATCACCCAAATAGTGTGTGCCAGCGTAAGATGCCCGATTTTCATCCAAGTTGGGGCATGTAAAAGCAGGGTCGCCATTCCGAAAAGAATTCCTACAATCAAAAGTAAACTCATCTGTAGTGACTTCTTTTGCAGTAGGGCGTTGTCGGATATTTGCGCCTTCATCCAGAAGAAGAATGCCAAAGAGCCAGCACCGATAACTGCTAACAAAGGATGGAGTCCTCGCAGGCGCACAAGGAAGTGTGATTGGGTTGAGAAGTCCGCCAAAAAGCCATCATATAGATTTTCAGTCGGGAACAGCGAATTAGACAAGGAAGCCCAGGCCCCGGTGATTCCTAATAGAACAATCACCCATGGAAGATATTTATATTTTCTATCTTGGCTGGACGGAGCGGGGAGGTCTGCATGCAGAGTTGCCCCCGCATAAGTCAAAGCCACTGCTCCAGTGAGCATAAATGAATTCATCTGGTGCAGAGCCATGACGAAGGCACGATAAGGCGTGTCGTTGGTGGTGACCAGTTTAAATAGAACCAGCTTTGCGCCGAGCAAGGCTTCAGTGATCATAAAAATCAAAGTGGCAAGTGCAGCTTTGCGTGCGAAGTGACCGACAGGGTAAAGCTTTCGTGCCGCCCACCAAAAGTAGATAACCACAAATCCGTAAATGCCCGACATGAGGCGATGTGCATACTCAACCCAAGTTTTTCCTCTCTGTGCTTCGGGGATGAGTTGTCCATGGCATAGTGGCCAGGTGTCGCCGCAGCCATCGCCAGAGTGTGAAATGCGAACCCACGCCCCCCAAAGAATCACGAGAAGGGTGTAAATTAGAAGGCTAAATGCAAATTTCTTGTATCCAGATTTTGTCATAGCACTTATCGGGTTATCATGGGCCCTAAAATGGGTCAATCAGGGGTGCCAGTTATTGACAGAAAAGCCTTAGCAATGTCTTACTGAGTTATGTCTGAAAAACACGCAAATCACCACCATTCGCATAGTCATTCCCATTCTCACAGCCATCATCATTCCCATGGTGCTGTCATTGGGCGGATGAGATTCGCATTTGTTCTCAATCTAAGTTTTGCGATCATTGAGTTGGTTGGCGGAATTATGACCAATAGCGTGGCTATTTTGAGTGACGCACTTCATGATTTTGGAGATGCCTTGGCCATGGTGATTGCGATCACCATGGAGAAACTATCACATCGAAGCAGTGATCAGCATTTCTCTTACGGCTATCGTCGATTCTCCACGCTCGGAGCGATCATCACTGGTGTGATCTTGATTTTGGGCTCAGTTTTTATTTTGATCGAAGCGGCACCGCGCCTGATTCATCCGCAGCAACCCCAGGCGGATGGGATGTTGGCATTGGCTTTTCTTGGAGTTGCTGTGAATGGTTATGCGGCATTTCGAGTTTCCAAGGGGACTTCTTTGAATGAAAGAATGCTGATGTGGCATATGATTGAAGACGTCGCAGGCTGGGTGCTAGTGTTGATCGGCGCCATTGTGATGAAGTTCTTCGATGTTCCCCAGGTCGATGCAGGGTTGGCCATCGCTCTCTCTTTGTGGATTTTGTACAATGTTTTTAGAAACCTGAAGGACGCGATGAGAGTGTTCTTGATGGCGACACCGGCTGGGGCTTCTGTGGATGAAGTGAGTGCCGAGATTAAGAAGTTAGATCAGGTAGAAGATGTTCATCATGCTCACTTGTGGTCTTTGGATGGCGAAAATCATGTATTGAGTGCACATGTTGTGCTGAATAGTGAGGCTCGCATCGAAGACATGCAAAATGTGAAATTAAAGATTAAGGATCTTGTTAAAAAGTACGGAATTATCGAGGCCACAATTGAAACCGAAATCACGGGAACAAGTTGTCTCGATCCGGAACATAAATAGAATATCGATGTCCCTCTTTGAGAGGGCTCTCGTCTCTCTCTGAGAAAGAGAACTAAAATAAGTTAATTCATCATTTTAACCCAGTAAAAACACTCGGTTTTCCGAAAGTTTTTGTCTAATTCTGCCGATATATTCTGCATTAGGAGACGAGGCATTTATGAGAACCACTTCTGTACGTATGGGTAGTAATCGCGGAAACGTGATGCTGCAAGTATTGGCGGCTACAGCTGCCATGAGTATCTCGTTTTACTTCTTAACGAATTATGTAATTGGCCAGAAGAAGCAAATTTCGAAAACTGTGAATGCTGTGAATTTGCGTTTCGCACTCAACAGTACAATGGACTATGTAATTTTCGGTGTTCGGCAAAAGTATTGTTTTTCTGATGACGGCCTGTTGATGGACGATAAAGCAAAGTGTGATCTGACCAATACCGGAAGCGTTGAACGTTTGATTATGTCGCCAAGCCAGGCGAATTATATCCGTATGATGAAATCACAAAACAATATCGATTTCGGTGTTGGTGTAGATTACAACAATCTTCCTTTAAATGAAATCACCCGCAAGTTAGAGGTTAATAAACTTTCAGCAGCCCATCCATTGATTGGGGTCATGCAGAAGTTGGCAACAGTTAAAGACGAGATCACTGGTGAGGTCATTCCGGTCGGCGGTGTTAAAGTTGTTTTGACTAGAGATAACAGCCCTTATCTTCCTGTTGCTGGTCGCGAAGTTTACATCAAAATTTCCTTGGCCTTGGTAGACAAGAGTGGTCAGGTTATTAAGTTAGCTGATAGACCATTGGTTTTGAATTCATCATTATCTATTTATCCAAGGGAAGTGGGATCGTTTGCTTTATTGGTAGCAAATGATTTGCATCTCAACTTGGACGGTGATTCGGCGCCCACACTTGCTGGTGATGTGAATTTACATCAATTTGCCAATCGCAAAGAGGTGCAAGGGCCAGGATTGGTATTTTTAAGCCCCGTCTTCGTTAATCGCGATATTTATTTGCCAGCGTTGACAGAAGATAAAACGGCAACGGCAGATAGCTCAAAATACGCTGCGGTTACTTTCGCTGACCGTGTGGTTATGGGTAATGGTTGGTTGCGCACAACCGGTGATAAAATGTATGCGCCAAGAACCTCAGGTAATTTACAGGACAGATACTGGGCTGATTCAACTAGCTTTGGTGGTTTCCTTAAAGGAATTGAGAATGATGGTGGTCTAGATAAAGGCCTTATGGTATTTGCTCATGTCGCTGGCGCTGCTGGGCTGAGTCCTGCGGATACTGAGAAAGCCAAAGAGTGTGCGAAGATGGCAACTCTAGATTCCGATATCACTCAAACTCTAGAGACGCAGCTCGGGGCGAGTCTTCGTGGTGGCTACGACCCAACTCAGCCGGATGAAATTCCCTATAAGTTGTACTTTTCGAGTTGGAATACATTCAATGCCCAAAATATTGCTCAAGGGCCCTCTGATACAAGCAGTTGGGATAATGGATATGTTAGCTATAATGGAAGTGATTCCGGTCCAGTTATGAAGGTTTCATTTACGCTTGGCAACAGATCCATTGAGTTGGATATGCCATTTGGCTCTGAAGTGACCTTGCGCCCTAAGATTGGATCTTCAGCGACCGAAAGTTCTTTGTTGTCAGCAAAGAAATCTGCGGCCAACACTCTGAGTACAGCACAAACTGCCTATGATGATGTAACCGCTCAAGAAGCGAGTCTTAAAAAGAAGTTGGCTGACAAACAGCTAGCTTTAGCAGATGAGATGGCGAAGCCATTGGCATCATCACCATCGCCATCGCCATCACCATCACCGTCACCGTCACCGTCACCATCACCATCACCATCACCATCACCATCACCAGAACCAACGCCAACGCCAACGCCAACGCCAACGCCGTCACCGAGTCCTGTTGAATATCGCGATGAAGCATTGGTAACTCAGCTTCAGAAAGACATCACTTCATTGAATTCTCAGTTGACAGCCTTGGGAGTTACCGCGAAGAAAACTACTTTGGATAGTGCTCAAGCGGCATACGACGTAGCAAATGGAAAATACACTGATTATATGAATGCAGTCAGTGTTAGACCTGAGATGACTATTTCTGTTGATTCTTCCCGTCGTAATAAGGCGCAAATTAATTTTTCAGTAAAAAATGCAGATCACTTTGTTAACGAATTGGGAAAACCGTCCGCTCCAGTAGTGGGTGTTTTAGCATATGACTATAGCTATTATAAAGGGCAGCCAATTTACTCAACTCCAAATGCGAATCTTCAGGGGTATTTAAATTTTACAATGAGTGCTGACAAAAAATCATTGGTGCCTCCAACAAGTATGTCGGCGACGGCAGCAAATACCTCTACGACAAGTTTGAAAGAGGATGATCCAAATGGCGCTGCAGATACCCTTTTGGATGATTGTGAAAAGTATCGTAGTGCGGCGACAAGCCAGTCTTTTGGTGGAGCAAGTTGGAATGTAGACTATTCGGCGACAACTCGTTATTCATGGAACTTTGCTGCAGACGGCGCGACAATTGGTAGTGATCCTGCCATTAATTCAACGATTGTCCTAGATGGTACGAATTCTCCGGCCCCTTATTCTGCGCCGAATTGGCCAAAGTTTAATGTTTATTCGATTGCGAAGGCATGTCAAATCACGGCAACAGCTAAAATTGTGACGGGATTTTTTGCATGCGATACTTTAACAATTGATGCGCGATCTACACCTTTGCGAATTATTGGTACTTTTATCGTCGGAAAACTTTTCATCGCTAAAGAAGCCTATAAGGCCGGAATCACTTGGAGCACTATTTACTATCCGCAGGCGACAAAAGAACTTCGAGATATTGGGATATTGCATCCTTCTCCGGGATCAAGTTGTGATATCAAATCAACAACTTCTCCGGTTTGGCATCCGATTCCCTCCGTGCAAGAGTTATCAAACCGCATGACGTGCAATGCAATTAGCTTGCGTGCAAAAGCCGATCCGTTTCAGTGGACATCGGTGGATCCTGACTGCGGCTTGCCAGCTGTCTCTGGCACAACTCCACAAACAAACACAACTTGTAAACGAAGGTTAGTACGTTTTTATGTTGTCGAGCAGGGCAGAGAGGGAGGCTTATGAGAACCTTTATGAAGATAAGCCAGAATCAAAAAGGGCAAACCATCATCGAGAGTCTCGTGGGGCTGGGTTTGATCGCGATTGTTGGTTTTGCATTTACGGGTGGTATGGTGGCATTACGCAATACCACTAAAAGCGCTGTGAATTTATCCGCCACAGAAAGGCAGATAAATGATATCGCCGAGAATATTAAATCGGGAGTTGAAAACTATCAAGTAAACTATAATTACGATCAAATGGGTTCCATGAAAAATGCCAATGAGGCCCTTCAAGTCGAGAGTCTTCCGATGGCCTGGGATAATGATAAAGTTTTGCCACGTGAACAGTGTCCAAATTGTGCCGGAAGTTATGGATATATTATTCAGCCGCTAGAAATATATCGTGGTCTTTATCAAGTGACTTTGCGTATGACCCATAAAGATTGGATCTCAAAGGGTGAACCTTTTAGAGATTACACATTCGTTGTGAGTACAAAATGAAAAATCTTAATATGATCGTAAAGGTAAATAATAGAGGTTTCACGGCCATAGAAGTTATGGTGGGCATTGGCTTAATGGCCCTTGTCACCGCTGCTATTGTTTCAACTCAGGTTGTGGTTTCCAAAGATCAAAATGATCTAAGAGTTAAATTAGATCAGGAAATAGATCAGTCACTTGCTGAGAGAATAATATTTTCTGATTTCAACGGGATCGAGCCATCATATAATAATATCCGCATCAAAGATGATAATGGTCTTAGTTTTTTTGACTACTATCCAGATGTTCCGGCAAATATGATAAATGGAAGTTTGCAAAGAACTGTGACTGTCAAAGGGAACACTCCGGTTTTAGAAGTATCAGTCGTTTCTCAAGATCTTTCTTTGGGATCGACTATGAATTATGATCCAACAGCAGCGTATGACATTGGACCAGCTCCCACGGATTTTAATATTGCTGCAAGTCTGAATTTTAAATCTTTAAATAAAAACAATTGGATCACGTCACCTCAACTTGGGAATCGTCCGGGCTTTTGGAGTGACGGTGTGACACTAATGTTGGACACGCCCGCAAAGCTTCGTCCTGTAGTTAATGGAAAAATGGATATGTCCATTCCACCCCGAAGTCCGATTTTTGTGGGGTATGTTCAGGGAAGCGCTTTGGTCTCTTTGGGGGGGACTGATGTGGGAAGTATGTTTAATCTTACTAATCCAGAGACCTTGGCTCCTATTGGATCCGCAGATGAGTTTTTACGGAATGCGCCGTCGATAGGTGGAGGGCAAACACTCATTCGTCTCAAAGCAATTAAGGTTATTAAATACTATCTTGAGCCGCAAAAGAGTGTTGAGGCGGATTGTCAAGAGGCGGGTTCGAGTAATAAGTACTATCATTCAAATCTTTATAAAATTGTCTATCGCAACGGAAAGTACTCAGGCTCTCAGATGTTGGCTGATAAAGTTTGTAGCTTCGTGATGCATCGGGATTCGATTTTGAAGCGTTTGATTTATTTTAAAATTAATAAAGTTAAAGATACTTTGAAAGAAAATACAGCGGGGCTGTAGGGAATTGAACAGGGGGAATTATGGGGCGTCTTTTTTATCATGGACCCAGTGTGCTGGCTGTCTGGCTGTCTAGCAGTTTAGTATTTGCGCAAGTGAAGAACTATCCAATGTCCGTCAACTCTGCAGTGGCAGGAGAAGGGGCGACTGCGGCACCGGCTTCGGGTATGGTAACGCGTTCTGGCAGCAATAAAATTTCTTTAAAGATCAATAACTCATGCTTCCCAACGAATCTTCGTGGGGTGGCAAATCCAATTGCACCAAGCTCCATTGTCACAGCGAACTTGGTGGTTCATATCGGTAATTCAGATTATATATTTAAAGCAAGTTATCCAGCAGACTTGGTGACAAAAACAGGTATGGCTGATGGTAACATCGCCCCTCTTCCTGCGGATAAATTTTCCGTATCTCCAGGGGGCGGTAGCGCAGCGATTTATGGAAATTCGGTGATTGTGAATAGCGGTATTCCTGCGACTATGAGTGTGGACTCGTCCGGTAGCGTTAATGTGTCGGCGCCTGGGGATATATATCTCAAAACAGTGTCTTTCGAGCAGACAGTGACGACTTGTGGCGGTCCACCAGTATATGGTGCTTATGGCCATTCAGCTCATACCGCGACTTATGATTGTGGAAGTTTTATGGGTAAGAACGGGACCTTGACCGCTTCTATCGGTGGGCTTTCTGTTTCTTCAGATAAAACAAACTTAGAAATCAATGTTTCGTTCCCCGGTCAAACTGGATTCTGTGGCGGCTATTGGTCACCATTGATGGTGTTTTTTGATGATACAAGACCAACGTTTACAAACGTCAGTGATTTCCCGATGTATCCAGGAGCAAAGACAAGTTGGCCCGAGGCGAACTCTCCTGGATGGTTTTTGGCTATTGACGATGGATCGGGTAAGATCACCAAGAAAGAGCAACTCTTTGGAGACAAAGAAGGTGGTCCTGCGAATGGATTCGAAGCTTTGAAGGAATTAGATTCTAACAAAGACGGTGTTATAGATAAAAAAGATAAGGAATTTAAGAAGCTGGTGTTATGGAGAGATGCAAATGGTGATGGCGTATCTCAGAAGGAAGAAATTGTGAAGATGTCTTCAAAGATAATTAAGATATCTTTGAAATATAACAATGACATTCTAAGACCTCTTGGATCTTATGCTCAAGAGCGCCAGCGTTCAAAGTTTTGGTATAAAGATGCCAAAGGTAAAACTAAAAAAGGTGATATCATTGATATTTGGCTGTCACCGGCGCAGCCGTTGACCGTCACGCAGAAGTAGTCTACTTCTGCGCCTTTAAAAGATCCTGAATTCCCTTTTCTAAAACCTGTGGTTTCTTATCGTCAAACCCACGATACAGAATC
Source organism: Bdellovibrio svalbardensis (assembly GCF_029531655.1). NCBI lineage: Bacteria > Pseudomonadati > Bdellovibrionota > Bdellovibrionia > Bdellovibrionales > Pseudobdellovibrionaceae > Bdellovibrio > Bdellovibrio svalbardensis. Next base: position 657,498 of record NZ_JANRMI010000002.1, read on the forward strand.
ACAGGTTTTAACTTTTTATCGAAGACAAACAACGTGGGCAGTGCCACCACTTGAAAGTCCTTGGCCATTTGTTTTTCCTTATCGAAGAATACCGGGAATGAGATGGGATGAGCCTTTAAAAAAGCATCTCGCTCTTTCAAATCATCGTCCTCGTTAATTCCGATAAAAACCACACCTTGGTTTTTATATTTTTCATAAAGCTTGTTGTAGTGAGGCAGGGCCTCTTTGCAGGGCTCGCACCAAGAGGCCCAGAAGTCCACGATCACAACTTTTCCTTTAAGGTCAACAAAGGTCAGGCTGTTTTTCGAAAGAGGTTCTGCTGTGATGGCCTTGAATTCAACTTTCGGAGGATTCGAGGCCGCAAAAGAAGTAGATGAACAAAGTAACAGGCAAAAAACAAAACGTAACATAAGGCCTCTAGATTCTTTCTAAGTACTTCAGCAAGACATCGCGACCGCGAATCTTCGCTTTAAGAACTGAAAGGAAGATAAACACACCGCCAGTTTTGCGATCCAGAAAGAGCATTTCACGGGGCGGAGTGCGCCATTGAAATTGTCGAATCATCTGAAAGACTTTGCGCGAAAGTCTTTGTGGCAGGTCGGTATTTTTCCAGTCGTAATTTCCGTTGGAGTCTATCTGCTGATAGATATTGCGTGCATCATTGGCTTCAATGAAGGGCTCAACGCTTTCAAAACAGAAGTCCTCAAAGAGTTTGCGAAGCTCGTCGTTGTCCTGATTTTCGATAAACTTCAAATCCATTGCCGCCCGGGTGAATTGTTCGCGATCATTGTAAAGGGCACCCTTGATCATGCGGCGATAGGGATTGAGGAAAACTTCGGGATAAGTGCGAGTTGCGCCAAAATCAAAAAGGACCAATTGATCATGTCCCTGGGGATCGATGCGAATGCGATAGTTTCCGCTGTGCGGGTCTGTTTGCACAACACCCCATTCGAAAACTTCCTTGAAGTAAAGATCCAGGAAGTTCAGCGCAAGTTTATTGCGTCGTTCTGCTGCCAGACTTTGAATAAGCGGGTCATCCACGCGCAATCCGCGTTCAAAAGAGGTCGCAAGAATTTTAGGACCTGAGAATTCACGGTAAACTTTAGGAACTATAAAGCGCGAATCTCCGTGAAGGCGATTGTAGTAGTCTTCGGTCAGATTGGCTTCGAGTTCGTAATCGGTCTCCTGAACGAGCATTTCGCGAACTTCCTCAAACACCGGATCCATATTCAAATCCTTAGGAAGAAGCTTCATCGTGCTCAACAGTGTGCGAATGGCCTTCAAATCGCTATCAATCGCTTTGTCGACATTGGGATATTGTATTTTTAAGACGATGCTTTCGCCGGTTGCCTTAATGCGCGCGCGGTGAACTTGTCCCATGGAAGCACAGGCCAGGGCTTCCTTCTCAATCTCTAAAAGATCGAGTTTTTCCTGGGAGAGATTCTTTTTTAAAGTCGGCTCAATAGCGGCCCAGGTCAGGGGAGGCGAGTCGGATTGCAGGGACTTTAACAGTTCATTGGCTTCTCGTGGCAAAAAATGTTCGCCATACATAGACAGCATTTGGCCAGCCTTCATCAGACTGCCTTTCAGTTCGCCCAATTCAGAACTGATTAAGGACGCCTGATTGAGGAGAAGCTGTTTCCAGGTGGCCTCTTTGTCTTCTTTGCTTTTAAGTACGGAAGTGACCCCGTGCTGAGCGACAGAGGCGCCTGTTTGTATTGTCAGCTTCGCAATCGAAAGACTGCGTGAGAATACCGAAGACTTGATCCTATCGAGACTTTTAGGAGGGCTTTGTTTTTTAACAGACTTTTTGTCGTCCATAAGAGATAAGTTACCTTAAGTTTAGGCAATGTTATAATACTAAGGTACTCGCCCTTGGGGCGTTCTGCAACTGGACTTCGAAGATGACAAAGTTAACTCTGTTTTGGTTTCGCCGTGATTTGCGTCTTGAGGATAACGCAGGGCTTTTTCATGCCTTGAAAGAGAACTCAAACGTTCTGCCGTTATTTATATTTGATACAGATATTTTGAATAAGTTAGAAGATCGTTCTGACGCACGTGTGACCTTCATCTATGAAACCGTTTCAGACCTCAAGAATCAGCTGCAAAAGAGGAAATCGGACCTGCTGGTGCGGCACGGTCAGCCTTTGGAGATCTTTAAAGATCTGTTTCAGAAATTTGATATTGATGCCATTTACACCAATCATGACTATGAGCCCTCGGCGCGATCTCGAGACGAGAAAATCGCTAAATTTGCAAAGACCCAAGGGGCACAGTTTAAAAGTTTCAAAGATCAGACTCTTTTTGAAAAAGAAGAAATTCTAACGGGGATGCGCAAGCCTTACACGGTTTACACGCCTTATAAGAATAAGGTGCTGGAAAATCTTTCGCCATTTTATTTGAAGTCCTATCCCAATGATCTCTATGAGGGATCTTACGCAAAGGTTGCGAAACCGGAAAAAATGATCAGCCTCAAAGAGTTGGGATTTGAGAAGTCAGTTCTTGAGTTTCCGTCTTTGAATCTTTCGACCAAAATGCTGAAGAGTTATGAAGAGACCAGGAACTTTCCAGCGCTTGAGGGGGGAACTTCGCATCTGGGATTGCATCTTCGCTTCGGCACGGTCAGTGTGCGTGAATTGGCGAGGGAAGGGCAGAAGTATTCCGATGTGTGGCTGAGTGAGTTGATTTGGCGAGATTTCTTTATGCAGATCCTGTGGCATTTTCCTCAGGTTGAAAACACCAGTTTCCGTCCTGAGTATGATAAAATCGCATGGCGAAATTCCACTAAAGATTTTGAGCGGTGGGCAAACGGCATGACCGGCTATCCTATTGTTGATGCGGGGATGCGAGAACTCAATGCGACGGGTTATATGCATAATCGGGTTCGCATGGTGGTTGCGAGCTTTTTATGTAAGCATTTGTTGATTCACTGGTATGAGGGCGAGCGGTACTTTGCCAAGAAATTATTAGATTTTGATTTGTCCGCAAATAATGGGAATTGGCAATGGGCTGCTGGATCTGGTTGTGATGCGGCTCCTTACTTCCGAATTTTCAATCCCACGACTCAGGCTGAAAAATTTGATCCTGAAAACAAGTATATCGATAAATGGGTGCCAGAGCTTCATACCAGCAAATATCCTCAACCCATGATTGATCATGCTGAGGCCCGCGGAAGATGTTTGCAGGCCTTCACAAAAGTTTTAAAAAAGTAATTTAAATACCGCTGGAATAGTTGAGATAAAACAATTGAGGAGATTGCTATGAATATCCTAATCACGGGTGCGACAGGACTTATTGGTAAAGAACTTGGTAAGGCTTTGGCTGAGAAAGGTCATAAGATTTTCGCGGTGACCAGGGATGAAAGGAAAGCGCGCAGTCTCCTTCCATTTCCCTGCGAAATCATTCCAGGTGACTTGATGAAAGGCGCTTTCAAAGATGATCGAATGCAGTCGATAGAGGCTGTGATCAATCTTATGGGTGAGCCGGTCGTGGGTTTGCGCTGGTCCTCAGATTTAAAAAAGAAAATTTACGACTCTCGCGTCTTGGGCACTAAGCATCTTGTTGAGTCACTTCCTCGCACCGTGAAGACCTTTGTCGCAGGTTCAGCCATTGGTATCTACGGAGATTGTGGAGACGAGATTTGCGAAGAAGGTCGTGGATCAGGCAAGGATTTTCTGGCGGCCCTCACGGTGGATTGGGAGAAAGAGGCTGCGAAGGCTCCGGGCAGGATAACCTTCATTCGCACTGGTGTAGTGCTGTCAAGTCATGGCGGTGCGATGGAACAAATGCTCTTCCCATTTAAAGCTGGTGTCGGCGGGATCTTGGGTGATGGCAAGCAATGGATGAGTTGGATACATATCAATGACATCGTTGGACTGTTTCTGTTTGCTTTGGAGAATTCTCAAGTTCACGGGCCTATCAATGGTGTTGCGCCGAATCCAGTCACCAATAAGGAGTTCTCAAAAACATTGGCGGAAAGCTTAGGAAGACCACTTGGGCTTCCAGTGCCAAAGGTCGCAATTAAAGCCATGTACGGAGAGGCGGCAGACACCATCGTCTGCTCTATTCGTGGCAGCGCGAAGAAGTCAGAAAGTTTGGGATATCAGTTTCAATACAAGGAGCTGAAGCACGCTTTGGATGAGATCTGCGCGCCATTCAAGGCCGGGGAAGAAATCTTCTACGCCGAACAATTTGTCTCTATTCCGCCAGAGGAGTTATTTACCTTTTTTAGAGAACCGCAAAATCTTGAGCAAATCACTCCTCCAAGCTTGAAGTTCGAGATTCAAGCCGTGTCAACGCCGCAGATTCAAGAGGGAACTTTGATTGACTATAATTTGAAAATTCACGGCGTTCCTGCAAAGTGGAAAACGGAAATTAATGAGTGGCATCCCCCTTATAAGTTTGTCGACAATCAGCTGAAGGGGCCATATAGCCTGTGGCACCATACTCATGAATTTCGCCCATTCTGTGGTGGTACCTTGATGGTGGATCGCGTGCGCTATCGTTTGCCCATGGGATATCTGGGTTGGCTTGTCGCGGGTGCTTTTGTTAAAAAGGACGTCACGCAGATCTTTAAATTTCGCAAAGAGTTCATTGCGAAAATGAACCTACATGAGAAAGAGATTCAGAGTTAATCACTGCTTATTGCGCAGTTCTCGCAAATAGGTGAACTGCTCAAGGGAGTGAGCCAGTAAGAATGGATTGACCTTGGTCTCGATGGCCAGTTTCAACGGGACAGAGGGCATGTTGATGCCGCGAAGATTGAGAAGTTGATTTTCATACATTTCAAGATCTTCGTCGTCCCCGGTGATGGGTGAGTCGTCGAGGCTGCTGAGCATTTTACAGAATTGCAGATTCATTTCTGTGTATTCATGAGTGCAGTAGATCAAAGTTTCGGGTGGAAGATTTTTAATGCGTTGAAGGCTGTTATACATTTGTTCATAAGTTCCTTCGAACAATCGACCGCAACCCAGGCCAAAAAGAACGTCGCCGGAAAAGAGCCATTTTAAATCATCATTCCAAAAAGCCACATGACCCAGGGTGTGCCCAGGCAGCTCCATCACTGAAAAATGCATAGAGCCCAGATCTATTTCGTCTCCCTCTTGCACCCAAAATTGACCATCAGGAATTTGCGATTTGTTTTTCATGGGGGCGAAGACGGGTGCTGGGTATTTTTCAATCAAGGGGCGAACCCCCGCGATATGATCCTTATGGTGGTGAGTGATCAAAACCCCCTTCAGAGTGAGGCCGTGCTCATTCAGGTAGGTCATAACTTTGCTGGCCTCGCCGGGATCAATAACCACCGCCTCCTGAGTATCGTCATCAATCAGAAGGAAGACATAGTTATCTTCGAAGATAGGTAGAAGTTCTACCCGAGGCCGAGTGGTGTTCATGCATTTCCTCTATATGTTCAATGATAGCACGAGCGACATTGACTGGAGTGTATTTTTCTATTCCTTCAAGACCCGGACAGGGGTTTGCTTCCAGGATCAAACTGCCTTTGTGTGTTCGCAATAGATCAACGCCGGCGATATCCATCTTTAAGGCGGCCGTCGTTTTTAAAACCAATTCTTCTTCGGTGGGCGAGAGGGTGCACACTTCACCCACAGCGCCTAAAGATAAATTGCTGCGAAAGTCGTGAGTCGATTTTCTTTTCATGGATGCAACAATCTTATCTCCCACGACGAAAGCGCGGATGTCTTCACCAAAAGATTCAGGAAAGGCCTCCTGAATCAGAAATTCCTCATTCATCGAGTTCACAAGCTGCTCAAGCTCTTCAGGAGTTTGAGCCAAAAACACGCCTTCGCCTTTGCTGGCTTCCAGTTTTTTTAGAATGCAGGGATAGCCTTTTTTCCAAAGAGCCCAAAGAGATTTGTCTCGTTCTGAGACAAATTCCGAGTATGGAGTTGGGATTTGATTTTCAAGAAACTCAACATAGGAGCGCCATTTGTTGCGAGCTTTCCTGTAGGCCTCCAAATCATTGATAATCACCCCTCCACGCGACGAGAGGCTTTCCAGGGTGAGGCAAGCTTCAGGAAACTGAAAGCTGCCCAAACGCGGAATAAGAACGTCAAAGTCTGCGAAGCATTTCGAAGCAGGCCAGGCCGGATCCCAGAGTAAACACGTATGTCCGCGAGATTGAATCTCCTCGACCAAGCGACGGGTGCTGTAGATCTCAAATTTTCGACTCAAAATGAGTACGTTCATCGCAGTTTATTTCTCGTCTTCTTTCTGGTCTTGGTAGTAAAGGGAATGTGATTTAGAATTCTAGCCTATATGGTGATTAAAGTCGAACTTGAGGGACGGGATTTTTTGCAGGTGGAGTGTGAAGGTGAGAATCTTCAAACTCCAGGTCGCGTGTTAAAAGTGGATATGAAGGGCTGTACCGAATTTATGGAAATGATGCAAAAAATGAAACGCCATTTTGGCGCGGACCTGTCTAAATGGCCCCTACCAGAGTCGAACGATCACTCCAGCATGCTTTTGCGTGAAATGATTTTGAAATTGCGTGGTGAGTGGAAGTTTCCTTATGAAGAGGCTGAAGTTTGTCATTGTCGGACTGTTGCAACTCACACTGTGGATCAAGCTGTGATTGCAGGGGCTCATACTCCTGAGGTTGTGACACGCCAAACTTCCGCAAGCACGGCTTGTGGAACCTGTCGTCCTGAGGTGCAGAAAATTATCGATTATCGTCTTGGTAAGACCCCGGGCAAAGTATCAGCCTGATTTTTTATCGCTGTCTTTAGGTCCTGCTTTTCCAGTTAAATCTTCAGTGAGTTTTTCTGGGAAGCGGCCGGTCTGGAGATAGTGATCTAGTAAGGGGCCAAGTTTTCGCCGGCAAGTGCCGCCACAAGGACCCACACCCGCAGAAGTTATATCAAAAATCTCATTCAAGGTGCGGGCGCCGTCTAAGATGGCTTTTTCAATGGTCTCCCGAGAGACATTGTTACAACGGCATACAATTTCGGACTTCTTCTTTTGGCCCATGAATTGATGTTACGCCGTACCTTTTTGGAGTGCAATGCGTCGAGTGATGACGCAGAGCGATTAGTCCAGGACCCTTCGCAAGTTGATAAAGCGGGGGGAATCCGGTAAAAGAATTGTCCTTCTAACAGTGGAGTTAAACATGGCCGGTCAAAATGATATCCTTCCTATGACAGTTCGCGGAAAAGCGCTGCTTGATGCAGAGCTTAAGAAGCTTTTGTTGGAGGATAGACCGTCTGTTATTTTAGCGATCGAAGAAGCTCGCGCACACGGTGATATCTCTGAGAATGCTGAGTATGAAGCCGCTAAAGAGCGTCAAGGCATGATTGAAGGTCGTATTGCTGAGATTCAAGGCAAATTGGCTGGAGCTGAGGTTATCGACGTGGCCGCAATTAAAGCGGACCGTGTTGTCTTTGGTGCACATGTTACAGCTGTGGATACAGATACTGAAGAGAAAGTGACCTATCAAATTGTTGGCGTTGATGAAGCTGACGTGAAAAAAGGTATGATCTCTATTCTTTCTCCTTTGGCTCGCGCTATGATCGGTAAAAAGGTCGGCGACACAGTTACTGTGATGAGTCCTAAAGGCGACAAAGAGTTCGAAATCCTAGCATTCGAATATAAGTAAACTTCCCTGGGAAATTATAAATAATTTTCCTTCCGGTCCATAGCTTTCACAGTCACAATAAGCTATGGATCGTCGACGAAACTCTGATAAAAATCTAGTCACTGAACAACCCGGTATGCGAGTTCTTGTTATCGGGTTGGCTGTTTCATTTTTCCTGGGCTATATCGCCAAATCAATGTTGTCGCCAGCGCGAGTCGCTGCGCGAATTGAAAAAGCCGCCAGTCATATTCATAAAGACGTCAAAGTTACTTTCGATAGCGCACAAGTCAGTTTGAGCAATGGCATCTTGCCGCGCTTTTCGGTGGTAATCACCAAGGTTCAACTCGAATCCACCGAAGCCTGCTGGATGTCGCCTCTGCTTGAGATCGATGAATTGCGTTTACCGATTTCTTTCTGGGGAGTGCTCACAGGAACCTCGCTGATTAAGAAAGTTGAAACTGACAATGTCGTTCTGACTTTGCGTGGAAATCTAAAAGATTGTGAAAAGAAAACAGAAGTTGCCAAACAGGAAGTGGCGACGACCACTTCGCCGTTGGTAAGTCTTTCGCCGAATGAACAGGCGCAAAAGTATAAAAATGCAGTGAGCGAGCTCACGATTCAGAATTTCAAGATACTTCTCAATGAGTATCCGCAATATCCATCGGAGTTTTTGGATTTTGCCATTAAAGTAAAATCGTTTGAACCCAAAGTGATTGAAGTCACCGCGAAAACACATTTATTACGTGATGAGCAGTATGGCGACTATCTTTCTCATGCGAATCTTTTCATCGAGTATAAAGAATCACCGGAGCCGCAAGTACAAGCGCATTTCTTTGGGAACTGGCGTGAAGGGCACTACAGTATGATTGGCAATTACACGATTGCCGATCATTTGTTGAACGTAGAGACAGATTTAAAGCATATCCCGCTCAGTCAGGTTTTGTCTTTGATGCAAACCTACAATCTGGCGTCCAAAGAGCTGAATGGAAAACAAGTTTGGATCTCAGCAAATGGTCGCATGACGGCGGATGTTCGAAAAATCAAGGAAGCTCCTGTTGAAGTGAAGAACTTCCGCGTGGAAGGTGATCTGGGGGAAATGTCTTCAGAGCAAATCACGTTTACCAGTCTGGAGCCCCTTCGCTACAAGCCTATCGGCATTGATGTCAAACGCATGCACGTAGGAAGATTGTTGAATTTCCTCAATCGACAACAAAGTCATAAAATTCTTGGCGATCTGGGAAGTTTTTCTGGACGTGCGGAAATTCGCTCAGAGAAATCCATTCGCCTGACGGGTGAACATACAGGGCTGGAGTTTATTTTCTCGAATAAGGGGCAAAGAGAACTGCAGGTGATTGATCGCATGTTGGGGGATATCAATCTCGAGGGAGATTATTGGACTTTCCAAGTTAAGCGGGTGGAGCCACGTGGTGGGAACTTCTTGGGAGCTGTAACTCTGAAGGCTGATCGTGATTTCAAAGAAGTCGACCTTAAGGCTCATATTGATGAAATGACTCTCGCTCCTCAGGTTCAAAAACTAATGACTAACGGCGGAGAAATTGGGATTGCGAGCTTGAATGCCGATGCCAAAATTTCTGATGGAAACTTAGCTTATTTGAAAGGCCTTTTGCGCATTGAAAAGATGAGTGTTGAAGGCATGGATTTCGGCAAGACTCGTGGGGAGTTCGACTTCCTTCATAATCAAATCACCTTGGCAACCAAGATTCAGTCTTTAAGCGTGCACTTGGAATCACCGGGAGCTGATTTGTTTCAGCAAATCACACAACCCGAATGGTGGAATGATCAAAAACTGGAGATGCAGGAGTTGAGTGGTCAGTTTCAGTTCAAAGATCTGAAGCGTCTACAATGGAAGAACTTCCAGGCGAAGCTGGGTAAAGACAGGCATTTGTCTGTGGATGGTTCCTGGGACGAGCAAGGTCAGCTAAAAGGGGCACTGCAAGTTCGAGATGGAAAACTCGCCAAAAAGTTTTTGCTTGAAGGAACTCGTGAAGAGCCCGTATTTACATCGGAAACACTGCCCGCCAAGCGCATGAGGAAATAATGATCATTCTTCTTGGTGTTGTTGCCTCTATCTTATTTTTTGCCGTCTATCGCCACTTCACATGGCGCGCGCAAGTATGGCCGACAGGAGCCATGGCTCCCGTAAAATATCAAGGTCACCGTGGTTACTGGAAGGCTGGAGTCCAAGAAAATACTCTGGCCTCTTTCAAGGCGGCGAAAGAGCGTGGCTTGGAGATGGTTGAAATGGATGTGCGCTTGTCCAAAGATCAGGTGGTGGTGGTATTCCATGACGATGATCTCAAGCGTTTGGCTCATCAACAAAAGGCCGTGTCGGAAATGACAGCCGATGAGTTGGCCCGTGCCGCTCAGGTGTGCACTCTTGAAGATGTTCTTATCAGTAAAGAGATCCCTCAGTTATTGAATATCGAATTGAAAACAAACCGCGTGCGTGACGGAGTTTTGGAAGAAGCGGTCGCAAAAGTTGTTCGTAAGCACCAAGCTGAAAAGCGCATTCTCTTCTCAAGTTTCAATCCTCTTTGCATTTACAGGCTGGGGAGGATTTTGCCAGAGGTGCCGCGTGCACTTTTAGCCAGTAAAGAAAATGATCCGACTAATAAGTTTTATCTGAAGCACATGTGGTTTGCGCCCTATATCGGCGCAAATCTTCTGCATTTGGATTATAAGTATGTTTCTTTGTCGGATTTGGCAAAATGGAAGAAACGGGGAGTGCCCGTCGCTTTTTGGACTGTGAATGATGCGCAAAAAGCCCGAGAGCTTTTAGATCATGGTGCGGTTAGTATTATCACCGACACACTTATTGGATAAAAAAAAGCCTTCATAAGTAGTCACTCATGAAGGCTTTGAAATTTAAAAGCAATTTTCAGTCCGCTCAAAAAAATCAGCTAAGCTGATTTTTGATTAAGAGTTGTGCGTCTCAGTGTGTTTTTGAGTCGTAGTTTGTTGCTGTTGTTGTTGTTGATGAGACACTTGCTGACGGTCGTCCTTAATGTCTTTTGCATCAACGTCAATTTCGTTCAAACCTTGTTTGAAGCCACGAATAGCTTTACCCAAAGATTGGCCTAATTGAGGCAAACGGCTTGGTCCGAAGAAGATCAAGAAGATCAAAGCAAGAAGTAGAAGATGCGTTACGCTAAACTCACCCATGGGTTCCTCCCAGTAAAAATCAGTAACTTAAACAGTTTACACGTTTTAAGCCGGTCTGAGAGGAAAATCAACGCTTGTCTGGCTGTTTCCTACTTATTCTGTTGGCATATCAATAATTTCGACCTGATCTGCGTCAGAAGCCTCTTTTTCGAGGGAATCTGCACTTTTACCCATACCTTGATCGGATCCTACTGCAACCACAGCAGCTCCTTCTGAGACAGTTTGTACCGGGGTTGCGTCAATATGGTGGGTTGTTTTAGCGGGCAATTGCTTCGCAAGACCTCGTACAGGCTGAGTGCTTTGGGCCTCTGCAATCGTGGGAGCTTTAGAAGCTTTTTTAGAAGAGGCTTGTCCGCCACCCATTTTTTTAAGCTCCTTGTCATACTTAGATTTTAAAGCAGACAATTCCTTTTGGTAGTTAGAGCGGATCTCTTCAACATGTGCGCTGCGAGCTTCTGTGACGCAAGAAGAGTAGGTTGATGCAGCGATTTCCTTGGCCTTAGCACGGCAAGTGAGTTCATACGAAGTCTGCGGGAATGCATTCGCCGTAAAGAAAATCATCGCAAAAAATGAGAATACTGTTTTCATAAAACACCCCATTGGTCTGTTTCAACTGACCTTCTATTAACAATATTTATGCCGGGTGATCTCCATTATACGAGGGGGTGAGGGGGGCGAGACTTTCTTTTTTTCATGGGCGTACAGGCAATTGTCAGCAAACACCGAGGATTCTCTTAGACGGAAAACACAGGCAAAGAACATAGGTTTCTTCTCAAATGTGAGTGCTAATATAAGGGCTATGACGGGGAACCATTGGAGATACTTTATGCGATTGTTGCCTCTGTGGATATTTGCCATTTCAGTTCTCATTTTGACTTCCTCAGTGGAAGTGACTGCAAAAGCACTGTCCGTAATGGTGGCGGAGCATGCGAATGTGGAGGCAGGTGTCGCTGAACCGGCACAAATTTTATGGGCGGTCCCCAATTGGCCACCGTTCTTCACAAGAGATAGGAAAGCTCCGGGTGTTTCCAATCAAATGCTGCAACTTCTGCAAAGTCAAATGATCGACTATCACCATGAGAATCTTGAGATCAATACGCCGAAATTGGTGGAGCTTTGGCAGCAGGGAAGAAATATATGCAGCAGCAATATTCTTTTTAATGGGGAGCGCGAGAAGTATGGCTATTTTTCGCCGTTGTGGGTCTATCCTCCTTTGCATGTAATTGTCAGAGAGGAGAGTCTGGCCTCATTCACCAAAGGTGCAAAGGCCATTAACGTTTTTGAATTGATTAAGAACTCTCACTTCAAAGGTATTCTGATCAAGGGGCGATCTTATGGTCCTCCGGTGGATGAAATCATCCCAAAGTTGTCTGAAAATGCATTCATCAATTTGATTTCACCTCTGGGAAACTGGAATGACTATTTAAATATGATATCGAACAATAGAGCCGACTATACGATTGATTATCCAAAAGTGGTGAAGTTGTTTAACGAAACGCATGCGGGTAATAAGCGGTTGGCGGCGATTCCGATCAGTGGTTATGAGAAGCCGTTTATCGTGCATGTTGCCTGTACGAAGAATCCTTGGGGAAGAGCAGTCATAAAAGAGCTGGATAGAAAGATTCAAACACTCGCCAAAGAAAAATCTTATCGGGATTTGCAGGAAAAACTTTTTGCCAATGAGCCTTCAGTTGTTCAGCAAAAAGATATAGATCAATTCATTTTGAAGCGAGCCAAGGGCCCCTGGTTCTGGGGCCCGATGGATTAAAAAACCAAGCGAGCTTCGACTCCGGTCAAGAAGTAATTGTACTTGGAAAAATCGTCTTTTTTCAAAATTGTCGTATAAGCCAATACGGGAACTATTTCAAAGCCTGGAGTCATTTCATAGCGCAAGCTGAAGGTGCCTCTGATAAGTTCATTGCCAGTTAATGTTGTGCCCACCATTCCAGAATCAGAAGTGAAAGTGGATGTGAAAGATCTCGCATAATCCAATGATACATTGGGATGATAGATATTTTGAATTTCTCCGTATGCTGAAAATTGATACGAACTGCCACCAGTTATCTTTCCAGAGTAAGTCTTTCCAGATGAAGTGACTTCGCCATCTCCATTTTGGTTCGCGGAGTAAAGGCCAAGAAAGCCGACGTTAAAAGTTGAAAAGGCGGATGTCATGCCAAGACTTCCGATGAAAGCCATTTGTCCTGTAGAGGTGTTGGACTCATTGTTGTCCCAATTTCGACGTGATTTCTCAGGGGGAATTTTAAGTCCTCCTCGAATAAAAAGAGTGGGTGTGCCGACTTCAAAATTTCCTTTGTATCCGAAGAACACATCCTCCATGCCATAGCTCTTTGCGTTTAGAGATGTCGTTGAATCTTTATAGTCTTGATTTAAGGAAGAATAAGATATTTCACCACCGAGCGAGTGGTTTTCGGTAAGACCGTAATAGTAAGTGACAGGAATTGAAGGTCCGGTGGCATCGGTTTTGCCTCCTGATTTGGTCTCCGCGTTGACACTTCGGTAGCCAACCCCAAGTCTGAAGTCGCTTTGTCCTTCATGCGGTGTCAGTGTTTGGTAGGTTGTTGTCATAGTAAAACCATAAACGGGGGCCAATACTAATAGTGTAATCACAAGTTTCATATGATGAAAACTCCTTCGTGTTTACATCTATTGTTGGCAAAAGATGTTCTGAATGGAAGTGAAAATACAGATGCAAAAAATAAAAAAACCGCAGACTTTAGCTGCGGTTTTTTACTGGTTTTTGATTTTGCTGAAAATTGAAACTGATTAACGGCGCATTGATTTCGGATCAATCGCGTCTTGAAGACCGTCACCCAAATAATTGAAGCTGACAGTCGTGATAAGAATCATAATACCTGGTAAGATCGCAAGGAACGGAGCTTGATAAATCAGCTCTTGCGCGTTGTTAAGCATATTTCCCCAGCTTGGAGTTGGTGGCATAATACCCAGGCCCAAGAAGCTCAATGCGGCTTCGAACAAAATAGATTCACCCACGCCTAAAGTAATAGACACCAACATCGGTGCAATCACGTTCGGGAACATATGGCGAACAATGATAGTTCTGTCTTTGGCACCCAAAGTGCGAGCGGCCAATACGAATTCACGCTCACGCAAAGACAAGATACTGCCACGGACCAACAAAGCGACGGTCATCCATGAGAACAAGCAGAGGATGATGACCATTTTAACAATACTTTCATTGGAGGTACTGACCAGGGCTTTAAGCCAAGGGATCTTTGATAGATCAATCGCCGCAATGACGATCAATACAGGAATCATCGGCAATGAAAGAAGACCATCGGTCACGCGCATTAAGAGGGCGTCGATAAAGCCGCCATAGAAACCCGCGATACTTCCGATCAATAGACCAACCAAAGCAGACGCAATCGCGACCAGGATACCAACACCCATTGATACGCGAGTTCCATAAACCAGGCGGATGAAAACATCGCGGCCCAATTCGTCTGTGCCGAAGAGGTGATAGGTATCAAAGCTCTTAAATAAAGATCCCAGTTCTTTGGCCTCTGGCGTGTCCAGGGCTTTTAATCCCGCAATAGCCTCAGGGATGTCTTTGTTTGCAAGGTCAAAGAGCGCATCCGTTGGATTTGCAGATTGAACAATGCCTTTTTCGATCAGCAGAGTTTGCAACTTCGCCGCAGAATCTGGGTGAGCTGCAATGAAGCGTTCCACTTCAGTTTCGCGCACGTCCGGACCGGCTTGCGCATGAGTCATCGGAGCCAAATAGCGATTTGCCACGTTCTGTGCATCGGGATCCAGGGCGGTAATGCTTTGGATCTGATTTGCAAAGATCGAAACCAGTAAAAGGAAAGAGATCACGAAGGCACTGACCACTGCGGGTTTATGATCCAGAAATTGATTCAGGACCATCTTCCACATGGGTTGGGCTTTTTCGAGATCAGCTCTGTCTTTATCAGACAATTGATGAGGCAATGTAATATCAGTCATAGTCATTTCGTTTCCTGACACGAGCACACCTATTTGTAAGCGATTCGAGGGTCGGCGAAGCCATATGAAATATCTGCGATCAAGTTCATAAGAAGAACCATCGCCACAGAGATCACAAATGAAATCATCGCTACGTTATAGTCATTACCAATAATAGAGTCGTAAACAAGTTTGCCCACACCTTGATAAGCAAAAACCGTCTCGGTCAATAAAGCACCAGAGAACAAGCTTGAAATGCTCACAGCAAGAATGGTGATCAATGGTATCAAAGCATTTCTAAAGCCATGCTGCCAGATCACAGTGTGGTTTGAGAGTCCTTTGGCGCGAGCAGTACGAATGAAATCATTGCGCATAGCTTCGGCCATGGAAGAACGAGTAAAACGAGAGAATCGACCGATCTGTTGGATCGACAAAGAAAGAACTGGCAAAACCAGATATTTCGAACGATCCAGAATATCAGCCCAGAAGCCCATTTCGCCTGCGCCTATAGTTTGTGTTCCACCTGCAGGGAAAAGAGGAATCTTAACTGCAAAAGCGATAATCAAAACGATAGCGAGCCAGAAGGAGGGAATAGAAATCCCACCAAAGGAGAGAAGGCTGACAAAGGTATCGAGTCGACTTCCTGGTTTGAGTGCAGAAAGAACGCCCAAAGGAACGGCGATAAGAATAGAAAGAGCCAAAGAGATAAATGAGAGCAGGAACGTATTCCATAGACGTGGGCCCATGAGTTCTTCCACGGGCACACGGTAAGTTCTGCTGTAACCAAGGTCACCAGTCAGAATGGAGCCCATCCAGCTGCCATAACGTTTGTAGATCGGTTGATCTAGTCCGTATAGTGCTTTCAGACGAGCCACGTCTTCTGCAGTGATCTTAGGGTTTGAGGCCACCATCATGTCTACCGGATCACCCGGCATTAAGCTCATTAAATAGAAGACCACGAAGGATAGTACAACTATCACAGCGAGGGTTTGTAAAATACGACGAGCAATAAATGTAGTCACAGGTAGGGTCCTCCGGTCGGCTGTTGAAAAAGGCTCATCTGACTGCGTTGTCGGGAGTTGTCCTCGCTCCGACGTACTGGAAGTACGCCTGCGCTGCGGGAACTCCCTCCGCCTTGCATATGAACCTTTTTGAACAGCCTTGGGTCTATGGTTCTTTTTTCTGGCTGGTTGGCTTTCGCCAACTCCGCCGTTTCTCCGGCTGCGCCGGAGTTTACAAACTAGTTTAGGTTCCAGTCTTCTACGTTGTTTGTTTCGTAGAATTGGTGACCAGTCATTTTGTAGTTTTTCAAGTTTTTCGGAGTCACTGAAATATCTGAACGATAGTAAAGTGGCAATACCGGAACTTCGTCAGTGTAGTATTTCAAAGTTGTTCCAACCAATTCAGCACGCTTCTTTGGATTGAATTCCAAATCCAAAGCATCAAGTGCCTTGTCTACGTTTGGATTGCTCCAGCCCATGAAGTTTTGGCCAGACCAGCTGTTTTTTGCAGTCGGAATTGCTTTAGATGAAATTGTTGAGCGTGGGCTGTTTTCCGGAGAAGAAACCCAAGCAAACAAGGCCAAACCACCGAATTTACGGTGAGTCATTGTGTCGCCGAAGAATACACGTGCTGGCTCATTCTTGATAAGAACTTCAATACCCGCTTGTTTCCATTGGTTTTGCAAATAAACCTGAACAAGCTCACGAGTTTTGTTTCCCGCAGTTGTTTGGAACACCAAAGACAAACGTTTGCCATCTTTAGAACGGTAGCCATCAGCTCCCAATTTCCAACCAGCTTCGTCCAACAGTTTTCCAGCATTACGTTTAGAGTAAGGATAGAACGTTACGAATTTTGGATCTTTTGTGAACCAAGCATCTTTAGGGGAAACGTTATGGATAGCGACTTCTTGCTTGCCTTCGAAAAGAGCTTTTACAAGGTCTTCGCGATTGATTGAAAGAACCAAAGCTTTACGAACGCGAACGTCTTTCAAGATTGGGTTGTCCAAGTTCAAATCGATATGTTCGTAAGTCACAGATGGAACGAAGAACACATTGTATGGCAAGTTTTCAGCTTTTGCTTTTTTGTCAAATGCTAGGGCTTGGTCGAAATCCAAACCTAGAACGGAAATCATGTCGATTGTTCCAGAACGAAGATTCGCTTCCATTGTTCCTGTATTAGGAATCAACTTAACGATGATCTTTTGGATGTTAGGCTGTTTGCCATAGAAGTACTTGTTCGGAGTGAAGGCAACGTGTGAACCCAATTTCACTTCTGAAATAACATAAGGTCCGTTGTAAAGACCTGGGTTTGTAGCATTGCGAACATAGTTTGAATTCTTCTCGTAGCCTTCTTTTTGGCTGCCGTATTTATCAAAAATTGGCTTTTCCAAATGAGTCGGAAGAGGGAAGAATTGAGCTAGTTGGTAGAAGTCCCATTTTGCTTTGTCATAAGTGAAAACACATTTTTTAGGATTTTTAGGGTCGATTTCGATCTTTTCAACCTGAGTCCATTGCTCTTTTTCGCCAACAGTGACAGTTGGAGAAGTCGCTATATCACGAGATGTGATGAAGTCTTGGCAGACAACTGGCTTGCCGTCGCCCCATTTTGCGGCGTCGATGATTTCCCAGTTAGCTACGATGTGCTTTTTGCCGCCGATATCGACGATTTTTGCAGTGCCCTTTTCAAGAGAAGGGATTTCTTTAGCCAATTGCGGAACCCATTTTCCTTCAGCAGTCATAACGACCAAAGAACGACCTACCAAGCGATACATGTATGCTGAAGCAGACATAGACATGATCAATGGGTTCATCGTTTCGAACTCTTGAGAGATACCGATTTTTAGTTCGGCGTTTGTCGGTGCAGCAACAGCCTGAGTACCGAAACCCAGAGCAGTGACAGCGAGCAAACCTTTCGCAAAATTTTTCAACATCATATTCTCCTTAGGTCTACACTCCGGATCTCCGGAGTCTGGTCTACACTCCGGCTTGGCCGGAGTATTTTAAAAGTTAAAATTATTCAGCCTTGCCTGCTCGCACTCCAGCTTCGCTGGAGTATGTTGGAGCTGCGGTTAGCCAGCAAGCCTTCTGGTGTGAAGCCGTTCCCTCAAGCACCGGAGTCTTCTGTACGCAGATGTCCATTTTGTATGGGCAACGAGTATGGAAAGAGCAGCCTGATGGAGGATTGATCGGGCTTGGCACTTCGCCGCCCAATGATTTCTTCATTTTCTTTTTGCCGTGGCCCACGCGAGGAATCGCTTGGATCAATGCCTGCGTGTAGGGATGCTGAGGATTTGCAAACAGTTCATCACGGCTGGCAATCTCAACAATTTTACCCAAGTACATGACTGCAACACGGTCGCAAACGTGTTCAATCACTGAAAGATCATGGGATATAAAAACATATGTTAATTTGAGCTTCTGTTGAAGGTCTTCCAGAAGATTCAGGATTTGCGCCTGAATAGATACGTCCAAGGCACTGACAGGCTCGTCGCAAATAATCAGTTCAGGGTTTAAAGCGATTGCACGGGCAATACTGATACGTTGACGTTGTCCACCCGAAAATTCATGCGGGTAGCGATTGACGGCAGATTTGCGAAGTCCCACGAGTTCGATCAACTCCAAAACGCGTTGAGTGCGCTCTTCCGGGGTGCCCACATTATGGATGTCCATCGGTTGACCGATGACTTGACCTACGGTCATACGTGGATCGAGGGAAGCATAAGGATCTTGGAAGATCATCTGCATGTTTTTTCTTTTTTTGCGAAGAGCTTCGCCTTTAAGTTTTAAAAAGTTCTGCCCTTCAAATGTGATTTCGCCAGAGGTCGGCTCATAGAGGCGAATCAAAGTTCTGCCCAATGTCGATTTTCCGCAGCCGGATTCTCCGACCAGACCCAAAGTTTCACCTTTGCGGACGGTTAAAGTGACATCATCAACAGCTTTAACACTGGCAACTTCGCGCAAGAAAAGACCTTTCTTGATCGGGAAGTGTTTCTTAATATTTTTTGCTTCAAGAATGATTTCGCTCATCTCATTTAACTCGCTTATAAAGGATTGAAGCAAGCCACTTTGTGGCCAGGTTTAACTTCAAGAAGTTGAGGTTTAATAGCAGGACATTCACTCACAGCGCGTGGGCAGCGGTTTACAAACGGGCAGCCTTTCGGCAGTTCGTGGGGAGCGGGAACGCTTCCTTCAATTGTGGTCAGGCGTTGTGTGCGCTCACCAAATTTAGGACGAGATGCGATCAATGCAGCTGTGTAAGGATGATGAGGGTTCAAGAAAAGCTCTTGAGTCTCCGCCTGCTCGCAAGTCTGGCCGCCGTACATCACCATGACATTGTCAGAGATTTCTGAGATCACACCCAAGTCATGGGTAATGAACTGAACAGTCATATTGAATTTTTCTTGCAGGCCTTGAATCAATTCCAAAATTTGCGCCTGGATTGTAACGTCCAAAGCTGTTGTCGGTTCGTCAGCGATCAAAAATGTGGGATCGCAAGAAAGGGCCATGGCGATCATTGCTCTTTGTCTCATACCACCCGAAAGTTGGTGCGGATAAGACGAGTAGCGTTCTTCAGGGGAAGGAATGCCCACCAGGCGAAGCATTTCAATGGCGCGATCTTTTGATTCTTTTTGCGAGCATTTTTTATGCTTCATGATCTGCTCATCCATCTGAAAACCGATGGTCAAAACAGGGTTCAAAGCCGTCATGGGCTCTTGAAAGATCATTGCCATTTCGCCGCCGCGAACTTCTTCCATTTGGTCTTCTGACAATTTTAAGATGTCGCGACCATTGAGAAGTACCTGTCCACCGGTCACTTGTCCCGGAGATTGAATCAAGCGCATGAGTGAATAAGAGGTTACGGATTTGCCACAACCTGATTCGCCCACGATACCCAAAGTTTTACCCTTAGGGATTTCGAAGCTGATATTGTTAACCGCTTTGAACGGTCCTGCCTTCGTAGTGAAGGTCGTTTCAAGATTTTTTACTTCAACGAGATTTTGTGCCACTTAATTAATCCCTGCTATCTTGCTTTGTCTGTCTGCACTCTGGCTACGCCAGGGTAGTTTCTGCACTCCAGCTCTGCCGGAGTAAGTTCTTCACTCCAACAACGTTGGAGTGTTGTTAAAGAAAACGACGAGTTTCGAGTTCTTCAACGATGGAAAGAGCCCCTTTTTTTACGGCTTTTCCGATGATTCCACTTAATTTGTCGCCAAAGCTTTCGTGTTGTTCAAATTTCACTTTGATAATTTGGTGTTTATCGGCAAGAGCCATCAGGTAATCGTCGCTGGTGCGAATCTCATCAACCAGGCCTTTTGTGATTGCCTGCTCACCATACCAGTATTCTCCAGTGGCTACTTCCTGAAGATTCATCTGAGGACGAAATTTCTGAACGAAAGACTTGAAGAGAATATGAGTCTCTTCTAATTGTTGTTGGAATTTCTCTTCACCTTTGCTGGTGATTTCACCCAACAAGCTGACCGTGCGCTTGAATTCGCCCGCCGTGTACTCTTTTACGTCTACATCGTGCTTTTTCAAAATTCTATGGAAGTTAGGAACTTGTGCAACAACACCAATGGAGCCGACGATGGCGAAAGGGGCAGAAAGGATTTTGTTTGCAGTCACAGACATCAAATAACCACCACTGGCTGCCACTTTATCCACGCAAACTGTTAAAGGAATGCCTTTGTCGCGAATACGCAAGAGTTGAGAAGCCGCCAATCCGTAGCCATGAACCACGCCACCCGGGCTTTCAATGCGCACAACAACTTCATCTTCAGGTTTCGCAGATGTTAAGACGGCCGTGACTTCTTCGCGCAAGTTTTCAACTGCTGAAGCTTTAACGTCACCTTCAAAGTCGATCACGAAGATTTTCTTTTCGTGAGTGCGGGACTTGTCAGCGCTCTCTTTCTTCTCTTGTTTGAGTTGTTTTTTAAGATCTTTGCGCTCGGTTTTGCTCATAGTATGAGCTTTAAGAAGATTCTGGAAGTTCTTGTATTTCTTATGCAAGAGCTCCACTTCAATTTCATTTTTATGGCCAGCAGCCTTGGCAGCAACCATTGCGATCACCAGAATCACGGCGATGATGGCAAAAAGGATGAGGAAGGTTTGTGCTGCGAAAACTCCGATGCTCTGCAATGCGTCCATGGTACTCCTTGGGGAAACAAAGAATTAAGCTATTAAGGAATTGGCCAAAGGTCGAGCATCTTTTTTGTTTGTTCAAAAAAAATCGGCGAGCCTGTTAGACTGGTCGTCAGATGCATCTTTCTAGAAAACTCATCTTTCTTTTATTGCTCTCGACATTCTCCCGCGAAGGCTTCGCGGCTGGAGCGGAAGAGACGCGCCTGCTTGGTTTCGCTGAGCATCAAAACAACGGAAAGCAGTTTGATAAAGCAAGGGCTCAAGGGGAGCGTGGCTACCTTGAGGAGTCTGAGCAATGGGAAAACCAACGCCAGCGTGAATTGGCAGACTATAAAAAGTCGAAAAAATCTAAAGAGATGGATGATGATGGGCCCGAATTTAAAGCCGATGCCCTCGCCAAAAAGCAGTTTGACGTTGAATATCAGCAGACCCGCAAAGAATTTATAGAAAAGAAATCCCAGGAAGAAAAGTTGTCGCGTGCTGACAAAAAACTTCCCACGGAAGCTCAGGAGTTAGGTTTGGATATGGAGCGGCCACGCTACGAGTATCGCAAGCGTGCTGCCTTTGGTGGGAAACCTAAATTTGGAAGTGCTGCAGCAGCAGCCGGTGGGTCTTCTTATGGAGGAGGTTCTGGAGGTAGTAGTTTCCCGCCGCCACCAACATTTGACGACTTCAGCGGAGGAGGCGGAGGTTATGTTCCTGCGCCTAATTTGCCAGAAGATTTCGGAGATGTTCCGCCGCCGCCACCACCACCACCGCCAGGATTTGGTGAGGACACATTTGGGGGAGGCTATGGAACTGATTTTGCGCCACCACCACCGCCGCCACCACCATTTGGTGAAGATAGCGGTGATTTCTAGCTAGTCCCTACGTTTTCATAAGATCGTCAGTGGAGAGGCCGGAGTATTGTTTTACTCCGCGCATCAGATACCAGAAGATTCCCATAAGAAAAATCATCGAAGGAACCATGATGATGGCCATCGACCAAGTGGTCATTTTTGCGATCTGCTCATTCAAAATGACGGATTGAGCTTCGGTGGTCAGGTTTGAATCAATGTTCAGGAAAATCTTCCGAGCTAAAACAAAATTGCAAACGGCACTGAATACGAATGACAAAGAAAGCCACATCGTCGCCTTTCTTAGGTGATCGTGGAACTCTTGTTGTTTTCCATTTTCTTTTAGCTTCTCTTCTAAAAGATCTACTTTCATCACTCCCGGATTTAGGAAAATCGCTTCAATGAAGGGTTTCTTTGTGAAGGCAGAGCCTAGAACGAACAATCCCACCAAAGTTGGGAAGGCCGCTTCTTTGACTGCAAACCAAAATCCATGAATGCCCATAAGGGCCAAGCCGCCAGTCAGTGCGACGTTCAGAAGACCTAGAGCGGAAAGCGCATTGACCTTTTTTCGTTTCGCCAAATCATAGGCGCCATAAGCCAATGGAAACGCCAACGCCAAGAGGAGGGCGGCCAAAGGGCCGATGAATTTTGTGAGCTTATTAAGGATAAGAACCGGCAAGATGATATTAAAGATGAGATTGAGCCAGCTATTTTCGGGTTTGGTTTCTTGTTTAGTAGACATGCCTAGCATCCTTGTTGGCTTCCTGATAAAATGCAACTCTTTAGGAGTGAATATGCCTGAATTACCCGAAGTGGAAGTGGTGCGACAGGGGCTTGAAAAGATATTAGAGCATCATCCCAAGCTCGAAAAAGTTGAGCTGAAAAGATCTGATTTGCGCGGCCCCATTCCTGCTAAGAAATTAAGCACTCTTGTTGGCCAAAAGGTTTTGTCCGTGGAAAGGCGGGCAAAGTACTTATTAATATGGACGCCCAAAGGAGCGATGCTGTCGCATTTAGGTATGACCGGCACCTGGCGTGTGGCGCCTCCTGGTGATGAGCGTCTTCACGATCATATATATTTGCATTTTTCTGGCAGCTTGAGGTTGGCTTATCGGGATCCTCGGCGATTTGGTTGTTTTGATTTCGTCAGTGATCCTGCATCGCATCCAAAACTTGTTGAGCTCGGTCCGGAGCCTTTAGGGTCTGACTTTACGGGGGAGTCTCTTTGGCAGAGTTTGCGTGGCAAAAGTGTCGCCTTAAAAGTTGCGATCATGGATCAGAAAGTGGTTGTCGGAGTTGGCAATATCTACGCGAGTGAAGCGTTGTTTGCGGCGGGGATTAAGCCCTCATTGCCAGCCTCAAAACTTTCACGTGATAGAGCGGACATTCTGGTTAGAGAGATTCGAAGAATTCTCAAAGAGTCGATTGAAAAAGGTGGATCTTCTATCAGCGATTTCGCTCAAGCTTCGGGGGAAAGTGGCTACTTTCAGAATACTTTTAAAGTTTACGATCGGGACGGCGAAGCCTGTGTGTCTTGCGGGACACACCTTCGCGCGAAAGTGATGGGTGGTCGGAACACCTTCTGGTGTAGCCATTGTCAAAAATAATTTTTTAAAAATTATTTGCTAAGATTGCAAAAATTTGTGTAACTTAGCCATTAGTCGAGTTTAAAAACAAAAAATGTGCATTCGGAATTACTTCGAGTGTGCAAATTAATTATACGAAGGGACAACAACAATGAAAGCTATCGTAATCGCAGCTTTGCTAGCACTTTCTTTCACAACTGGTTTCACTTGCTCTAAAAACCAACCTGCTGAAACTACTCCAGCAGCTACTGAAGCTACTCCAGCAGCAACTGCTGAAGCAACTCCAGCAATGACTCCTGCAGAAGGTACTGCAGCTCCAGCTCCAACTGAAGCAGCTCCTGCAGCTACTCCAGCAGCTCCAGCTGGCGAAACTAAGTAATTTCTTAAAGGCGCCCACTAGATAGATGTCTAGGCGGACGTCTAAGAAGTAACTTTGGTTACCAAAAGCCCTCTTCGGAGGGCTTTTTTTTTGTCCAAAATTCACCGCAAAGTCTATAACCAATCCTTGCTCTCCAATTGAAGTCCTATTTGCTAGCTTTGTTTGCAGCCAATCAAGTTTCATTCTGAACAAAAGTATTGAAATTGATGAAAGTTCTCCTCACATAATTCGAATTTCATTGGGGCCCTTAAGCTCCCGTATTTCCTAGGCTTCTTGATAAGGCCGCTTGCGCATCCTCATATTAAAAGGTCTAATTATTGTGCTATCAATAAAAGGAGAAACATCGTGGACTCTATCAGCTCGTTATACGGGTATTTTTTAGAGAGTTGTACGTGGGCATGGGTTCTTGCCTCCGTGGTGCTCTTGTTGTTTGTCGGCTTCTTCGGAAGTCCTCTTATCGTTTGGACGATTGCACTTGCTGTGATCATGGCGGGCTTTGGTGCTCCGGTATGGTTGTGGGCTGTGTTCGCGGTCCTTGCGGTCATCTTCAACATTGCTCCGATTCGCGCGGCGCTCGTGACTTCTGGAGTCTTCGGGATTTTCAAAAAATTTGAATTTCTTCCGAAAATTTCGGACACCGAGAAAGCGGCTCTGGACGCGGGTGTGGTGTGGGTAGAGAAAGATTTATTCTCTGGAAAACCCAACTTCGCAAACTTGATGAAAGAGTCTTACCCAGATTTGACAGCAGAAGAAAAAGCTTTCATGAACGGCCCGGTCAACACACTGTGTGCGATGATCGATCACTGGGAAATCTACAAAACAAAAGAAATTCCTCCTGCGATTTGGGACTACATCAAGAAAGAAAAATTCTTGGGTATGATCGTTCCTAAAGAGTACGGTGGTCTTGGATTCTCTGCTCTTTGCCACTCTGAAGTGATTATGAAAATCTCTTCTCGCTCGTTGGCAGTAGCAATCCAGGTGATGGTTCCAAATTCATTGGGTCCTGCAGAATTGCTGGCTCACTACGGAACAGACGCACAGAAGAAGCATTGGTTGCCTCGTTTGGCTGATGGCTTGGAAATTCCATGCTTCGGTTTGACAGAGCCAAATGCGGGTTCTGATGCGGGTGCGATCACATCTACGGGTGTTTTGTTCAAAGGCCCAGATGGAAAAATTCAAATTAAATTGAACTGGAATAAACGTTGGATCACTCTTGCAGCGATCTCTTCTGTTATCGGTTTGGCGTTCCGCTTGCGTGACCCAGAAAATCTTTTGGGTAAAGGTGAGGATCTTGGTATCACTTGCGGTTTGATCCCTTCAAATACTCCGGGTGTTGTTTTGGGTCGTCGTCATGATCCTTTGAATACTCCGTTCTACAACTGTCCGACTCAAGGTAAAGACGTTATCGTCAATGCTGAAGATGCTATCGTTGGCGGTCTCGCTGGCGCTGGTAAGGGCTGGATGATGTTGATGGAATGTCTGGCTGCGGGTCGCGGTATTTCATTGCCGGCACAAGCAACAGGCGGAACTAAATTGGCAATGCGTGTAACTTCTGCGCATTCCGTTGTTCGTCGTCAATTCGGTGTTTCAATCGGTAAGTTTGAAGGTGTTGAAGAGCCTCTGGCTCGTATCGGTGCTTCGACTTATGCTTTGGAAGCGATGAGAAAATACTGCTTGGGAGCTTTGGATAAAGGCATCAAACCAGGCGTTATCACGGCGATGCAAAAATACTATACGACTGAAATGGGTCGTAAAGTGATTATCGATGCTATGGATATCATGGGCGGCGCGGGCATCTCATTGGGTCCCCGTAACGTGCTTGCTGAAATCTATATTGCAACTCCAATTGGTATCACAGTTGAAGGTGCGAACATCATGACTCGTACTTTGATCATCTTTGGTCAAGGTGCTCTTCGTGCGCATCCATTTGCTTACTCTGAAGTTAAAGCATATGAAGCGAATGATTTGAAGGCCTTCGATAGAGCGTTCTTCGGTCATATCGGGCATATCGTACGCAATACTTGCCGCGCGATCTTGTTGTCTTGCTCTCGTGGTTACTTGGCAGCGACTCCAGACTGTCATCCGCAAATGAAAGTTTACTTCCGTCGTATGTCTTGGACTTCTGCGACTTTCGCATTGTTGTCTGACGTGGCGATGGGCGTTCTTGGTGGCTCTTTGAAAATGAAAGAGAAAATCACAGGACGTTTCGCAGATATCTTGGCTCACATGTATATCGCAACAGCGATCCTTCGTCGTTTCGAAGCGGAAGGCCGTAAGGAAGAAGATCTTCCATTCGTGCACTACAACTTGAAGCTTTGCATGGCTGAAATCCAAAAAGGTTTCGACGGCATCTTTGATAACTTGAAGATCCCTGGTCTTCGTTGGTTCTTCAAAGGATGGATCGGCGCTTGGTCACGTATCAACTCTATTGGCTCACAAGCTTCTGATGGTTGGACTCATGCGATCGCATCAGCAATGATGAAAGATGGCGAGTTACGCAATCGTTTGACTGATGGCATTTACTTGCCAACAGATCGCACGCAAGCGGTAGGTCGTTTGGATTACGCATTCTCTGTGGTTTTGAAAGCTGAAGCTGCAGAAAAGAAAATCAAAAAAGCCATCCGCGACGGCGCTCTTCCGAAGAAGAAAACAAACTTGTTGTTTGACGATGCTCGCAGCAAAAACATCATCACTGAAGAGGAATTCAAGCTCCTCCAAGAAGCCGATGCTGTCCGCTACGACGCCATCCTGGTAGACGACTTCAACGAAGAACAATACCACGCCAACAAAGTAATCAAATAACTACACACACACACACACACACTCCGGCTTCGCCGAAGTACGAATCACAAAAAACCCCGGCACCCCCGGGGTTTTTTCTTAAAGGGTGCCTGCCGTTTTCTCGGAAAAGGTGCCTGCCATCTTTTTGGGTCTACACTGCGTTAAAAGAAGGGGAATCTTCTATCTGTTGAGAAGTTTTTCAGGCTTGTGAAATCGTGTTTTAAGAATAAGAAATCGTTATTGATTCAATCACCTACGGGCGGCGACGAGATTTGCTCGCGAGTAGTTTTTTAACATAGCCATCATCGTCCTCGTCGAAAACATCACCTATGATTTCCTCGAAAATGTTCTCCATGGTGAGAAGTCCAACGATCTGCGCGCGGTCATAAATCACTGCCAGATGCGATTTCTCTTCCTGCATTTTTAGAAGAATTCGAAATAGAGGTTCGAAAGATTTGAACTTCAAGCAGGGACGGATGAGGGATTGCCATTCGTTGTCTTTATACTTGCGTGCGACAAAGAACTCTTTGCTGTTAATAAGACCGATGACATTTTCATCCTCAAGGACTGGAATGCGGGTGTGGCCTGAATTCACAATTATCGTTTCAACGTCCTCTATGAGATCCGTTTTGCGAACAAAGATGACCTCGCTCCAGGGTAACATAACATCTCGAGCGAGCATTTTATCGGCGCTGACCAGGTTGATCAGGTATTGCTTGGTCTGATGGGGGAGGTCTTCGATTTCAAGATCATGTTCGTGTCGTTGCTCGGTTGTGTTTGTCAGGCTGAATATTTTTAAAATCAAATTCGTCGACTTTTCCAAAATCCAAACGGCTGGGGATAAGAGCTTTTCTCCCAGAAAAAGTGCGCGTGCCGACCAAAGGGAAATGGCCAAAGAGTTTCTCAAGGCCAATGTTTTAGGAACAAGCTCGCCAACCACAACGCTTAAATAAGAGATCGGAAGCACAACCAAGGCGATAGATAAGGCTTCAGCCGTTTGTTCCTTAAGCGCGAATTGATTCATGAGAGTTGGTGTTAGAGCTTCCTCGGCTCCAGCGCCACCTACTGCGGCCGCAATGGCGCCGACCAGTGTGATGCCGATTTGTATGACGCTCAAAGTGCGTTCAGGATTTTCTTTAAGTAACAGAAGAATCTTCGCGCGTTTGTCTTTGGATGAAATAGTTTTTAGCTGCATTTTTCGTACAGTCACAAAGGCCATCTCAGCACCTGATAAAAGCATGTTGATGAAAAGGCAAAGTATGACAATCAGTAGCTCGGTCACGAGAGCTCCTTCGGGGAGTTTTTAATCTGAAAATGAATAAAGAGGTGAGTTAAGAAGCAAGTTAAGAAAATTAGGTAAGGGTCGGGATCCATTGGGCTTACCATATCAATTCATGTGGGGATATTCAAAGACTCCTCAATATTTTTATGGAGTTTTGCTTTTGTCTACTAAGTGCTCTTAACTTTAGTTAGGTAAAGACGCTAAGGGGATAAAACATTTGGATTTTGCTAAGTTTGAAATTCGGGCTTCGGATTGTGGATGAGAGATTCGAATTGACGCGCTGTAGACCCAAAAAAGAAGCAGGCACCTTTGGAGTTGGGGGTCTTTGCTGGTGCCAAAGACCCCTCAAGCTTAGCGTTCCTAGTTGCCTAGATTGAACGCAAAATAAAATTAAATGAACGCATCATGGAGCTGAAAGCTTGGCGCTTGTTGATGAAGCCCAAGTATGAAAAGTTGCGCACAAGGGGCAGATCCAATTCTTCTTCACTGTGTCCTGTGTAGATCACCACTGGGATTGGTTTGCGAAGTTTGTGGACTTTGCGCTCGGTAAGAAGTCTGTCCATAAGTAATAAAGTATCGCGACCACCCATTTGTGGCATTTGCCAATCCAACACCACCAAGTCGTACTGCTTGTTTACTAGTAAAGGAATGGCGTCTTGACCATCGAAAGCCATCGTCACATCGCATTTGTAGTGATCAAGAATGTGCGACATTAGTTTTACTGAGTCCAAGCTATCATCGATCACTAGAACACGCGGTGTGTGCTGCTTTTCGAGAGATGTCTGAGACGAAGTTTCAAGTACCATATCGATTCTCCTATCAATTCACTTCCTAATTTGAACCGATGTAGTTGTGAGAATCTTCTAAAAGAGCTTGTATGAGGGGATTTTAATAAAAGGTCTGTGGGAACACAGAAAGAACTCGCGTATTACGCGAGTTCTTTGCGAGTTTGTTCAGTAACAATCGTTTCGCGCACGACAACGACCTTAATTTGTCCTGGGTAGTTGCACTCTTCTTCGATGCGCGCCGCAATTTTCTTAGAAAGATCCAGAGCGTGAGTGTCATCGATCTTTTTGCCATTCACAAGAACGCGGCATTCGCGTCCACCGCTAAGAACAAAGCAATCTGTCACACCTTGGAAGCTGCGAGCGATATCTTGAAGTTCAGAAACTTTCTGATTGTAGGACTCAATTGTCGAGCGACGTGCACCAGGGCGAGCCCCAGAAATTGCATCGGCCGCAATGACGATGAAAGCATGATCCGTTGATGGTTGTTCATCAAAGTGATGGGCTTTCACGGCGTGAACCACGTCAGGTGCTTCACCGCGTGCCGCGATAAAATCAGCTCCGATAACAGCATGGCCGCCTTCCATAACATGGTCCATGGATTTACCAATGTCGTGGAGCATGCCCACGCGACGAGCCTTCTTAATGTCAATACCAAGCTCCGAAGCCAGAAGTCCGGCCAACCAGCCAACCTCGCCACAGTGGAAATATTGATTTTGCGTGAAGGAATAACGATAGCGCAAAGAACCCATCATCTGACGAATTTCCGCATTCAAGCCTTCAAGCTTCAACTCTTTTGCTAAAGAGTCGCCATCATGCTTGATGTTTTTCGTTAATTCTTTTCTCTGATTTTCAGCGATCTTCTTGATGAAGTCTGGCGTGATGCTTTTCTTCTCTTTAAAGATTCGCTCCAAAGTACGGCGAGTGAGTTCGCGGCGAACAGGGTCAAATCCGGCAACGCCAACCATATCCAAACCCTCTTCGACAATAATGTCACATCCGCAGGCTTCTTGAAGTGCCTTGATATTGTTTCCAGCAGGATCGCAGAATAACTTGCGCGCATGACTGTCTGGGAAGTTCACGGCACCAATGCCGCGTTCTGCACAATAAGGGCGTGCGAAGCGATCGATGATCAAGCCAAGAATTTTCTTGGCGCGAGTTTCGGCGTGCTCCTTGGCGTCTTCCTCGTGCTCTTGCGCAAGGCGGGCAGCACGGCGCTGAGCTTCGTCTTCCATCATGGCTTTGAGTTCGGATTTAAAATCTTCAGCTGAAGTGTTTAACTTCGCGGTGAGTTTTTCGATGAACTCTTTGTTCAATGCTTTTTGGGCATCTTTTACTTTGTTCAGTTCGGTTTCTTGGCCTTTTAAGGCTTGCTCTTGAGTTTTAACATCGGCTTCGCGTTCTTGAAGTTTCTTTTTCTCTTCCTGAACAATTTGATCAGCCTTGGCTTTGTTCTCGTTGGCAACCTCTTGCAAGTCTTCAATGCGACCTTCGGTTTTCAGCATTTCTGGTTCAACCTTGGTCCACATTTCCATTTCAATTTCTTGAATGCGCTCTTTCTCTTCAAGTAACTTGAGCTCGATAGCCTCTTTGGCTTCTCCAACAATTTCTTGAGCTTCTTCACGAGCAAGGCGAAGAGTGCGCGCATTTTGCAACTTGTGTAAGGCCAAGCCCAATCCACCACCGGCGATAATTCCAACTAGGGCTATAGCAATCACTACTAACATAAATACTCCTAACCCTTAAAGTTTACCCGGGCTTGGCCTGCAACGCAAATTTTCCGACTGTTTACTTCCGGCGTTATCAGAGGTATTCTTGCTTCCGAGGTATTGGTAACGCACAGGGAGGAATCTATGGCTCAAAAAACGAGTCACATCACATGTCAGACGAAATGGGCTGGAGGAATGGCTTTTGAGGCTCACTTTGGCGATCATAAGTTCACCATGGATTCCAAGTCTGATTTTGGTGGTAAAGACCTAGGTCCCTCTCCAAAGGAAGTGCTCCTCAGTAGCATTTGCGCCTGCTCGGGGATGGATGTTGCGTCCATATTGCAGAAAATGCGAGTCGATTTGCAGTCCTGCGACATTAATGCGCAGACTGAGACGACAGAAGGATACCCTTCAATTTTTAAACAGGTTCGAGTTCAGTATCACGTCGCAAGTTCTAATGCGAAAGAGGAACAAGTGATGAAGGCCGTTGTGCTTTCTATGACCAAGTATTGTGGGGTCACCGCGATGGTCGCGCCGACCTCTCCCGTGGTTTATGAAGTGTTTCTTAATGCTGAGAAAATTGGTGAAGGGATTGCAGACTTTACTGCTGCAAAACAAGACTAAATGGAAGTGATAATTCCTTTTCATGAATTGAATTTCTCTTACGCGAGATCACGAGGTCCCGGCGGGCAGAATGTGAACAAGACAAATTCTGCGGCGATTTTGCGCTGGAATTTGCAAACCACTCAGGCCTTTTCTGAAGACGTGAAACAACGCCTTTTGCATAAGCTCGCGGCGCAGTTGACCGCGGAAGGTGATATTTTGATTCGCAGTGAGGAAGAACGCGATCAGGATCAAAATCGCTCAAATTGCATTCGTAAGTTACAGGCCTTGTTAAAAAAGGCCCTCTTTGTTCCGAAAAGGCGGGTGGCAACCAAGCCTACACGCAGCTCGGTTCGTAAACGTCTGGATTCAAAAAAACAAGCTTCAGAGATCAAAAGCAATCGCAGAAAAATCAACTACGACTAGCAAGAAGAAGCCGCTTCCCTAGTGCGAGAGATCGGGAACAGGAGCGTCCCTGTCCACGGCTTCAATTTTTCGAGAAAGAAAAATCGCCAGGATCGTGAACGCGATCGCAATATAGCCCACGTATTCAAAGTTTTCTAATCTTCCACCTACTTTTTGACTCACGATAATTCCAGCAATATAGCTGGCAAGAGCAGAAGAGAGTTGTTGAGCACAGCTGACGATGCTCATGAAGGCTCCACGACTTTGTGAGTGAGCTGTACCTGAAACCAAAGCTGTCGCGGGAATCATTCTTCCGCCTGAAACCACAAAGAAAACAGAAGTGATTGTCAGGGCAATCCAGAGCGGGCTGAGGCCTAAATGGGTGATAAGAAAGATGGGAATGATAGTGATCCCGGCGCCCCACTTAAACACGACATGTTTTCCGTGGCGATCGGCCAAGCGACCGATGAGGGGAGATGTGAAGATCGTGAAGAGTCCGCCGATCATATAAATAAGCGGCAGTTGTGCCTCAGTCATACCGGCATTGGCGACCATAGAGGGCGAAAGAAAGGGAATTATTGCAAAGTGACCGAAAATTACGGCAGACATAAAAACCAAAGCTCTGCGTTGATTGGGATTTCGCAGAATTTCCACCAGCGAGTGATAAATTGGCATTTTGGTTTTTGAGTGGTCAAGATGCTCTCGCATTGAAGGCATAAAGAACCAAATCATCGCGCAAACCAACAGTGAAGCGATCCCTAAAAACATAAAGGGAGCATGCCAGGTGTATTGATTGGCAAGGAAAAGGCTGAAAGGAACTCCGAAGATAGAGGCCATTGAAAACGCGGTCATGATAATGCCCATCGCGCTGCCGCGTCGCTCATATGAAATCGCGTCACTCACGATCGACAAAACTAAAGAACTTAATACACCACCGAACACTCCCGTCAGACCTCGAGAGAGTAAAAGGAGTTCGTAAGTGGGAGAAAGGGCGCAAGCGACGGTGCCCAGACCGAATCCTGTGAAAAAGAAAAGAAGGTTTAACTTGCGATCAAACTTATCGACAAAAAATGAAGCTAAAAAACCACTGATGCCCGCGCAAAAAGTGTACGATGACACGAGGAGTCCGAACTGGTGGGTGCTGATATGGAAGAGTCTCATCAATTGGGGGCCGAGCGGCATCATAATCATGAAGTCCACAATGGAACTAAACTGAATGGCGGCGAGCATCGCAAGAAGGAGTTTCTCTTTTTTCGAAAACATGGCGGGTCCTTTTAGTTGACGAGACTTTAAAAGCTAACCCATAATTCCCATATATGGCAGCAATAACAAAATTTCTTAAAATTCTGGTAGTCTTCGTCATTCTCGGTGTCATTGCCTGGGCCGTGATTGAAAATTACAGTGTTATTTTCTCAAAATCGATCAAAGGTGAAATTACGGCGGTTGAGCGTGTGGAGCTTCCGGTGGCATTGATCGCTCGTGCAGGAGGCGACATAAACGAGAAAGTCTTCTCTTTTGCGATCGGTATTAAAGATCTAAAAACGGGGGAGATCTACACAGCTTCTTCTGAAGATCGTCAATGGGCGGTTGCGCAAAAGGGGCAGTGCGCGGAAGCTGTTTTTCTGCCATACCCACCATGGAAGTTTACAAAAAGAGACACTTTCTTTGGAGCTCGTTTAGTTCGCCTGTTTGAATGCCCTCCTAAGTAAAATCTCGCAGGCTAGATAAGGTATCGCAAAATGTACGAATTGCTGTTATTGGCAACGGCCGTGGGGGCTGGGTTTCTTGGCTCCCTTTTAGGTTTGGGCGGCGGAATCATAGTCGTTCCAGTTCTGACTTTAGTTTTTCACGTCGATATTCGGTATGCCATTGCTGCAAGTCTGATTTCGATCGTAGCAACTTCTTCTGGTGCAGCGGCAAGTTATCTTAAAGATTCTCTTACAAACCTTCGACTGGCTGTCTTTCTTGAAATTGGCACGGTTTCCGGGGCGATTGTTGGTTTTCTTATTGCCTCGTATATCAAGGCTCAATTCCTCTATCTTCTGTTTGGCTTTCTTCTTTTGTTTTCGGCGCTCATGATGTTGCGAAAGCGCGAAGAGCACATGTCACATCATAATCATCCTTGGGCAGAGAAGATGAAGCTCGATGGTTCCTATCCGGATGGCAAAGGAGGATGGATTGACTACAAAGTCGAGAATGTTCCTTTGGGTTTATTTGCCATGTTTGGTGCTGGTGTCCTTTCGGCTTTGCTAGGTATTGGCAGTGGTATCTTTAAAGTGTTGGCGATGGACGGCGCGATGAAGCTGCCTATCAAAGTTTCTTCTGCGACTTCAAACTTTATGATCGGCGTGACGGCTTCCGCAAGTGCGGGTGCTTATTTGCTAAAAGGTGATGTTCGCCCAGAAATTGCCGCACCGGTGGCCGTTGGAATTATCATTGGTTCCTTCATTGGTGCGAAGGTGATGGTTAGAATGCCGGCATCACGTATCCGTCAGATCTTTGTCCTCGTTCTTTCTATCGTTTCAATTCAAATGATTATGAAAGGACTCAAGTAATGAGAACAGATCCTGCTCAAGAAGCCCTTCATAAGTTAGAACTCACGATCAGTCATCTTTTGCGAATCGGAGTTCTGTTGGCGGGAATGTTTCTGCTTATTGGCTGGTTGTGGCTTTGGTTTGCTAACGGAAGTTTGCTTGGCAGCTTCACGGTTTACGAATCGAAATCTTTGTTCGAGACGATTCATTGGGCTCTTTTGACGAATGACCGTCCGATGGTCATTTCTATTTTGGGATTGATCTTGTTAGTGTGTCTTCCCGTTGTCAGGGTGTTTCTGACGGGTGTTCTTTTTGTGAAACAGAAAGACTTCAGATTGGCGATTATGGCCTTTCTGGTATTCGTGGCTCTGGTGGCTAGTTTTGTCTTAGGAATTGATCTGTAGGCGCCAATTCGGAAAAAAAGAAGGCAGGCGCCGTGAAAAAGAGGGAATTCGGAGACTGAGAACATCTCGAGGGATTTTTCACGAGCGACCTGTCTATAAGAATATTAAACACCTCTCGGTGCAAATTGTCAAAATGGGCTGGGCTGAGTGAAAAATGCTAGTCCTTCTCTAGGCGAGGGTCCTAAGATATTCCTATGAACATGAAAAATCTCAAATTCACAGCCTTTATTAATTTGTACGGTCTCGTAAAAATACCTCTGGTTCTTTTCTGCTCTCCGCGAGTGGTGGAGATGACTGACAAGAAATTCATTTTGAAGATTCCATTGAGCTTCCGCACCAAGAATCATCTGAACTCGATGTACTTTGGAGCTTTGGGTATTGGTGCTGAATTGTCGTTGGTCGCACCAGCGGTGGCCGCGATAGCTGAAAGCAAACAGAAGATCGACTTTGTATTTAAAGATTTTCAGGCAAGTTTTTTAAAGCGCGCTGATGGTGATGTACATTTTATCTGTGAAGAGATCGAGCATGTCTTGGCAGTTATCAATGAAGCCAAGACAAATCCAGATCGCGTTGAAAGAAAAATGAAAGGCTATGCTGTTGTGCCTTCAAAGAATCCAACAGAGCCCGTAATGACTTACGAGCTCACTTTGTCGGTAAGAAATCGGTCACTCAAGCCCAAGGCCTGAGAGATGTTTCACGCTTTCATCGTATTCTGAAATAAGTTTCTTATAAATTTCCTGGACAGTCAGAATCTCTTCAACCAGACCCACTGACTGTCCCGCAGTCCACACTGTTTTCCACGTCGGCTTCATGGCCGCCTCTTCCAAAGACTTCATGCCCATCAGATGAATCAACGGTACCATGTATTTTTTGGTGAGTTTATTTTCTTTCAACACTTTGAAGGCCCAAGGTAAATCGGTTCCCAATTTTTGCACATAAGGTGTGTTGATCACCGCGGCCGGCGTTCCTGAAACTCTCGTCGTCATAACGATATCCTCAGGTGTCGAGCTGATGATTGCATTCTTATAGGCTTCATCGACTTGTGCCTCTTTGCTGGCGATAAAGCGTGTGCCTATGCTAACGCCGGAAGCTCCTAAGGCAAGGCAGGCAGCGATCATTGAACCATGCGAAATACCTCCCGCAGCAATGATGGGAATTTGCATTCGAGTTTTAAGCCAAGGAATTAAAACCAAGGGGGAGATTGGGCCTGCGTGTCCGCCAGCTCCAGCGCCTACGGCAATAACGCCGTCAGCTCCCAGATCTTGAACTTTCAAAGCATGATCTAGATTCGTTACATCGCAAAAAACTTTCGCACCATTTTTATGCGCTTCTTTAATCACGTCTTTCGGACTGCCCAGAGAAGTGATGAATAGATCAACTCCATGATCCAAGGCAACTTTGAGATCGTCATTCTGGCGGGTATTGCTTTTGTTGACGATGATATTTACACCAATGGGCTTCTTAGTTTGGCTTTTGATTTTTTTTAAGGCTTCAGCATACTTTTCAATAGGGCGATAGTTCAGCGCTGGGAAAGTGCCGATTCCGCCGGCTTCGCTTGCTTGTGAGACAAGTTCCTCGTTGCTCACCAAAAACATCGGGGCAGCAATGATTGGAAAATCTATATTCATCATTTCCGTAAAGGGAGTATTAATTTTTTTCAACATACTTTCGTACCTCAATCCTTTGAGAGTGATAAATTCCAGAATGACCCGAGCATAAATAACTCATAACACAAGCTAGTGCCGCATAGATTCCTGGAGTTGTGCCAAAAAGCTCAAGGGCCATAATTGTACAAGCAAGGGGTGTATTTGCGGCCCCGGCAAAGACCGCAACAAATCCCATTCCAGCCAGCAGGGTGAACGGCAGGGGTAGCAACCAAGCTAAGGCATTGCCTAAAGTGGCGCCAATAAAAAACAAAGGTGTGACCTCTCCACCTTTGAAGCCAGCGCTCAAAGTAATAACGGTGAAGATAAGTTTGAGAATAAAGTCATAAGGAGGAAGAGGTTGTTGGAAGGACTCCAGAAGCACGGGGATCCCAAGACCCAGATAGCGATTAGTTTGCAGAATGCTCGCGAGGACGATGACTAAAATGCCTCCCATGAAAGCCTGCAGATAGGGGGAGCTTAGGATGTTGTTCCAAATTTTTGTCGCCCGATGACTGCTCCAGGAAAAAAGAAAAGCGCAAAGTCCAAACAAAATGCCAGCAACAAGGGCCCAGAGGATATTTACTGCGGTTAGTGGCGGCACCTGCGATATGGAATAGTGAGTGTGTGAAATTCCCCAGGCTAAGCAAATGCGATCTGCAACAATGGCGGCGACAAAGCACGGAAGCAGTGCTGAGTAGCGCATTCTTCCTATTGCTAAAACTTCTAAGCCAAATATGGCGCCAGCCAAAGGGGTGCCAAATACGGAAGAGAATCCAGCGGAGATTCCCGCCATGAGTAGGAGTTTGCGATCTTCAGAATCTAATTTAAATACTTTCGTAAGCTGATCCGCAAGGCTTCCGCCCATTTGCACGGCAGTTCCTTCACGCCCTGCAGAACCTCCGAATAGATGAGTGGCCAAGGTGCCGAGCAAAACCAGTGGTACCATTCTTAGTGGAACAACAGATTTGGGATTGTGAATCTCATCGATCAGTAAGTTACTTCCCGCAGAGGTATTCTTTCCGAATTTGGTGTAAAGAAAGACAATGGCCATTCCGGCGACGGGCAAAAGAAATAAAAGCCAAGAGTGTTCTAGGCGAAAATGAGTAACGAAATCCAAAGCCCAAAGAAATCCCGCCGAAGCTGAGCCAGCCAAAACGCCAACGACGCTAGCGATAAGCAGCCACTTTAAGATCTCAGGAAAAATACGAATTTGTTCGGGGGTTCGTTTTACTAATGCAGAAAAAATAAAACCCTCCATCGCATCTCAAGGTTTTGTTGATTCCCTTAAGGATACGAGGAGGGTTGGAGGAGGCAAGTAGTTTTTTACGGTTGCAGGTAGCGACTGATTAAAGTGTAGACTTCTTTTTTAACTGCATTTTCTCTTTCAGGAGTTTGTGGTCCCAAAAGGCTCAATTGCAGGATGTTGTTAAAAGAGCTCACGATAAACAAAGCAACCATGTCGCGATCACGCGTTGGAAGCTGTGGCATATGGGCGAGTACGGCCTTTTGATAGTGTTCGAAGAACACTCGGCGTGTTTCCCAGTAGTCCAGCATGCCTTGGACGCCTTGAAGAGCGGTTCTTAAAGGACGATTGTCATGGAATCTTGAGAATCCAATGTCAATGAAGGCGTGAACTTTCGAGTCAAGATCCGTTGCTTGAAGCTTTCCTAGTTGTTCTTCAATGTAAACCAGGTCTTTTTGCAAAAGATCATCAATCACTGCAGCGACGATGGCTTCTTTGTTTGCAAAGAACTGATAGAGAGAGCCGATGCTCACTCCAGCCATTTCAGCAATCTTATCAGTCGTGATTGCATGGTAAGGTTCTTGAACCAATAAACGTGCACAAGACTCAACAATACTTGCCACTGTCTCTTTCGATCTCTTTTGGACCGGAATTTTTAGCATGTATTTCTTTTCAGGATTTGTGTGAGTAGCGGGAGCTGCGCCCATAGGGTCCTCCTTTTTGAGGTTTCAGTAAGTTAGCTCGTGTTCATATTCTCTCCATGAGGATTAATATTCAATACTGGATGGTAAAGTACTAAAATACGATACCAATAGTGGCCCCTGGTGCGAGTTTTCAAATTATTTTAACAACCCACATGAACTATAGTCTTATTCCGAAACATAATTACGTTTTTAGTCTAGTATTGCAGGATTGAAATCAAAGAGTGGTTTATTTGCTGAAAAAGGAAGCATAAATGCTGGTATTTTTCCGTTTATAGCAAAATTTTGAAGAACTACTCTTGAGCTTTTCTCTCGAGATTTTTTCGAAAAACCACTTCCAGCGGGCTTTTTAACGAGATCCTTACCATCCAAAGTTGTTGCGTGCATTGCGATGCGCAAGGTGAAAAGAGGCTGTGCTACTCACATTTTAAAATATGCGAAAAAGATGAACTTTATGATCTGGATCATCGTAGTTTGCGATGTTTCTTTATAGAGTGTTTAAAGGAGGTCACCGTGGCCATGGAAGAATTAAGCAAAGTTGGAGTCTGTATTAAGGATCAGGAACAAAGAGTTCTTTATCAAAATAATCTTTCTTTGCAGATCTGTGGCGAGCAGTCTGGGCAAATTTGTGGCAAAGTCTGCAAGAAGCTCTATGGTGAGATGAAAGAGTGCTCGGCAATATCTCAGGGTATGAAGCTTTTTAAGAGCACTGAGATCGATGGTTCGAAAGTGGATGCTGTGATCGTCAACGATGGCGAACGTATTTCAACTTTCTTCTATCCCCTCAATGAAGAGCAGGATCAGGCACTCAAGCAAGAAGCTTATTTTGCAGAGCGAGGACTTACGAAGAGCGAAATTCGCATCATGCAAATGGTGATGCAGGGAATGATTAATTCTGAGATTGCTGAAAAGTTATTTATTTCAAAGGCGACTCTGAAAACGCATTTGAATAACGCCTATAAGAAACTTCCGCCTTCCATGCGACCTTCCCAGTTGAGATCTTTGGAAGCGGGCTCTAAGACTTCCGTGCGCTAGATCTAATTAAGGTGCTGGAGAATCGGCGAACCGATCTTCTTGATGATCATAAAAATGTCTCGTGAGAACATACACGGGACAGTGAGCGGCGCGAACGATGTTGCGAGTGTAGCTGCCTAAAATCGCGGCGCTCATAGGGCCACTCTGCGCTTCCATAATTATGAGGTCGATACCGTCGCGGTCGACACTCTCCAAAATCAACTTATCAATTGCTTGAAAACTGGTATCTACTCTGAAGCTGGCCGGCACTCCTTCTTTGAGCGCCCAATCCATCCAGCGATGGGCTCTTTGTGTTTGATGTTCAACTTGATGCTCTAAAATTTGATCCAAAGTGAGCATTTTGCCTTTGTAGTTATAAACTTTTGGACGTGTATCAAGATCAAACAGACTTTCGATGGGACGGGCGACGGCATGGAAGAGAGTGATTTCAGCTTGAAACATTTTTGCGAATTCTAAAACGTGTCGAAAATTATCCTTTGAATGATCGCCAAATTCCGTCGGAAATAAAATGTTCTTAATGGCTGTAGTGTGAGTGCATTGGGCGCCCACGACATAAACAGGGACTTCGGATTGCAATAGGAGACTTTCTGCGAAGCTCCCTAGGATAAAGCGTTGGAACCCCTGGCGCCCGTGGCTGCCGACAACAATCATGTCAGCTTTGGTGCGTAAAGCATAATCAGAGAGCACCTCGGCGGCGCCAGAGTGCGATTGTGAGGCGTGGGGGATTACATGGGGTTCTTGTAGAAAGGGCAGGTTGTAGTCCTCCAGAACCTCTCTAAAGAGCGATTCCGCCGTGCGGGAGTGATCTGTGACCCAGGTTGGTACTTCATAGGTGGGAAGGACAATTTCATTTTCCCTAAGAAGATAGAGAGGCTCAATTTCTGCGCGAGTTCTTTCGAAAAGATTGGACAGGGTCTCTGCCATCTTCTGATTTAGCTCCTTATTGTCTTCAAAGGCATCCATCGCCCAAATGATTCTCATAAGTCCTCCCGCAATCTTATTTCGCCTGAGGCTTTGAATACGAGCAAGTGGTGTCGAAGAGGCCTGTGAGGATACAGAAGCTCAGATCTAGTTCGTTACTAGATGGTCAATCAAAATCGAGGCTGATGTAGATTGGCAGGAAAGAATTGGAATAGAGGTTCTTCGGCGGCAGAAATCACCGCCGAAGAATATCAAAAAGGGCAAACTAAGTTGCGGGGTCTGCGAGAGGAGCTGATTGAGCGTTGCCTTGTTTTTTGGCTTCCTCTTGCTCCATTTTCAAGATGTACTTCTTGGTCGCTTCAGGAAGTTCATTCCACATTCTCAATGAAAGAATAAGTCCCGCGATCGCGAACGGAATCAAGAAGATTGGCCAGTACTGCCAGCTTTTAGCTGAAAGATAACCAATGGCCAAAGATTGAATGCCGCTTCCCAAGTAAACGCATCCATCAACGATACCAGATGCAGTTGCCGTCATCTTTTTACCGCCGAAGTCAGCAGCTGCTGTTCCAGACATCAAAGAATGCACGCCGATTACCGCCAGAGTCATAAGAACGGCAACAGATCCAACAATCGTTGGGTTTCTCAAAAGGAAGAAGGACATCACTAAAAGAAGAATAACCATAACCATATTGTTAATGGCTGCAGGAGGTCCACGACGAGATTGGAAGACGCGGTCAGAGATCATGCCGGCCAAGAAACCACCAAGAATGCCCGTCAAGCAAAGCAAAAGGCCCCAGTTCTTTGTGAAGAACTCAGTTCCCGCATAGTAAACAGGATCTTTGTCTTTCATCTCATGTGCAAATACTAGATACCATTGCATGATGCCGTTACGAAGAACGCCGGAAGTAAAGTCAACCAAGGCGATCGTGTACATGATCGGGCTTGAGAAAACTTTCTTAAGAACCAACTTCATTGTGATTTTAACGTTTTCATCATCACCTGAAGAGGCGTCAGCAGTATCGAAGTCGCCGAAATTGGCCTCTTTAGGAGAGTCCTTTAGAAGAACCATGTCGATCAATGCCCAGCAGATCAGTAGGAAAGAAGGAATAAAGAAAACCAACCATGTCGCATTCGTTGTCAAAGTGTCGATTGCGAAAAGATGTTGGATTGTTCTTGTGAACCAAGAAGTGTCAGTAGGGTGAAGCTTGGAGGCCTCGACAATCGCCTGTCCCCAGTCAAAAGCAAAGTAGACCCCAAAAGAGATCAACGTTCCGAAGATAGCTCCGAAGACCCCGCGTTCACGAACGTGGAACCAGTAAGCCTTGACCTTGATGATTGATACCGCTCCGTAGCTCTGGAAGAACATGTTCAGGGCGAAAAGAATAGAGAAGAGCACAACCATGTTCGTTTTTAAACGACCCATTAGGTAGAGATAGGTTGCCCCACCCATACAAAGATTCATGATCGCGGCCCCTAAGGTCGCGATGATGATGCCCTTTTTTCCGCCAATCTTGTCGACGATAGGGCCATTAAGAAGGAAAGAAAGACCGTAAGTGATGGTTCCGGCAGCGAAGATCAAACCAAATTGTTCCTTGGTCATCATATCGCCCATGGCATTTTTGGCTACGTTGAGATTGTAGCGACCCATATAGAGGAAGGCGTAACTCATGCCTAGGGGGAACCAGTTAACAAAGCGGCGAATCATAAACTTGCGTGAGTGATTCAAAGGATTGTTAACGAAGTACAAGATAATTACTGCGACGAGACATAGGCTCACTAGGAACATTGCCATGGGGGGGCGCCTCCGTATTCACTTCGATTTTGCCGAAGTAAAGTTTGCACTCGATTTTGTCGAGTTTTGGAAATTTAAAATTTCGCCGTGAACGTAAAGGATAAATAAAGAATTTGCAATGCGGGAAGCGGCGAAAACCTTCAATTACCTTTAGGATTTCGTCAAGATCCTCGAGGAAAGGGTATAAATTCGGCGCATCACGATATTCATAAAGCACCTATTATTCACAACTGATAAAGGGGGCATAATTTACACAAGCTGCCATAAGCAAAACTTATGGAAACTACAATTATTATCTGTTTGTGCTTATAGGTCCAGGGCGATATGTTTTGTATCAGAAGGAGACATGAAGTTGTTTCCTCAGTAACTAAAACGTTACAGCCCTCGGTACCGCTCCTTGACCACCTCTCATTTTGAGAGTGCCCGGTCCCCAAAAATGCCGTGATCACGGCTCACAAAGCCCCACCTTAACGCCCACCTAAAAAGCCGCACCGAGGCTTGCGCGCCTGCGACGCTTCTTTTAATGTTGTGGGATGTCATTTAAATATTCTCCACTCTACGAAAAGCAAAAAGATACAACTCAATACAAAAAAATCTCATCCGATTATGTGCGCGTTGAGAAAATGGGCGATAAAGAAGTTCTGATTGTCGAACCAGAAGCTTTGGAGCTTTTGGCGCAAGAGGCACTGAGCGATGTTTCGCATTTATTGCGTCCGGCTCACTTGGAAAAATTGGAAAGAATTCTTCAGGATCCTGAAGCCTCGCCGAATGATCGGTTTGTCGCCCTGGACTTAATTAAGAATGCCATTATTGCCGCCCAAATGGAGTTTCCTTCGTGTCAGGATACGGGGACCGCAATTGTTGTCGGCAAAAAAGGTGAACGCGTATTCACCGGCGCGGATGATAAAGAGTTTCTTTCCAAGGGTATCTTTAATACCTACCTAAAAAGAAATTTGCGCTTCTCGCAAATGGCACCAGTGTCTTTCTTTGAAGAGAAAAATACTGGAACAAATCTACCAGCCCAAATCGATTTATACTCAGAACAAGGTGATGAATATCATTTCTTGTTTCTAGCTAAGGGCGGCGGCAGTGCCAATAAGTCTTATCTGCATCAGAAAACCAAAGCGGTTTTGAATCCTGAGGGCTTTGAAAAATTCGTTCGCGAAACTTTGAATTCCTTGGGAACTGCGGCGTGTCCTCCTTATCATCTGGCTCTTTGCGTGGGTGGCACTTCGGCGGAGGAGACTTTAAAAATCGTCAAGTATGCCTCCGCAGGATATCTGGATGGATTGCCGACTTCAGGCAGCGATGCGGGACGCGCTTATCGTGATTTGGAAATGGAAAAGAAAGTCGAGCAATGGGCTCGTGAAACAGGCATCGGCGCGCAGTTCGGTGGTAAGTACTTTGTGCATGATGTGCGCGTGATTCGTTTGCCTCGCCATGGCGCAAGTTGTCCAATTGGAGTGGGTGTAAGCTGTTCTGCGGATCGCAATATCAAAGGGAAAATCACACGCGATGGTATTCTCCTGGAGCAATTAGAACTTCACCCTGAACAATATCTTCCAAACCATTTAAAGGATGCCTCGGCAGAAGCTATTTCAATCGATTTAAATAAACCGATCCAGGAAAATTTAAAAATCCTGTCTGAACAAAAGGTGGCAACAAGAGTCATGTTAAACGGTCCAATGATCGTTGCGCGCGATATTGCTCATGCCAAGCTGAAAGAAAAAGTCGATCGTGGTGAAGGTGTGCCGGAGTATTTTAAAAACTATGCCGTCTATTATGCGGGACCGGCAAAAACTCCAAAAGGTTATGCCTCTGGATCATTTGGTCCGACAACCAGTGAACGTATGGATCCCTATGTTGGCACATTCCAATCCTTGGGTGGTTCGATGATCATGTTGGGTAAAGGAAACCGCTCCCCACAAGTGACTGAAGCTTGTAAGCAGTATGGAGGTTTCTACCTGGGTTCTATCGGTGGACCTGCTGCGCGTTTGGGTAAAGAGTGCATCACGAAGGTGGAGGTGCTTGATT
The DNA here is from genome assembly GCF_029531655.1 of Bdellovibrio svalbardensis. Taxonomy (NCBI): domain Bacteria; kingdom Pseudomonadati; phylum Bdellovibrionota; class Bdellovibrionia; order Bdellovibrionales; family Pseudobdellovibrionaceae; genus Bdellovibrio; species Bdellovibrio svalbardensis. The sequence goes on from NZ_JANRMI010000002.1 coordinate 701,051, forward strand.
TCCCCGAACTTGGAATGGAATCAGTCTGGAAAATTGAGGTGAAAGACTTCCCGGCCTTCATCATTGTAGACGATAAGGGCAATGACTTCTTTAAGTCAGTCATTCGCAAGCTGTAGTTACAAAATCAAAAAATGATAGTGAAAAAAAAAGGCAGGATTTAAATCCTGCCTTTTCTATTTAAAGTGTCTGGAATTTATTAATCTTTTACTTCACATTGCATTCTGCAGCTTGAGCGGCATGTTACATAAGCACTTGTGTTTGGTGGAATATATGAAGGCGTACAGTATGTGTTGCAACTTGCAGTATACGTTAGTGGTGAACCCGAGTTGAGGTAGCATCTGTTTTGCGCTTCTTGAGTGGCGTTGCGCTCGGCACGGTCTTTCAGTGTTCTTGGGCAGAAATAGTCGTCCGAACGGCAGTAGCCAGAATCAGTTCCGCTGCTATCGACATAGACAATGCGCATGGCTTCCATATCGTCTTGGGCAAATGATTGTAAACTTAGAAAAATCAAACTAAGAGACAGTAACAAAATCCTTTTCATAGTGAACTCCTTTTTATTTTTGTTTCAATTCAGAAAGTAATAACGGTGTCATTCGCGCAAAAACATTCATGATGACAGGGCCGATCAGAAGTCCTGGTAGTCCCATCATGATGATAGCGCCCACGACGCAGGTAAAACCAATCACTGGTGAGATATCCAGATCTTTGCCACCCACCATGATCGGTTTCAAAACGTTGTCGATCGTTCCGCCAACAATTGAGAAGGCAACCATACCGATTCCGGAGCCAGTTCGGCCACCAATAAAAGCAAGTATTGCCAAAACAAAGCCCACAGGGGCTGCGCCAATAACAGGGATGAAAGACAATACAAAGGTTATGGGAGTGACAATCCAGAAATCTCCTTCATTAAAAATAAGACTGCCAAGTCCAATGATGGTCGCCTGGATAACACCTATTACGAAAGTTGAAAACAGAGTCGTGGAGCAGCTGACCTTCAGGACGGCAATAAATTTTTTAGTGAGAGGCTCGTCGATGGGGCTGTACTTGATGACGAATTCCTTAAGCTTTCCTGCTTGAGAAAGCAAAACGACCACGAATAGCAAAAACACAAAGGTATTAAAGATCACAGAAGGGGCGGAGCTGAGGAAGTTGCTCGAAGCCTCAAAAACAAAAACACCAATTTTATGAAGTAAGTTGTCAAGAGTGTCGCGAACAGGGGAGGCCATGTCGACACCGGTAAAATCAGAGAATTTTTGTACCAAACCTACCGCGAAGTTCTTCAATGCGGTCACTTGTTCTGAGACATGTCCAGAACTAAGGTGATCCGGCACTTTGACCACATTCACAATGCGGTAGGTTGCCAGGCAAATCGGGATCCAGAAGGTTGCAAGGCCAGTGAGCATCACGAGTGTGATTATCGCCCAGCGAGGCAATTTTCTTTTTGCGGCCTGACGGTTGATGAAATCATTCAAGGCGAGGGCGAAAATTCCAGCCAGTATAAAGGGAAGCAGGAAGGGGAAATTGATATAAAAGAAAACGGCAAAGAGTGCGAACAGCACAATGCCGATAACCCAATGTGATTTATTTCTTAGTGCTTCTACCATGATCTAAATGAACGCATGTTTTTTGTGGTGAAGCAAGTGTGAACGCAGCTTGATTTCTTTCTGAAAAGAAGATTTTCTAATCCTGTTTATATTTTTCTTTTTTTGGGGGGATGTTTGATGTCTAACTACACTCTAATTACCGGTGCCAGCAGCGGTATAGGTTATGAATTTGCAAAAATCTTCGCCAAGAATGGGTGCAATCTGGTGCTGTCAGCGCGTTCCAAGCTCATCTTGGAAGATTTGGCCGCAGAGCTTGTTAAGCTTCATGGTGTGAAAGTTCATGTTTTAGAGGCGGATCTTAGCAATCCAGAAGAATGTAGAAGACTTGAAGCCTTTTGTCAGAACAATGAAATTTTTGTTGAGAATTTAATTAACAATGCGGGTGTCGGTGACAACGAGGCTTTTGTGGATTCCGATTGGAAAAAACAAGAACACATGATTCGTTTGAATATTGAGTCTCTGGTCAAACTCACTCATATGTTTCTTCCAAAAATGGTTGAAAGAAAATCAGGCGGAATTTTAAATGTGGCTTCGACGGCAGCATTTCAGCCTGGTCCCTTTATGGCGGTCTATTATGCCACGAAGGCATTTGTATTGAGTTTTTCAGAAGCTTTGAATGAAGAATTGAAGGACACGGGTGTTCATGTCACAAGTCTTTGTCCCGGACCTACGCGTTCTGGGTTTCAGGAGGCCGCTAAAATGGACAAGGCTGTTCTTTTTAAGTTGCTTAATATTCCTGATGCAAAGGTCGTTGCGGAATATGGGTATCATGCCTTTAAAAATAAAAAAGCGGTGGCCATCCATGGCTTCATGAATAAGATCATGGTGCAGTCATTGCGCATTTCACCGCGAATCTTGATTCTTAAGATTGTTCGCTTTCTGCAAAAGAAATAAATTCCGCGCCGACTTTTTCTGTTGTTTTAATATTTTGTCGGCGCAGAATTTCCACTCGTGTTAAGCGCGTATTTTAGACAGTCTTTCTTTAATTTGATGAGACGAAATGAAGCCCCAGTTCTTGGGTTTGTTCTTCCTTATTCCATTTGGACCAGCGAACTTGGCCCTGAATGGTGATGAATTCTCCTTCTTTGTTTTGATATGAAAGGTTTACGAAATCCTTCGGTTCGTAGTACTTGGCTGCTATTTTTACGCAGGAGCCATGTTGGGACAGGTTTTCGAAGTTACCAGGAAGCATGGGCTTGAATCCTTTCGATATGCTGTTCATTCCACCACTTGGAAGTGTTGAAGGACTTAAGAGGCCTTTGACATCGTGGGGTTCTCGTCGGTCTTGGCGCAATTTGATGCGTTTCCCTTCAAGGGCGCGGTGGATATTTTCGATCAGGCTATTTTCTTCGGTTTTCCAAAGCACGATGAAATCCTCATTGTGCTTGAGCTTCAGTTTCATATTTCCTGAAAGTTCATTGACGACAAAAATTATTTGCATATGTGGATGTGTTTTTTGGAAGTGTGTATACAGATCATAGTGGCGCATTTCTATGAACGGCAGATAAGCGACGACCACCATGACTTCTTTATTTTGGTTTGCGAGCTCGCGGATGTTGTAAGCATTTTCGATGATTTGCACATCGAGGTCTTTTTCCTTTTTGAAAGTTTTTGGAACAATAGAAATACCCGTTAGAATGACTTGCGTCTTCATCATGAATCCCCCTGTTTGAATGTCGTTGTGTGATTTAAGGTAAAAGCAAAGAGAGGGCCAATTCCAGATTGATTCAGATCGACGCAAAGTCATTCCGAGTTGAAATACCTAGACAGCTGTCTAATGAAAATTAACAGCTGGTTATTTCTAACATCTAAATTTGAGACAGGCTAAAATCTTGAAAAGAGAGGCTAATCTACAACTCTTTGGCCTTGACCCCAAAAAGCGGCGGATTCGACCAATCCCCCAAGAACAGAATGGAAGTGAGATTGAGTTTGTAGGCGTTCTTTGCCAAAGCGCTTTTCCAACTCACCTTGAATAAAGGGAACCTTCGCAGTTCCGCCAGTGAGGCAGACTAAATCCACTTGCTCAGGAGTGATATTGGCTGATTCAAGGCAGCGGTCCAATGCTTCAAAGATTTTACTGCGTGTGTCTTCGGCCCATTGAATAAATTGTGAGCTCGTGAAGTCTTCTTTGGTTTCAATATCTGGATAGTCAAAATGGAAGGTGGCCGTTTCGTTGGCGGAAAGGGCTCGTTTGGTTTTTTCAATGCTTTCGAAAAATGGAAAGATCTGTTGATCTTCCAAAAGAATAAACAGTCGATCTATAGAATCTTTGTCTTTACCGGTTAAAGAGCATTTGCGCACTTCGCGAATAAACTCATAGGTGTCTCGTTCTTTGAGATGCACAATATGAGCTGGATGATTGAGTTTTTGGGTGATCGCTGGCGGCATCGTTAATACATTGCTACTCATTGGGAGGCGGTAGCGTGACTTAGCTCCGAAGTGTTCATTCAACTTGTGACTCATGAAAACACTGTCCAAAGCGTCCCCAGCAAGTGGGCAGCCATCAATTGCCAGGACATCTTTTTTATCAAAGCCGTCGGGACGAAGTTTAATTAAAGTAAAGTCGGAGGTTCCTCCGCCAAAGTCGCCGATAAGGACAATTTTTTCTTTTTCAATTTGTCGACGATAGTCGAAAGCCGCCGCCAAGGGTTCTGGGACGAATTGCACTTCTTTGAAGCCGGCCCATTGTGCGGCTTTTTCCATGCGGTGTAGTGCAAAGCCGTCCGCGACTGGATCCATGGAGTATCTTGCCGGTCGGCCGATCACGGCGCGATCGACAGTGGTGCCTAAGCATTTTTCAGCCCGCTTTTTGAGTTCCAGAAGAAAAATGCCCACCAGATTCTCTAAAGTCAGAATGCGATTGTCTAAAATGGTGCCCAGATAGTTTTGATTGGGTAGATGCGACTTGAAGGATCGGAAGAGACGTCCTTCCATATCTTGCTCAATGTATTGATCAATCGCTTCAGCTCCGTAATAGCAAAGATCTGCATGGGGAAAGTAAAGCAAGGTTCTCATCATTGAAGGATCTGCGGCTTTGGGATCCAAAGGTAAAGCCGGTAAAGCTTTACCTTGATGAAAGGCGCCCACAAGTGAGTTGCTGGTTCCGAAGTCGATGGCAAGAATTGAGTCTGACATAGAACTCAATGCTGTCACAGAACAGGAAGGATAGCAATCGGACTCTAGGTTCATGTTGTCCCTGAGTTCTATTTGCAGTATCATGCCTGATCTAACATGTCTGATGGTGGGGGTACTTTCGTGGACAAGCAGAAACTCATTAATCACATTCGACAGCAACTTATGAATGACTTGGCGATTCTGAAGGAAGCGGCTCGTGTGACAGCAGAAGCTGCTACCCATGAGGAAAGTAAGCCTGAAAACGAGTATGACACTCGCGGACTGGAAGCTTCTTATCTGGCAGGGGCTCAGTCAAAACGAATTGTTGATACTGAGGAACTCTTGGTTCTTTATAAGCATCTTGAACCTAAAAGCTTCGGTCCGCAGGATCCGATTTCAGCAACGGCGTTGGTCGAGGTGGATCTCAATGATAAGGTGTTCTTTCTGTTCATATTACCCAAGGGGGGTGGTTTGAATATTGAGTTCGAAGGTCAGCGATTGCAGACTATTACGCCAAATAGTCCTTTGGGAGAGGCTCTGTTGGGTTTGAAAGCAGGGCAGGTTGCTTTGGTCGAAAGAGGCAATCAGGTTCTCGAGTATGAGATTCTCTCTGTTCAGTAAATTCAAAAGAGCTGACTATCTAAGTCAGCTCTTTTTTTATCCGATCAGCCGATTACTATATTTCTATCTATTGGCATTTGTAGCTTAAAGTATATTTTCCCGCCGGAAGACTGTTTTGGAAAACAATCTTCAATCCTTGAATTTCATAAGCGTCTGTATAGTTCGAACCATCTTTTAAAACCAGAACAGCTGATTGGGTGCTGCCAATAGGTGCGCATTCCAAATCCAAAGTCTTCGTCATCTGTTGAACGCTTTGGCCGATACCAGAAAGCTGTGCTCCGTAATCACTGGCGCAAACGCTACCGATGATAGAGCCACCCACTGTTCCAAAACCCAAAAGACGTGAGAGCGCATCATAAGTCGGACCATAGGCTTCTCGACCCGCACTCAAGCAGGCAGAATCATTGGGTCTGACAATGATGGAGTTGAAATTAAATCTCTTATTTGGCCAGTTGGATTTTACAAAGTCGATCAAGTTCTGGGGCTTGTTTTTGGCTCCAGTTGCAGATTCATTGGCGTCACTAATAAGAATCACAGAGAAAGCAGCATCAGGTCTGAACAAGGCCTTTTGATTTACTTCTCCGGCAAGGGCTCTTTCGATAACACGGTAAGTGGCGTAAATACCTTGCTCGCTGGCTGAACCAACTTCAGGGCGTTGTACCGTATTGCTCAGAGCTGTCTGTGCATTCGCAAGCCCCATGGCTGGAGTGATCACATATTGATTTGTAAAGCCAGTCAGTGGAAGTAAGCGACCGTCGCCGACGGTTTTGCTTGAGGGATCTGTGGTCGTGACGGCAATACGGTAATCAAGATTTTTTACCTGGTCCATCAATGAGCTCACGCGTTTTGCCATATTTTTTTGAACGTCTTGCATGGACGGAGAGTTGTCGACCACAACCAAGATGTCCACTTTGTTATCTGCGGTGACTGATTTGTTCTGGGTGATTTCACGGTAAGGGCTTGAGATCGTAAAGCTCAAGTTCGCTGAAGCAGATTGATTGAGATTGTCAGTCGCAGTGACGACAACTTTGTGAGTGCCGGATGAAAGATTGGAAGTCGCAATAGAGCCTGAATTGCCTGCGCAACTAACAGCTTGTCCATCAAGGCTGCATGAAACGGCTTTAACTCCTGAACCAGCATCTGTCGCGGCATAGTTGAAGATATTGTTGGTGGCAGTGAGGTAAGTGTTGCCAGCTGCCGCGACCAAAGAAATCTGTGGTGGCAGGTTGTCGTGTTTGATGCTTGCAGAGGCGCAAATAGTTAAGCTGCCATCGTAGTCACGAAACTGAACACTGACGGCATTGACGCCGTTAGCTTTTCCAAGTGTCCAATTTTTGGTCGCAGCAACGGGTTCCCATGTACCGCAAGAACAATCCGGAGTGTTGCTGATCTTCATGGATCTCACGAACTGGCGATCTAAAGAAAGGTTCACCTGCATGCTATTAGTTAACACACCACCATTGTTGATCGAGATTGTTCCCGCATCCAATATTCCTGCTACCGCTGTTCCGCAGTTGACATCAGGGGACCCCGTTGAGTCTCCAGATGTTGGAGGAGGTGTTGGAGAAGGAGTTGGTGATGGTGTTGGGCTCGGTGTCGGACTTGGAGTCGGCACCGGACTTGGTGTGGGAGATGGTGAAGGTGATGGTTGAACAGTGCCACCGCCTTGTGAAGTATTGCTTCCACCATCTGTAGTGCCTGAGGAAGATCCAGAGTCTGGAGTCAATTTGCATGCAACGATGCTTTGTGAGATCACCAGAGCAATTATAAATTTTGAAAGTAATTGGTTGGTCATAACCTTCCTCTTCGGTTTGTGGCCTTTGAATGATCCTATCTTGTTGGCTGGACAAATCACAATACAGGGACAGGTCCATATTTTTGGATGAACAGAATTTAGACAGTTTGGCTCGAGGAGGTTTTTGAAATGTGCAAAGATATTTTTCAGATTGAATCTTGAAGAGCTTTTAATTCGCTAATGGGAAAAGCCCTGGACTAAAAATAAATTCTCAAAATTAGTCAGCAGGACGTCTAGGCTGAAAAAAAAGCTGCCCTTGCAGTCAGGGCAGGACTTTTAAATCAACTAGTTTTTAAATCCGTCAGTCAGGGCGATGTCGCGGGTAATTCCGCCAAAGGGGCCACAGTAAACAGAATCCTCGAGCCAGGAAATTTCCGCAGGCACATCATCTTTGAAAATAGTTTTTGCCCAGAAACGATTGACGCTGTCCCAATTGTAACCGCGCCCCTTAAGATGATCTTTTGCATCAAACGGAGCAGCCGTTGCCACTACTTGAGTCATCAATCTCTTTGCATTATTTGCTAGTTCGAAGAAATAAGGTTTGTTAGTAGCGGGATCCGTTTGGCTCAAAAGGTAAAGCAAGGCATCCGCATCATTCAGTGCACGGTGTGAATCAGTGAAGAAGCCGTGATAGATATTCAAGAGTTCCAGCTTAGAACTAAAATATCCTTTCACATTCCAATCAATTTGTTTCAACGAACAGGCCCAGATTTTCTCGGTAGAAGGTTTTGATTTTTTATCAATAAATGGTCGGTCAAAGCGAGCATTGTGAGCGATGACAACGGCACTCTCGTGAATCAATGAATTGACCATTTCCCAATCAATCTTTTGGCCAGCCACCATTTCATCGGTGATGCCGGTTAAAGCGACGATCTCTTTTGGCAACTCTCGTTCTGGATCCTGGAAAGAGGAATAGGACTTGCCCAGCTTTAGAATCTCGCCTGTGTTTTTATTGAAAAGAAACTGACGAAGCCCCAACTCAATGATGACATCTTCGTTCTGATTGAGGCCTGTGGTTTCGACATCCAGGACGGCACCAACGCGAATAATATCAACGTTGCTTTTAATCCATTCAGAAGTGGCATACGGAGGAAACGGCATTTGACAATCTTCAAGGCGACGCAAAGTCACAGTTTTGCCGTCTTCTGATTTTCCAATCCAACGAAATGCCATATTAAGAGCTCCTTCTGTCTGTACGCCCAATTTATGACTACTTTGGAAGTTTCTCCAGAAAATTTGATTTCGAATGAAGTGTGTCAAAATCAGTACCTTTCAGAAATTTCGAGGAGTAGTCTGAGTTCATGGGTAAAATGAGTGGTTTTTGGGCTCAGCTAGGGCGATTTGAGAAAAATAAAATGGAACCTTGGTTGGGGTTTCGTGCGGCCCTCGGGATGGCTTTGTCTGTTGGTATTGGTTTCTTGGTTGGTTCACCTAAAATTGGGCTTTCGATCGCGATTGGCGCCCTGAATGTTTGTTTTTCTGATCGTTCGGATGCGTATTTAGATCGCGCCAAAAGAATGCTAACGGCTTCTGTACTGTCGGCGGTGGCGGTTTTTATTTCGGTTCTATCCGCCCATGATTCCACATTGATGTTTATCTTCCTCACTGTCGGGGCTTTTTTTGCCGGAATGTTAGTGGTAGTTGATGCGATCGCTGCCGACTTGGGCGTGATGGGGTTGGCCACGTTCTTGATTTTTTCAGTACAGCCTTTGAGTCCTGAAGCCGCTTTGTATTTAAGTCTTTATGCATTCCTTGGAGGCATCTTGCAGTCCATTGTCAGCGTGGGATTGTGGCCTCTTCGAAGATACAAACCCGAATGTCGGGCCTTGAGTAATCTATTTCAGGATTTGGCATTTCTTACGGTTTCAACGGGGCAGGCGAAGGACACTCCGATGGGAAGCTTACAGACTATTGAAACTCAGAATGCCTTGGTTGCCTTGGCCGGTGATGATCGAACAGAAGCGCGTCGCTATCGTTCTTTGTTAAGCCAAGCCGAGCGTCTGCGCATTACAATCCTGTCTTTAATTCGTCTTAAAAAGCGTTTACAGCGTGAAAATCCCCAGCACTTGAGCATTGAATCTGTGGCCAGAATTCTTGAAACGACAGCGCAGATCCTGCGAGCGGTCTCAGAGGTTGTCGTGAGTGGGCAGCCCTTAGGCGTTGGACCGAAGCTATTGGCTCAGGTTGATGATTCTTCTCAAGCAGTGAAGCTGCAAAGACTGGATTCCGAAACTCCTTTTATGACGGCCGTCTTGAATGATTTGGTCTATCAGTTGGAAGGCCTGGGAGGTCAGCTTCGTGCCACAGTCGATTTGTCATTGAAGACCACACAAGTGGGTATTGAAAAGGCGGAACGTCTTGAAGCCTCACGGCCTTTAAAGATGCGCTTTCGAGGAACATTGGCAACTTTGCGCGCGAATATGACCTTTCAATCGCCGGGCTTTCGCCATGCCATTCGTCTTACGGTGTGCATCGTCATCGGGGAGCTTGTCAGTCACAGTTTGCATTTGAGTCGAGCTTATTGGGTGCCAATGACGATCGCCATCGTGCTGAAACCAGACTATGCCTCCACCTTCAGTCGTGGGTTGCTAAGGATGGCTGGCACTCTGGTTGGTTTGGTCCTGGCAACTGTGTTGTTTCATATTCTACCAGATAATCCCTGGGTGAGTGTTTCGTTGATTGTGTTTTTTTCTTTTTTGATTCGCTGGATTGGTCCGACAAATTATGGAATTTTTGCGATGAGCATGGCCGCCCTTGTTGTCCTCTTAATCGCTCTGACTGGTGTTGCCCCCAAAGATGTCATCTGGGCTCGTGGGATTAATACTTTCTTAGGAGGAGTTATTGCCCTGGTCGTGTATTGGCTCTGGCCAACTTCAGAAAAACTTCAATTGAGTGAAGTGGTGGCGCGCATGTTGGAAACTTATCATGAATATTTTAAAGCCATTGCATCCTCGGTGCGAAAGAAGTCAGTTCGGTCGGATGCAGAGATGGATAGTCTCAGGCAAAAGGCGCGAGTGGCGCGATTCAACTTTCAGGCGGCCTCGGGGCGCATCTCTTTAGAAAGAGGTGTCACTTTTGAAGATTTAAAAATCATCAGCGCCGTTACCGTAGCCTCAAATAGATTTGCCCATGCTATGATGGCCGTGGAGGCAGGATCATCCCTGCAATTCTCTGAAGACCAACTCAGAGCCTTCGATGTCTTCGCGGAAAGTGTTGAAGAGAGTTTAACTCTTCTCTGTGAGGCTTTGCGCGGGCGTGAGGTCCTGCGCAATCAGTTTCCTGATGTGCGTGGTGCCTATGTTCAGTTCGCAGAAACTCAGAAAAAAGCCAGTGAGCAATATGCCATACTCTTTGAAGAGACGGATCGTATGACAAACAGTCTTGTGACTCTCACTGAGCAGGTTTTAAAAAGACTTTTCAATAAAAGATTTCAAAGTTCCAACGAAGTGAAAACGGTCGAGCCCTAAAAGACTGAAAAAATTGTCGTCAGATTTAGAGTGACGCCCGACCAGGTTAAATGCTGCGGATAAAATGTCAAAAAGGGATTGATGTAGATATCTCGTTGGTAGGCATAGCCCAGGCCTAATTTTTGGTTGATGGATTTATTTAATAAGGCAAATTGGTCGCTGCGGCCCCGTGGATTCCAAAGTGAAATATTGGATGAGAACACAAAGCTCAGTTTGTCTGAAAAATTGTATTTCAAATTAGGGTTGAATTCAAAACTATAGCGAGCTGCTTTCCCATCCGCAGTTTGGTATTCGCGGTTGTAGAGGAAGTAACCCACGGCCATATCAGTGCCAATGGAAAATCCGCTCGGGCCCAGGTCATAGACCAGCGAGTGATTGTCTAAAAGCATTCCGTATTGTCCCACTTTGGTGAAATCAGGGACGGTTCTAAGTACAAACCCCGGGGAGTTCTTCATTTGAATTCCGGCGATGCGACTTGAGTAGTCGTAGGTTAGCGACGGATTGCTCAAGTCAGTTCTTTCTGCTCCATGAAAAGGATGAATTGATTTAAGCCCGGTGGAAATGCCCACTGTGCTTTTTGAGTTGATGCGATAGCGGGCGCCTATGGAACCCCCTAAAGAAGTTTGAAAACTTCCAATGCTGCCATCTGGATTTGGCTGATCTTTTTCAGAAAGATCGGTCAATGTCGGTCCATTGTAGGTGAAGTTGAATTTCAGACTGTATCGGGATAGGGAGCCTGCATCTGCTTTTAGTTTTGCGTCTGTAATCTCTGTATTTTCTTGGAAGGTCTTGTTCTTGATTTCGTCACTCAGAACGGATCTATTGGCTATGTTCTCAGTTCCAGAAACATGGGACGAAGATGTCTGCGCTTGGGCGCAAACCGAGAAAATCAACGAAGAGCAAAGTAAAAATTTATTCATACATTAAACCTTCGTCCTTTAAGAGCAATACCTTGGATGCAAATCGTTTTGTTTGATCCCGATTGTGCGTAATCATAACGAGGCTATGATTTTTTTGTTGTGTCCATTCGTCTAAAAAAGCTTCCAGCAGCTCCGTCTTCTGTGAATCCAGGGAGGAGCTAGGTTCATCGAGGAAAAGTACCTGAGGGTCGAACTGCAGACTGCGGATCAGGTGAATCAATTGACCTTCACCGCCTGAAAGTGTTGTCGCATTTTTTTGAAGGATATCTGGTGGAAGCCCCAGCTTTTTCAAAAATTTCTGAATTCTATCAGCTTTATAGATTTTCTCGCTGTTGTTCTTAAAACTGAAAGGCCAGCGCAGGTTTTCTTCAACGGTTCCCGGAATAAAGAAAGCTCTTTGATGAAGATATTGAGTTTTTAATGAGCTGCTTTCAAGAAGTTTGACTGAAGATTTGTTTTGCAGTGTTGCGCGCACGGATTCCAAATCTAAAAGTCTCATGGACTTTAGCAGACGACTCTTTCCGGTTCCAGAAGGTCCGCTGAGTACGAGTTTTTCATGCTGCTCTAAGGGGAAGCTCCAAGGTTGTTCCTGGGAGGTTAACCACGAAGGCATAAAGAAAAAATGGTTCAGGCCAAGGGCCACCAAAGTTCCAACCATCGCGGTCAGTAAGATTAGAAACATAACCAGGATTTGAAAGCGGGCCGCAGTGACGGGATCGACGCCGCCGATTAGCTGACCGGCCATCACACCCGGCAAACTCACGATTCCTACGATGGTCATTCCATTCAGATTGGGAGTAAGGGCGTTACGCAAAAGATCACGGTAAAGACGCTGACAAGCTTCAAAGGAATTTGCACCCAGAGCTTTGAAAGTTTCAATTTCTAAAATATTCTCGGCACGCACTCTTTCTAGTCCGACGAAGGCCAATGAAATGGCAGACAGGGCATTGCCCATGAGTACGCCCATAAAGGGTATAAAGAAAATCGACTGTTGCAGAGCTTGCGCGCGGAAGAACACCTCCAAGGCAATAAAACCTAAAGGCCAAACACTGGCAAGAAGTGCAACAAGTGCTGCAACATAATATTTCAAGTTCTTTTGTTTTAAACGAGAAGTGACTGCCTGTGCTGCGACCAGGGTCATAACTAAAAGAATGAGTAGATTGACGACAAGGGATTCGCTTTTAAAAACCCACCTTAGGATATAGCCAACTCCGATGAGTTGTAGAGTGGTGCGCAGCGACGCTATGAAGAAGTCTTTTTTCAGATCAAGCTTAAGAAGTTTTGAGATGGCCATGGCAACAAGAACCAAAACGAAAGCCATGGCGATCTGTAGATTTCCAAAGTCCTGAGCGTACAAAGAGTTGGCGGAATTCATGAGTCACCAAAAATAGTTTGCAACTGAATAGATTTGGAACCTTTAAAATAAATCAGATCAAATTCAAGGCGTTGATTTTGAATCCTACGAGCATCCGCAGCTGATTGAAAATGTTGTAGCTGGTCTGAAGAAAACCCCAAGCTTTTCAATTCCTGATGAATCCAATTAGCTTCAGTTCCAACAGTTGCTACGGCAACACGCGCAGATAAGCCAAAGAGATCTTTAATTTGATGAGCAACTTTACGATGCTCTGCTTCGGCAGATTCTCCCAGCTCAAGCATCGATCCTAAAACCAACAGCAGGCGCTTTTCGTTTGAAAGTTTCTTCAGCCGTTGAAGGCCTTCGGCATAACTTTCAGGGCTGGCGTTGAAAGCGTCATCAATGGCCGTCACTCGGTCCCACTGGAAGAGCTGAAAACGGCGAGGAACTCCGTCAAATTTTTGCAGACCATCTTGTATTGCAGATAAAGGCGCGCCCATGGATTTGGCGACAGCGACAGATGCTGCAACATTGAGTGCTTTTGCTGCCCCCTGAAAAGGGCAGTCAAGTTTCACGGTGTCGTCCATGATCCGCAACGTAATTTGCTCAGTGGTCTCGTCTAAAATCCGGATTGAGCTTTGTTTGGAGTAACCAAAGGAAAGAACATTCTTTCCAGTTTGCATGGCATATTCAAGAATTAAAAGGTTGTCAGAAGGAACGACCAAGGATTTAGCGGATTCAGAATTGAGGCAGGAGATTTTTTCGTTCCAAAGATTTTCTTTGCAGCCAAACTCTCCAACATGTGCGCTTCCGATATTTAACAACGCAACCACGGAAGGTTGTAAATAACTGAGCGGAATGGCGAAGTCGTTCACGCGCCGTGCACCCATTTCGAAACTGGCGCATTGGCAATCAGAAGGCAGACGTAAAATCTGCGTTGCTAAGGCAATTTTAGTATTTTGATTGTCCGGGCTGATAAAATATTTTTGAGGATGCCAGGATTTTAAAATCGCACCCACAAGTTCTTTCACGCTGGTCTTGCCAGCGCTTCCCGCAATGACTGCAATCTGAGGATTGATTTGGGCTCGCTTTTCACGAGCCAAAGAAAACAGATAATCACGAAGATTGGGAACCGCAAAGTTCGAAGTTTTCAGTAAGGATGAATCAAAAGAGTCGCGCTGACCTTGTTCGTAGGTAAAGCCCACCGCTCCTCGAGAGAGTGCCTCTGCAATCAAAGCGTGCTGATTTATCTCTTTGATGGTCATCGGAAGAAACCAATCTCCCGATTTCACCTTTGATAGGTCAGTTTGAATTGAAGAGCAAGGAGGCTTGTTCATTATTAAACTCGGAACTGACTGCGAGACTTCAGAACGTCTTTCAATGACTTGGTCTGTTGAAACATTTCAATCATATCGTCCGCCGGAGTCTTTCCAGTCAAAACACGCTTTTTGAAAACCTCAAGTGCTTTGGCATCATAGCCCCATTCTTTAAGAACAGCGGGGGCCCGCTCAAGCAATTCAGTTGCGCGCGCAGACATATCTTCAGCTTGCAAGCCATGACGAGCCACTTGGCCTAGATCATAGATGCGAGTCTGCTTGGTGGCGCGCCCTTGAAGTCCTTCATCCAAGACCAAGGCAAGGAAAGATAGAAATTGCGCTTCAATTTCTTCAACAGAATTCGGCATATCGAACACTTTGAATTCATAGCGATTTTTTTCAGTTGGGTGAAACTCAATCGGAGGTGCGATATAGCTGCGTTTGTGCATGCGGAAGCTTTTTCCAAAACCTTCACGCAATTCCCAAGGGGCGCCATCACAGAATGGAGATGCCACGCTCAGGGCTGACAACGCTGGTCCATAGTAGTTGATCTTAGCTTCAAGTTCTTCTTCGTTGACCATCGCCGCGAGAGTTTCTGGCAGGCTCACGTTAATATCCGGACCAAAGGTCGTCATAACTTCCATAGACCACTGCCAGTAATCATGGCGACGTTTGTTTTGGGGGCCGGAAAATTTTGAATGTATAGGGTGATGTGAAAGACAGACCAGATCGTATCCGTGTTCATTCATTGCTGTCTTGAGGCGATGAAACAATGTGGTGTGAACTTGCAAGACATGTTCAAGGCTGTCACAGACCGGAGTCCGAATCTCAACTCCCTTTGGTAAAATTTCTTTTGCTCCCACATCCATATCTGGAAGATGGTAACCTTCGACCACGAAAGGCATTAATTTTGTTTGCGGAGGCTCGAGGTCCAATCCATCGCACGAAGGAATTCCATCCAAAGGAACGGTCTCGAAGATGTCGTTCAAAAGTTCAAAAGTCAGATCATGATGCCACAATGGAGTGAAGTCGTCTTTTTTTACGACGAGATATTCTGATTCAAGACCAAAGCGAAATCCCTTGGCAAAATTCTTTTTTTCTTCACTAGAGAATTGAGTAAAGTTCATGGGGTTGATCCTTGGCTAAGTTTCTTTTTTCTTTTATTAAAATATGGTTGAGTAAATATTGCGATTCCTGACGCCAACAGGAAGAAGACGCCAAGAGCGCTAGGCAGAAAGACACCATATCTTACGAAGGGACCAAAATAAGCTCCCTCATGGAGTGAAGTAAGAAAAGAGGCCCTGCGTATTCCCGTTCCCGTTACCTGGCCGGTGGCTCCGTCGATTTGAATTTCCCATTGGGTGTTCTTCGCGCGCAGGCGGATATTTCCAGTAGCAGGTCGGATATCTATTTGTGAAACATCCTTCCAGCTTTTAATTTTGGCTTCAGGGATACTTTGAGCAGCGGTTAGAATTTGTTCAAAAGAAACACTCAAGCCTGTTTTGATGGGCGCGTACTCGGGCTGAACCCAAGAATTAAAGCCACGAGTCGCCAGCAAAATACCCGTCGTGAGTGTGATCACGAAGGGAAGAGCTATTGCGACAGATATCCAGCGGTGCCATTTGCGAAAAGATCGAATCATAGGGCGACAGATATACTCGATTGGGTTCTTTTCTAAAAGAGAACCCTGTCTAATGAGAAATAATGAAAATCAAGTGAATGCGAGAGGCTCTAAATCTGTTTCTTTGCATCTGAGGTCGATTGGAGGGGAGTGCGTCGATAAAACTTTGTTCATTTAACCGGGCGGGCATGATTGAATAAAAGTCGGAGGAACGGTGTCGAGAGCAGTGAAGAGAGTTTTTCAGAAATTAGTTCAATTTATCTGCACAAAAGATAAGTCGCCTGTTTTTGAAATCTATACTGACGGAAGCTGGAAAGCCGGTCGAGGTGCTTGGGCTTATGTTCAAGTTAAGAATGGTCAAATAACCAAAGAGGATTCGGGCCCAGCAAGAAAGACCAATTGCACGCGGATGGAGTTTCAAGCGGCCATAGAGGCTCTGCGTTCTTTGCCGTTAGGAACCAAGGCCACTCTTTATTCAGACTCACGTATCTTGGTTGATACCATGACTCTGTGGTTGTCGGATTGGAAGCAAAACGGGTGGCTTAAGAAAACCGGTCAAGAGATCCCAAGCGTTGATCAAATCAAAATACTGGATTCTTTAAACGAACAGCACTCTATTTCTTGGCGGTGGGTGCGCGCGCACGCGGGCGTTGTCTTTAACGAGCGATGTGATCAGCTCTGTATTCAGGCTAGAACTCAGGCTAAGCAATCACCTTGACGTTTGCGTTCGCGACTCAATGGATCCTTGCCCGAGCGTGCATAGGAATCTTTCACGTAGTCCAGTTGTCGTTCGACCATCTTATCAAAGACTTGAAGTAAATTATCATGGCAGCGAGAAGCAGTGTTAAAGCCGCTGACTGAACCGAGTAATTCGATGCTCTGGTGTATTGCTTCAATAGTTGAGAAACAATGTGTATTGGGCTGTCTGCGCACGCGAAAGTTTGAAGGTTTTGCAGGGGAAAAGCAAATTTTAGGCAAGGCTTTGATATTCGCACTTTTGCGGACCATCTTTTTTGCCGTGGCCCAGGTACCATCAATGACGAAGATGCGCAGTTTTCTTCCGACGGGAAAAAGCTCGGCTTTTTCTGTTTCGGTCATTGGGGTCAAATCCTTTGAATCCGCTCCTGGATAAAGAATCACAGAATGAAAATCAGGGTCCGCAATCAATGCATTCACTTGCGCATTGTTGGAGTAATCTTCGCCCGAAATCATGTGAGAATTTTCCAAACACAAAGAGGACATTCTTCCAGTGGCAATGCGGCGGCGAACTTCGATGGGGTGAATCAGAATTACAAACTCCATCCCGGGATCAAATCTCTGGATGGAGGGGCAATAGCAACCCACGTCTGGCTGCAGGCAATGGGCACACATCACTCTGGTGGTGCTTTGTTTGGCCGCGAGGCTCAGACGTGCTTGTAGGTAAGTTTGCAGATTCACGAGGCTCCTGAGGGGTTAATTACGCAAGAGCTTTTTCAATGGCCTTAGTCAGGATTTCATCATGGGGATTCATGTCTGGCGCAAAACGGCCCACCACTTTTCCATCGCGACCAATCAAGAATTTTTCAAAGTTCCAAAGAACATCGGATGGATTTGTGCGGAACTCACCATATTCGTTCAATGTCTTTTCGAAATGACTGTCTGGATTTTTAGTCGTGTGAGGAATTGTTTGGGTTAGATAGTTGTACAGCGGATGCTGTCCTTCGCCCTTCACGACAACTTTGGAAAACATCGGGAATTTGATGCCGAAATTCATCGTGCAAAAGTCTTTGATCTCGTCGTTAGAACCGGGTTCTTGCCCGGCGAATTCATTTGCTGGAAAGCCAAGAATTTCAAGACCGTTGTTTTTATATTTCTCGTAGAGACTTGCAAGATCAGTGTATTGAGGAGTGAGTCCGCATTTTGAAGCAGTATTCACAATAAGAAGGACTTTGCCTTTGTATTGCTCAAGTTGAACGGGCTTGCCGCTGATATCTGCTACTTTGAAATCGTGAACATTGCCTGACATAGGAACCTCTCTAGGGTGGTTAGGATTTATACCCTAGAGCATAGCGATATTGCGACGAGTAATGGAAGTCTAATCGTCTTCAATGATCTTTCTGTTTTTTCTTTTCATGAATCACCGAGGAGCGCCCGGCACCAATGTCTGTGAGGGCTCCGGTCGGTGAGCCCTCAATATCTTCTTTGGTCATGGAAACGGCACGACCTTTTCTGTCAGAGTACCCCGACATCTTTGCATCGTGCAGGCTGGTTTCACCGTAGTCGATCTGCTCGTCGCGAGGGTCAAAGTCAGGCGGATGTTTGTGTGTGGAGGAGCGTTGCGGTTGTGCTGTGATTTCGCCTGCGGGTTTGATCTTGCTGCTAGGTTTCCCTATCTGTTCTTTCTTCATAGAGGCCTCCTAAAAATGAGAACCAGAACCGCTGCTATCAGTTTAACCCAAGGGTGAATGGGAGCGCATGTTGTATCTGCTCACAGCATCAAGACAAGAGTCTGGCTGTTGAAAGTTATTATTCATTTTGCGCATATTCGAATTCTATTTATGCGTCTTTTAGAGGGAGGGTGGATTTGCTATTATGAGTCTATCGAAGCAATAACAAATTAAGGAGGCTTCTATGATGCAGTTTTTCTCTTCTCTTAAAGTAAGAATTTTCCACAACACAACAGTTCAAAGAGATTCGGAACAGAACTCAGCGCTACTGGCTTGCTTAGCAAATATAAACTAAATAGCTTTATCTAACAAATGTACAGTACGCTCCAGAATTGGTTCTTAAAAAACCGAATCAGATTTTAGAATGCTTGTTCCCGCAATAACTTCCTGTTAGTTTTATAAATCTTCGGGAGTAACAGCATGGGCGAAAAGTTAAGTAAGCTAGCAAGTTTTCTAAAAGAAGGCCGCCTTAAAGCGGGTCTCTCTCAAAAAGAAGTTTCTGAATATCTTAAATACGACACACCACAATTTGTATCTAACTGGGAGCGCGGAATTGCCGCTCCACCCATTTCTATTCTTAAAAAGCTAGCGGATCTATATAAGATCTCTTCAGAGAAATTGTTCGAAGTGGTTTTGGCCGAAGAGATCCGTCTTACTGAAGAAAATCTTCGCAAAAAATTTAAAATGTCCAAGGCTTAGTCTGCTGAGTTAAGAGGGAGCTGCTCCCTCTTACAGTTTTTTCGTCATTTCGACCTGTTGAGGTTTGAATCCCATCTTAATATTAAATTCGATCATGTCCTGGTTGCTATAGAAGACTCCCGTGATCATCATCACAGCGCCATTCTTCTTCGCCCATTGTTCGCCCAAACGCTTGAGCTCCTTGCCTATGCCTTGTTCGCGGTGGTCGCCAGAAACCCACAGGGAATGAATATGTGCGACTTTCTCGCCCTGTCTGTCGGAAAGAGCCACCCAGTGCATTCCGATGATTTCACCTTCAGCGGTTTTAGCAAAGAGCATTAAGAGATCCTTGTTCTCGGCAGAGTTTCGAAGGAACTTACACCAGTTTTGAATTCTTTCTTCTGTGACCCGATAAGTGGGATCCCAGTTCAGGGGTGCACTTTCGTGAATTTGTGCGGCTCGATATATTTCACTGGGTTTCTGAAAGTTTAAAGTGCTGTAAGTGATGTTTTGCATGGGCGCACTTTACAAGAGCCACTGCTGATAGCAACGGAAAAGGCACTTTGACTCTATCAGGGGCGGGCAGTTAGGATGCGATTGTGAAAATTGCATACACTAAAGACGAAATTAAAGTTACCGGCCGCGCGATGAAGAGTCTTATTCCAGATCTTCTGTTTAGTTTGATTTTTATTACTATGGGAGGTCTGGCGATCGACGTCGTTCCTGAGTATAAGATCTTAGCTGGCTTTCTGATGATATTTTTCTTTTTCGCCTTTGCGCGAAGTTTGTTTCATCACTTCTCATCTTCGATCACGATCACCTCAAGCACCTTTGAGCTTCGTCACTTTGGAAGAGTCTTTAAGGCGCAAGGGGAGCCTGTCAGAGTCATTTTCCCTTATATCCGACCGAAAGATTATGATTTTGGCGTGAGCGCATGTTTTGTGATCGGGGAGAATCGTGGGTGGACCTCTTTTGCGAACGTAGATGATTTCGTTAAGTTCATCCAGCAAGCTCAAGACTTGTATGAAAACATAGAGATCGAAGACGCCACAGCGAATATGTAAGATTGCTGCCACTATATGAGGCAAGTTGCTGATCTTGCTTGTAAAGCTCGCATGATACAAGGTGGCATAAAAAGAGAATCCGAAAATAAACAGAAGGAAAGGTTGACCCCACCCCCTTACTTCTATACAACTGAATCCTCTGAACAAACTCTGTCGCGGGGTGGAGCAGTCTGGTAGCTCGTCGGGCTCATAACCCGAAGGTCGTAGGTTCAAATCCTGCCCCCGCAACCAATTTTCTCGACGGATTTGTTAAAGAATATCAAAGGGTTATCGCTGAAAGGCAATAACCCTTTTTTCATTCTAAAACCATCAAAATTCGGAAAAGGGTCCACAAAGGGTCCACCAACTATCGAACAAATACGAGCTCAAACGAAATGAAAAAGATTATCTTGCACAAGAGATGTCATGATCTTCAGGGTTAACTACTAACTTGAGATCAGCATATTTTTCTGCAGGAATAATCTGAAATTCCTTTGATACTTTTTCGACCGCATCGCTGAGCAGGTGTGAGTAGTTCATTGTTGTTTGAATATTTGCATGCCCGGCAATTTCTTTAACTGTTTTGATATCAACTTTTTTAGAAATCAAAAGAGTGATCGCCGTATGGCGCAGGTCATGGAAGCGAATTGTCTTTCCGCCCCAGGCCCTGATATCTTGTTTAAATCTTCGGGCGATGAAATTTTCATGACAAATGGGGAGCCCAGTTTCGGTAGAAAAAACTAAGTCATCCATGGCAATCGTATTACTCATACACCAAACCTTCAGTTCTTCGCGAAGGTGATCGTTGCAGGGGACATCTCGACCTTTGCCACTTTTAGTTTGTGCGAGCTCCTGAGAAACTCGATTAAACTGACGGCAAACTGAGATAATTCCACGGGTCGAATTAATATCGCAGCGCTTTAAGCCCCATATTTCACCAGCACGCATGCCGGTATTGATGGCGAGTAGGTAGACGATAAAGATCCAGCGATCCTTTGTGTGTCGAGGGTACTTTTGGTCGATATGCCGAAGAAAGTGCCTGGCTTCACCTTCAGTTAAAAACTTCATTTCAAGAAAAGTTTTCTTCATTTTGGTAAAGCCTTGAGCTGGATGAAAGGGAATTCTTCTGTGTTTCACGGAATGATTCAAAACTGCCATTAAGATTTCTGTCTTCCTATTGCAGGTTGAGGGAGCCAGGCCCTTTTTGAATTCAGCTTGTTGGTACTTAGAGAGAAACTCCGGAGTCATCTTTTCGATCGGCAAATTTGGAAAAACTTTGATAAAGGATGAAACAACTTCTTTCGCCTTAACTTTGTGGCCGGGGGAGAACTTTGAATCTGCATCCTCGAGCCAGTAAGTGGATTCACTATTAAATGTGCGATCTTTAAAGGTGATGCTTGGGAAGGGGTTCTCAGCTAATTCTTGTTTCTTTTTCTCAAATTCCAATAGAAACTTTTCGGCGTCGATTTTTCGATCAAAAATCTTTTTTAGTCGCTTGGATCCGCGTCCGTTTTCATAGACACGAACTTCCCAGCGAACTTCGCCGTTTTTAGTTGTAATTCTTTTTGCTGACATGAAGTCTCCTTAATTCGCTACGGGCAATAAATTCCGTTTTGCGAAAAAATCCACTTTCTTAAAATGTCAGTTCGGATAAATAGTCTTCGATTTAACTTCACAAAGAGTTCGCGCGGAACGCCTCGGAGTGCGCCTCTATATTTCCAATCATAAATGGTTTTAATAGAGATGCCGAGAAGTTCGCAAACTTCATTGGGAGTTAATAGTGCTTTTAGGTTTTCAAAGAGCGAAAAGCGTTCGGATTCAGCTCCAGGAGCTGGGTTCATGGTCATGGTAATACCTCTGTATTTTTAAGCAAATAGTTTGTAATTAAGGGTGGAAATCGACGGAGTGCGCGATTTCACTATCGTAAAAGGGTTTCTCCGCGAAGAAGTTTGCCGATGAATTGATCTAGGGTGATCTTTCCATTTAGCTTTTGATAATCTTCGTGGGCAATATTCAGTCGGTCTTTTTCGGACAGCGACCTTTCTTGAAGGGCTGTTAAGTGTTCAGGCAGAATGAGTGAGAGCCCAAGGGAGATGATCTCATGATCCCGAATTTTCTTGCCATGGGTTTTCTTGTTGGCCCGATCACTTAATTGTTGAAGTAGTTTCCCAGTTTCCGGATCGAGTTTCTTCAAAAGGGATTTCTTCTTCGCTGGGGCAGTCTTTTTGGTTTCTTTGAGCTCTTTCGAGTCTTTAATTGCAGAATTGTCGGCCGGTATGGTTTCAGCATTTTTCACGTATCCTCCTAGTGGTTGTGAATAATTTCTGCTGAACCTTTAAGCAATGCGTTGGCCAATTTAAAATCAGTCTAAATCGATGAACACCGAAAGTGCGGACGAAAGAGCGGCCAATGCACGGATGTAAGATACCGTTCGTAATTGTCCGATGTATCCGAAAAAGCCAACTCAGAAGCGCCAGCCGGTGAATCCGTCCAGGCACCCGGTTTGCGGGTGTACTATTTCCGGACCCACTCCCAAGTTCCTAAGTAAATCCAAACCTCTGGCTCCCGTCCGGTCTGCTGGCTGCTGTAAACCACCCACTCCCTACGAGATTGGGTGGTTTACAGCAGCCAGCAGACCAGACGGTATCGCAGTAGGGGAACAATATAAACTTGGGAGTGGGTCCGAAATTTCATTTTCTATTTTTATTCAGAAATGGGGAGGGTTGGGTGGGGATGCAATTAGAAATAAAGGATTTACTTTCAGTAAATCCAAAAACAACAAAATCTCGAGCAGTTATTTTATCTGATCGAGATTTAACAATATTAGAATTTCTCTTAGATATGAAATTCGCATCGCTCAAAGATATCTTTGAGCGATTTTTTTCAGTCACCCTTCAGGGTGAGCCCGCGAGAAGCAACGAGTGGGCAATTAGACGCCTTCAGCAGTTGGAGAAGGCACAGTTAGTTAAGTCTGTTCATTCCTTTTCAGAAAGAAGGCGTTATTTTATAGCGACTTTAAAGGCATATAGGGCTGTTACGGACCGTAAGCCTATGGGTTTTGTTTCGAAACCTTTGCAGACGATTGATTTGAAAACCTTCTTGCATGACAAGATGGTTTTAGAGTCGAGAATTATACTTGAGAATCAGAGAGCGGCGACTTGCTGGGTCTCTGATAGGAAGCTTCGAAGCAGTGCAGAGTTGGCTGGAGGGCTTTCGAAGAAGTATATTCCTGATGGTATTTATACCGAAGACAATATCAAAACCGCGATTGAGATTGAAATCGCGGTTAAATCCAAAGTGAGATATCAAGACAAGATCAAAAAGTACGTGCAATTAATGCGTTCACAGGATGTGAAACATAAGACTTTTGATCGTGTGCTTTTCGTCTGCGCAAAAGACAATATCTTCGAATTTCTTTCGAAGGAGACAAAGATTTACGGGGATCTTTTTGAAGTAAATCATTTTAATGACTTCTTCAAAATAGATTATCCGTAGTCCGCATCATTCGGCCACGGTCGAATATTCATCCCTTTCTATTTGGTTTCTAAGAGTGCTCTGTACCTTGCATCTTAAGGCAGTCAACTAAAACCAAAAACACACTCTTTCAGAGTGAGAAAAGGACAATTTAAGTGACAAAAACATATGCATTTCCAAAGCGTGAACCACAACTGCCGCTAGAGAAGTTGTTATCAATGAACGAATTGGAAATCACAAAGTACGTTTTGGAAATGCGCTATCTGACGCTCGGACAAATCATCACAAGGTTTTATGATGAGGGAAGAGTGGAGGAGAGTGTTCGTAAGCTTTTGAATTTGCAAATTCTAAAGTGTAAGGACGAAACATTGAATGAGCAGTCCTTGTTTTTAGCTACTCTGAAAGGATTTGAATTGGTACAGGCGGAGTGGAAGGATAAGAAAATTCCGCAGGTCACTAAGTCAGTAATGCCAGGTAGACTGAATCATGATTTGCTGCTCAATGATCTACGTATCCGATTTGAACAGTTGAATTACTTAAAGCAATGGGCTTCAGAGCAATCATTAAAAGAGGTGCCTTTGTTTTTGAGAGAGTTTCAAAACATGCCGGATGCTTGTTGTAAGAAGAAAAACGATAAGAGTTATTTCTTAGAGTTAGAAGTAGCAATGAAGAATGCAAAGGCATACCGAGATCGTATCGAGACATACCTGAAAGTCTTGCAGCATCCAGATATGAAGGGCGCAGGGATTGAAGGAGTCATTTTCTTTTGTACTGATGACAAAGTTGTAGAAGTCATCAAAAAGCAAATCCCTAAGGAAGCTAAAGGGATTTCAGTGATGCCTTATTATAAGTACTTTGCAAATAAGGACGAAGAACCAAGATCGGTTACGGTGCATTAATATGTTAAATTTAGAAATTCTAAAGCGAGACCTTAGTTCCCTCCTAGGGTTTAGCCCTAAAGAGCCCAATATTCAAATTGGTAGGATAGCGGGCTCTTTCTTTCAAAATGAAAAACTCACTGACAGTGAACTCAATCACCATGTCCATATTGTGGGGGCTAGCGGTTTTGGTAAGACCGTTTTGCTTACAAAAATCATGAAAAGCAGACTTACCCGCGGGCAGGGGTTGCTTTGGATAGATCTAAAAGGCGATGTCGACACGATTCAGGAGATGATCAAAACGGTAAAGGAAAGTGGCCGAGGGAAGGATCTTAAGATCTTTTCAATTTCTCATCCAGAGCTTACGGGGTCATATAACTTACTGCAAAATGGGGATGCGACGGAATTAAGAGATAAACTTATGGGGAGCTTTGAGTGGAGTAATGAGTTTTATAAGGATCAGGCAGCAAGCTATTTGCTAAAACTGTTCATGGGACTTACTTGGCTCAGAGAACATCAGCAATACAGGTTTGATTTAGCTACAGTTCTAGAATCCATTACGAACCCAGAATTTGTGGAGGAATTGTGCTTAAAGATTCCAGAAAGCGCGCTGCAAATTAAAAGACTGATGGAGGATTTGTATTCCTACATCAATAACAAAACAAGCTATGAGAACCTTTCGGGGTTACGGGCGCATTTAGAAAGTTTAGTGCTTTCAAATTTCGGTAAGTTCCTGAAGGAATCTCCAGACGGGATTAACCTATTTCAAGCCGTAAAAAACCAACAGGTGGCTTTTATCTTTTTGGATTCAAGAAGGTATAAGGCAACAGCTAAGGCGATTGGTAGACTTATCGTTCAAGATATCATTGCGACTTCAGCGAGGATTGATGCGGAGATTCCAAAATCTAAGCGGAAACCCTTTGTTTGTTTTATTGACGAGTTTGCAGATTTAGCGACGCCGGATTTTATTAGCTTCCCCGATAGGGCTAGAAGTTCAAAAATGTCCTTGGTTCTATCGCACCAGGAAATTGCCGATCTTAAAGCGGTGGATGAGAACTTTGCTACAAGGCTTACTGCGAATATGGCAACGCTGTACGCCTTTTTGCAATCAAACCCAGATAGTGCGGAGGCGATTGCAAGTAGAGGAGGGACGAAGTCGGTGTTGAGGGCGACGGAAAAGACCAAGAGGATGTTATTTTGGGATGTGCCGACGGGGGAAAAGTCTTTACGACAGACGGAAGAATTTAACATTCATCCAAACACCATCAAGTCGCTCGGGGTGGGGGAGTGTGTGGTTATTAAGAAATATCCTAGAGCCGTGGCCTATAAAGTCCGCGTCAACCCCGAGGTTTAGGTCGGTGAAAAGGGGTCATCTGACTGCGTTGGCGAGAACCTTCCTTCACTGCGACATACTGACCAGTATGCCTCGCTTCGAAAGAACCTCTTCGCCTTGCATCTGGTCCCTTTTGACCAACCTTGGATGTGGATGCCTAAAAATTAAAAGTTAACCTATCGAAAAAAAAGTAATCCTGTCTGAAATGACGGGGTTGAATGTCATTGAACCCGATCTACATATGGTCATGCTCAAGGCCTTGAGTATGATCATATCGCCAACAACCTTTTGTATTGGAAGTCTGAGATTAAATAAACGGGTTCTGGCTTTTAAGCATTTGGTTTTATTCAAACTAAGCAATATGTTTTTCCAGGAAACCTAAATGTTGAAGGGTGCCTTTTTTGCATTCCGGACCTTTGTCAATGAACAGTCTAGAATTCTTTAGCCAAGAGTACGCATTATTCTGTGAGAATGTATAATTTTAATTGATGGCATTACTTCCAGCATATCGACCCCTAGTTTTATTTATTTTATTGTTTTCTTTCAGCGGTACTGCTTTCTGTATCACAGAAAGTGATTGCGCGCCTGTACGTTTGGATCAGAATGGCGGCCCTTTCCAAACACTTCCGATTTACAATCAAACTGATAATGTGGGAACAGATACAGGTATGTGTTATGCAATCTCTGCCTCACAGCTTATTGATGCGAAAAGAATGAAACTGGGCAAGTTCGATGGCAAACTTACATCTCCAGCTTCCTTAGCATTGAATTGGGTCAACCATTTTCTGTCTCCAGAAGAATTAGCAAATAATAGGCAAAATAGAGAAACCTTTAGAAAACCAATTAAAGAAAATCTTATTGAAGGTAAAGGTATCGCAAGCACACTCTATGGAAATTTTGGAAAATTGACTCCGGCTATTGAAGCAAGCCGTAATAAGCATGTATGCGACGAAACGTGGCTTAAAAAGCAATCAATTATCTCAAGCGAAAATCATGACAAAATGTTTTCTCAAATATTTTCGCTCATCGACGAACAGTTCGAAGCTGAATCTAATATAGATCGTGTATACAAAAAGATTTTATCGATAAACTCTCAAGCCAACTCAACGGGATGCGCCGATTCGAAAGGCAACTTAAACCAAATCCAAGATATTCTTGAAGCGATAAAAAAGGCTACTGAACATATTAAGCCTGAACGACAAGCCAAGGCTTTCATTGATCGAATTTGTAAAGATCATTCAGTCTATGTTGATGTTCCAGAACCAAAAGAGCTAATCTGTTTTCAGAAAAAGTGTAAAGATGAACAAGAAAGATCTCTTAACGATCTAATTAGCTCTCCTGATTTTGCCGGAGTGGGAATGCACTATGATCCAAATATTTTGTTTAAAGAGAATGGTCCGATTGGTGGATCTCATGTGTCTGTGATTATTGGTCGCAGATATGACAACGAAGCCGGGAGATGTATGGTTTTAATTCGAGATACTTATGGTTCTGACTGCAAAGCTCCTAGACTAAATATGAAATACAAAAATTGCGAAAATGGCCAACACTGGATACCCATTGAAGATGTCGTTAACTCAAGTGTATCGTTAACGTATTTTGAATAATACCCCTGGTCTTGTGATCAAAGCCTGCGCGGAAATGTGCAGGCTTTTTAATTTTTAAAAGACTCTTCGCATCTGAACCTTTCTTATCCCCCATGGGAGTCAATCAAAACAGTTTTAACATATATCGTAAAAAGAAATCCTGTCTGAAATGACGGGGTTGAGTGTCGGCTCACCCGCACTACACCGGCATAGCATGGATGCTATCTCCGGCGCGCAAGCCCGCAGGGTTGAGGACAGGAGTCCGAGACATCTAAAGCACGGTAGCTGGTTCAACTGTCGCACTGATTCAGGCTCCTGCCTTCATCCCTGCGGGCTATGCTCCGGGGTAGCATCCTGCTACGCCGGTCCTCAGCTACCGCTGCTATCGCCAACAACTTTTTCATAGTCCTAGCTGGTTCAGCTGCTGCACTCCGCAGGCGGGGCCGCATTGTATTAGAAGTCTGGGGTCAAATATATGCGTTCTGAGTTAAAAACATTCCATTGATGAACTGAAGCGATACTGTGGTACCATCCAGCAATGAGTAAAAAAATCCAAATACAAGACGAACTGGCCAGGCTTTTCGCTGACTCCCATTTTAAGTATCGAAAAATAAATCCGACGCCTCGTTTGCGTAAAAGTTTAGAGCAAGGTTTTGTAAATGGTCATTTCGCCCCTTTTACCGCTAAGGGCGGAGGACTTTTTTTGCGAAGAAGTAAAAAGCAGCAGCTTGTGGCGGCCGTTCTAATAACCACAGTGCCTGTAGAGTTTCAGTCAAAAATTTTCGAGCGAAAATTCATGATTCTTTCAATGCCAGGAGACAGCAGCTCCCTAAAATGGGCTAAATCTGTCTTAGAAGAAAATGAAAGTCTTTTGGGAAAACGATGTTCTGGAAAACTTGAGTACTGGCAAAAAGATCTAATTCCTTGGTTCGAAAGTAAAGGAATCGGAATACGCTCAGTTCTGCTTCACGGTGATATTGATAAATCATTGAGGCTTTTACGAGCACACTACGGAAAAACTTTGCGGGAATCTTTCGAAAAGGCGGGTTTACATATCTTACCTGCCCGCTCGATCAAAGATATCGATAGCTACATTCGGTTGATCAAATCAGAATTCACCAAGAATCCGCAATTTGGCGCAACAGTAAAGAATCCAAAATTTCTAAAATTTGTAAAAATGGATCAAAGAAATAATATGAAGAATGGCAATCCGCCATTGCTCGTTTATCGAGGTAAAACACTTTGCGGCGGATTGGATCTGATCGAAGTCCCAGCCGGATTAGATGGAAAGAAACGGGCTGCTTTCGGTATAAATCTCAATTCGAAAATGCAAGGCAAAGGCCTTTCTCGAGCTCTTTATGAAAGAATTCTATTAGAACTTCAAAAAAGAGGATTCAAAACATACTATGGGAACACCGGACAACCTGGAGTCATGCGCATGGGAAAAATCATGGGCCGCTGGGTTGGTGGCTACACTCTTGATCGTGGCGTCGCTAGGCCGTTTCCTAAAGATCATTTTAAATTATGGCTTTAAATCCCTAGTAATATAATCTAAGCCTGCGCAGAAATGTGCAGGATTTTTAGTTTGGGATGAATTCCAGTCCTCAACATATCTTCCACACTTCAAACTCCACACACACACTTGCGGGATTCGGACAAGCTTACTTCGTAAGCTTGTCTATTTGTTGGAATCCAATTGGCATGCCTTGCAGAAAAGCCAGTCCGAAGGCGTTTAGCTGGTTCAGCTCGCGCACTCCTCAGCTACTGCTGGGTTTAGCTGGTTCAGCTACAGCACTCCTCAGTTACTGCTGGTTTTAGCTGGTTCAGCTTGCGCACTCCGCGGGCGGGGCCGCAGGTTCAGCTTGCGCACTACACGGTCAAGCCGCAGGTTCAACTTCGTCCCGTTGGGACTGCGTTCTCCCGGCTTCCCGCCGTTGAAATACATATTTTAAAGGGGTTTTCAGTGCAAATCCATAACTTGACAGACTTAACCAAATTGGTTAATAATGAGGAGTCCCAGTGATCAAGGTTGTCCGTCTTAGTAAGAAGGCGCAGCGAAACTTACTTCAAGTTCCGAATTACATTAAGAATAATGTATTGTTGTGGATTCAATCGATCGAAGAGCTTGGGTTGGAAGAAGTTCGTAAAATCCCAGGGTTTCATGACGAGCCATTAAAGGGAAATCGATTGGGACAGAGATCCATTCGTCTTAATCGTTCTTATAGAGCAATTTATATTGTCCAGAGCAACGGTGATGTTGAACTTGTTGAAGTCATAGAGGTGAATAAACATGCGTACTAAGAAAAAAAGCGATGCAGTTAAATTTTTAGAGAGCATTTCAGATGGTCCTCTAACATTGGGATCGGTTTTGAATTCACTTCGTCTGGCTGAAGATATGACTCAAGCGCAAATGGCAAAAAAGCTGAGAATCTCAACTGCTCATCTTTCGCAAATCGAAAAGGGGCATAAATTTTTGAGTCCGGAAAGAGCGCAAGCGTTTGCAAAGAAACTAGGGCATTCGCCAGTTATGTTTGTGAAATACAGCCTTCAGGATCAATTAACGAGAGCGAAGCTTCCATATAAAATTGTTTTGGAAGCTTCTTAGCCTCCTCGTGGGAGGTTGATGAAAAACGGCCATCTCCTTTGTTGTCAGTCATTCGACTGTCCTCGACGTATTATAAATACGCCTGTGGGAATCGAATGCCTTTCGCCGCGGAGCTAACCATTTTTGATCAACCAATTGCAATGGAAAAAAAAAAGGGGGGGCGGGAACCCCGATGTCCTTCGGACATGAAAGACGGGGATTCGTCTGCGAAGTTCTTTGGTGAATTTAGAGGTGAAGTCTTTTATGAGTCGAGAAGGTGGGTTGGTGAATGAGATTTATTTTGATGGTATGGATTTTAAGGCACAAATATTTTCAACTGATTTACTTACCAGTGGCAGAGCTTTCTCATAACCGTCGATATCGCTCTGTGGAATATTGGCATTTATATAGAGAAGATTGAGGTTTTCTATTATATAAGTGTCGTCATGCTTGCGTGTGACGACCACATTGGCACCATTGTAGCGTCCGTTCTGACGTACTTTGTAGTAGGTGTGAAAATATTCTTTTGGACAGTCTGGCCAGCAGCGAAAGGTTTTTCTTTCCTGACCAATGTATTCAACTTCAGGGACAGCTTGAACTGCGCGCTTGATGCACTCTTGATTAGTCATTAGAGACTCGAAAGGAATTTCGCTGCGAATGATTCGAGCGCGATCGCAGCCGGACGCTATTAAAAGTAAAAAGATAAGAGCATTATTTAATCTCAACATCTTGTAATTAGAAAACAGAATAATGTTTGTGTATAGCTAATATTTAGTTAAAGTAAGGTCGTGATTGGATGGTAAATGACCTCAAAAACTAACAAACAAATTGCAACTACAATCGGTGTCTTCGGCCTTGCCATTTTTATAGCAATTCTATGGTGGAATCTGTATGGCGTTAAATACGTCGAGAAGGCAAAAGAGTCCGAACTTCGCACGATTATGGCATCTGTGGTGACCGCTGAGCGAGCCTATTTCGAAGAATACAAGAAATTCTCTTCGGATCTAAAAGCCATTGGTTATTCTGCAGAAGGAAATCTAAGATCGACAATTTATCTAAAGCCAGAAGATATTCCTGTAGGTTTGAGGGAAGAGCTATCAGAATCGGACATTCCATTCGTTCGCGATGATGATTATCAGATACTGGGAGTCTTAAAAGATAATCACAGAATTTCCTTCTGGACTCAGCGAAAGGGTGATGAGCCCAAAAAGGTAAAAAGTGTTCAACCTCATTAAACCCATAGAAGTGCGCTGTAGGAATTGCCAACATGTTGGCGTTTCAAAAATTAACAACAGCTATCGAACTGTTTGTGTTTTACTATTGGTAGTAGCGATTCTTGGAATGACATTACCCCAGTTGAATTTCGGATTAACAGTGAGCAGGAAAGTCTGGGTATTGGAAACAATTTGGTTTCTGCCATTAGTGGCTACTTTTGCCGCATTTTTTTCTCCAAATGCGCATAGTTGCGAAAAATGCGGGTCCACTTTTTTAAGGGAAGTGTAGTGTTGGTTGAGAGGATATATGATTAAGGTAAAAGATTTCTTTATCCGGTTTTCGTATTTGATTTTCGCTGTGATTATTCTCTGCGTGGGATTTTCCTATGGCGCCTTTCGGAAGCATTATATAGAGACTGCCAGTCGAGCCACAGGGCTGATCGTGGAAGTGAATCATCCCGGACGGAGTTGCTACCAAACTTATGAGTTTGCATATGGTGATAAGAAATATGTCGGGACAAGTAAGTGTGGTGCGTTTGCCAAGGTAGGCGATTCGGTAGAGATACTTTATCGGTTAAATGGCGACGAGATACAAGACTATCAGGTTAAGGAAGATTCAAACCCTTGGGATGTATTTTATCTGAGTCTTGTCGTCGCCGTTGTTGTAATTCTTTTTCAATGGATGGTCTTGATAAAGAAGAAAACTGGCGGTTAGTGGTTTTTTTGAGTTACTTCAGCTCCACACTGTGGGCGTGGCCCAACTTCAGTTTCGCACTTGCTTCACTCTGTAAGCGTAGCGGAGTTGCTTCAGCTTTTCGACCCCAGGTCTGTCAGCTCTGCGAGTTACTTCAGTTTCGCACTGATAGTGCTTCACTCTGTAAGCGTAGCTTTCACAGTATAAATATTCCTGGCGGCCATTACGGTTTCTGTTGAGGTAATGGGCCTGATATCTTCAAGCTCCCAAGAATAATAGCCCGGAACCCATTTGGTCGCACAAGCTGCCAACATATCGCCCGCCATGAATGGTCTAACGTTTTTGATTTTAACGAGCGCTACGGGCTTGCCGTGAGGATCTGTGATGCCGTCTTCACGTAAGTAGTGATAATTCTCAACGATCAAGAGGTCGCCTTTAAAGCCTTCTGGAGGTTTCCAGGAACGGACTTCGATGGTTTTGGAGCCGTCTGCGATGCGGGTGCCATTTGGGTAAACTATAGACAAAGCATTGTAGGTAGTAGAAGTGGCCATGGCATCGTCCTTAACATAGAAAAGCCCATCCGAAACCGGATGAGCATGCCTCCAGG
Source organism: Bdellovibrio svalbardensis (assembly GCF_029531655.1). Classification (NCBI taxonomy): domain Bacteria; kingdom Pseudomonadati; phylum Bdellovibrionota; class Bdellovibrionia; order Bdellovibrionales; family Pseudobdellovibrionaceae; genus Bdellovibrio; species Bdellovibrio svalbardensis. The sequence goes on from NZ_JANRMI010000002.1 coordinate 733,380, forward strand.
CACTTCTAGAATCTATGATTTCTAGAAGTTGAAATCAAGATTCGACTGCTGAAAAGGCCGCATCTGACTGCGTTGGAGTGAACCTTTCTTCGCTGCGACATACCGGTAAGTATGCCTCACTTTAAAAGAACCCCTCCGCCTTGCATCTGCAGCCTTTTGATCAGTCCCAAAATCGATATGAATCAAAGAAATTTAACCCATCGTAAACAATCCTGAAGGTTTGAGCCGATGGGGTTGAGTGTCGGCTCACCCGAACTACATATGCTCATCCTCAAGGCCTTGAGGATGAGTATATCGCCAAACGGGTTTGTCCTCTTTCTTAATGAGCGGTAGTTGGTTCAACTGTCGTTCTCCGCGGGCGCGGCCGCAGGTTCAACTGTCGTTCCCACTTGGCGGGCTTGTAATAAACAGGAAATATTTACTTTTGGGATAGATTCCTCTGCCGCCCTCAGGCTCCTGGGTATAAAAGAAAAAATAAATTATAGTTTACTTCAAATTAGGGTGTTTGTGATGGATCTGAAGTTCGGTCGCCTATTGGTTTTAATTGGTGTGTCTCTCACTGCAAGTTTTTCTTATGCTGATTTTACGGCAATTGGGGTGCTTGATGAGGCTCGAGCACAGCAGGCTAAGAGCGAGCAATGTAGTGACCCTGCAAATGTGTGCCGAACAATTCCAAAGCTGGTACAAACAGGTAGTAGTGCAAGTTGTGTTGTGGCTGGCGTTGACAATATTAAAGAAACATCGAGTGACTTCCCGGGCCAACAGTCATTTATGTTTGAATACTCCAATTCTTGCTCATCATCTGTTGAGGCTAAGATTCGTTTTGGAGGCTCTTGGAGTCCTTCGGTTATTTTGCCTAAAGGACAGCATGTGTGGATAGGGATCGAATTCGATTCCTATGCCGATATGCCAATCGAAGTCAGTCTAAGCGGCAGTGGGGCTCAAACTCCATCTCCTCAGCCAAATCCAACGCCAGCTCCAACTCCGAATAAGCCGGGATCTATCCCTGTAACCTCCGACCGTCCTGGCCAGTGCAAGCCTGGGGTTGGGAGTTCAAATATTCCTGGTCACTCGGTCATCAACCTGGAAAGGCAATCCGTTTCAGAATCAATTCCAGTAGTGGGAGCAAGTTTTTATCTCAATTACTCAAGTGATAGATTCAAGAAGGGTAGTAACTTTAACTCAAAATTTGGATCCATCGGGGGCTGGAGTTTGTCCATTCAACACTATCTCGATGTTAAGAATAAAGTTATCTACTTCGGAGACGGTAGGATAAGGAAGTTGTTTGGTGATGAGTTATACTATTTTGAAAAAGAGAACCTTTATGCGGTCGATAATTTAAGATTTTATCCAGATGGAAGGATCGCGAAAATCTGGCAATTGAAGCCCGATCGAATGGTTTGGTTTTTTCAATATGAGAGAGACTATCTTGCAAAAGTCACAACTGATACTAAGCAAGTTTATACCTTTTCGAAATTTGGTATAGTGACTCCGTTTGGGCAAAAAACAACTTTTGAATTTGATCAGAAGGGGAGCCTAAGTAAAGTCACCAACCCAAATAATGAGTCTTATTTGCTGGCCTCCGACTCAATCGGTCGATTGGTAAGTTTTCAAAAGCCTAGCGGATTAAAGACCTTAGTTACCTATGATGAAGAGGGGAATCTACAAAAAGATCAGGGGCCGATAAACACATTGGTTTTAAGTTCCCATATCGATGCGGAAAAGAATGCAATTTATATTGCGGCCTCAAGTAGTAGTAACAAGCTTCTAGGTGGAGTGAGAATCGAAAACAATGAGCAGCTATCTACCGTAGTTCATAAGAACGATTTTGGATCGTTCTCCTCATCTTTTTATTCTGGCGTTTCCAGTGATTCTACTGTTTCTGGCTATGTGGATATTTACAATGGAACCTATACGTCAAAGTATGAACATTTAAGACAGAAAGCGTTCAGTGATCGGACAAAAGTACAATTTGAGGTTAAGGGAACTAATTTTAAATCAACGTCGGAAACTTATATCAAAGAAGAGTTTGATAAAAGATTTACCAAAACAACACTTACTTATCTGCAGAATAATGACAAGCAACCATATAAGCTAGTTGAAGAAGAATCACCTACAACAGTGACACTTACATCTCCACTTCTTCGTACTATGAAAACCAATGGTAGTTCGATGGAAAAGAACCTAACCATACAGATTGGTGATCTGTTGCCGACTGGCTTTTCATATGATTCTCTTGCTCGTGTCACTGCAATCAAACAAGGTGATCGTCAGCAAACTTTTGCATATGACAGTTTTGGAAACCTAGCTTCTGTTTTAGATCCCTTAGGAAGAAAAACCTCTTTCGAGTATGACAAAGCGAATCGCCCGGTAAAGCAGATTCTTGCCGGCGGAAATGCAATTGAATTCGCATACGATCTTGATGGAAACCTAAAAAGCATCAAACCTCCTGGAAAACCAAATCATAGTTTTGTGACGGGTCTGACGGGATTGGTCGAAGGCTATCTACCTCCAAGCATTCAGTCAAAAGTGACGGGTTCAACTGTTTATTCGTATGACCAAGATAAAAAGCTAACAAAGATCAGTCGTCCAGATGGTAAGAATGTTGAATTTGTTTATGCTGCGGATAGTTTCTTAGTGAATGCTGTCACTACGCCTGATGGTAATTATCAAATTAAATATGCTCCGATTAAAGATGGAAAATCTGATTTACCTGGAGAGTTAACGGCTCCTGACGGTACCAAGATGTCTTTTAACTATGTTTGGATGCTTCCAACTTCCATCAATACAACCGGAGATGTAAATAGCACAGTTGGATATTCCTATAATACTGATTTGAGTTTGGGGACTATTTCTGTAGCAGGTGCTGATGGGAAAGCCGTAGTTTCAAATGCAGTCGCCTATGATTTAGATGGTCTACTCACTGGCGTTGGCGGTTTGGCAATGACCCGCAATAACGTTGGAGCGGTGTCAGCGACGACATTGGGTAAGATTGTCGAGGGAATTGGGTTTAATACTTACGGTGAACAGATCTCCTCAGGCTTTACGATTGATAAGAAGCCAATTTTTGGGATGAGCTATAACCGCGATAAAGTTGGCCGTATCGCAGCTTCGCAAGATGTTACAGGTACAACGAAGATTGTTTCAACTTATGAGTATGACGCTCAAGGAAGACTATCTAAAGTTACTAAAGGTTCTGATGCTCGTACTTATACTTACGATGCCAATGGAAACCGTTTAAGTTTCACGAGTGGTTCTAAGTCATATACAGGTATTTATGACGAGCAGGATCGCTTGTTGTCATATGGGGACTCAAAGTTTGAGTATAATGACAATGGTGATCTTCAGACTCGTACGGATGTGAATCCGGAGACAAAAGAGACGAAGATGACTTCATATACATACGACGTTTTCGGAAATCTCCGTAAGGTCGTTCTGCCAGATGGAAGACTGATTGAGTACGTAATCGACGGACAGAATCGCCGTATTGGGAAAAAGATTAACGGGAAAGTCGTTCAAGCTTTCATCTATCAGTCACAATATCAAATTGCGGCTGAGATGGATGGCTCAGGGAAAATTGTAAAGTCGTTTGTCTATGCGTCTAAAGTGAATGTGCCGGACTATGTAAACTATAATGGAAAACAATTCCGAGTCATTTCCGACCAAGTAGGTACTCCAAAAATGATTGTGGATAGTGCAAATGGTCAGGTAGTTGAAAGCTTCAACTACGATGAATTTGGTGTTTCTCTAGACGGTAAAACGAGCGCGATTATTCCGTTTGGGTTTGCTGGCGGTCTCTACGATGGTGATACCGGACTTGTGCGCTTCGGAGTCAGAGATTATAGCCCGGTTGTTGGTAGATGGACTAACAAGGATCCAATTGGCTTTAATGGTGGACAAGGTAATTTATATGTCTATAGCGAAAACGATCCAGTAAATCTAATAGATCCATCAGGAAAGTTTTGGACAGTTGCTATCGGTGCGGTTATCGGCGGTATCTCTGGATATTATACGACTGGTGGAAGTGCTAGTGGTATTGCAATAGGTGTTATCTCAGGAGCATTGTCGGGGACTGGAATTGGAAGTGGGTCTTTAGCAAGTGCTGGCATTTCAGCGGTTGCTAATATCGCAACTCAGGTTGCGGGCGGAACTTCGATTTGGGATATAAATAAAGAATCTGTTTTGATGTCAGCAGCTTCTGGTTTTGCGGGTGCTTTAATAGGCAATACGGTTAATTTAGCGTTGCCTGGAAGTAAGTTTACTGAGAAAATTTTGGCACCGGCGATTGGTGGTGCGTTTGGTGCCGGAGCAGATGCTGCTTTGACCAATGATTTTGCTTTAGGAAAAACTTGTCCATAGGGAATTTAAATGAATGATGGTGTTTCATCGGGCTTGATGTTTTTGGCTGCTGGCTTATTTCTTTGCTGGTGGTTTTTCAGAGTACTAAAGCGAGATTTTAAAAAAAAAGAATTAGCCGGGCGAAATGTGATGATGGGATTAGCATTTCTTAGCGGAGTGATTTTATCTGCTATTGGTATCGCTTATATCGTACATTTCTCTTAAAAATTCTTTTGATTTGGTCCTCATTACTGGAGGACCAATACTTATTACTACTTCAGTTCCACGCCTTCAGCGTTCCACTCTGTGGGCTTCCGCCCGGATTATGTAAATTACAACGGTAAGCAATTTAGAATCATTTCAGATCAAGTTGGTACGCCAAAAATGATCGTGGATAGTTCAAACGGTCAGGTAGTTGAAAGTTTCAATTACGATGAGTTTGGTGTCTCGTTAGATGGTAAAACGAGCGCAATTATTCCTTTCGGGTTTGCCGGGGGGCTTAGTGATTCCGACACAGGGCTAGTGCGCTTTGGGGCAAGAGATTATAGTCCAATTGTAGGAAGATGGACTAACAAAGATCCAAGTGGTTTCAGCGGAAGGATGTCTAATTTGTATGGATATGCCAGTTTCGACCCAGTAAATTTCATTGACTACAATGGGAGAGATCCACTTGAGGCTGTTGTTGCTGGAGCAATTGCCGGAGTAATTATCGGTGGTATTTCGTCTGGAGTTACGACCTGGATGCAAAATGGTAGTTTTGGGGAGATAATGAAATCGGCAGCGAACGGAGCTGTGGGTGGTGCAGTTGGTGGTGCAATGTTCGCACTAGCTGCGGAAGGTAATGTACTGGCAGGAATTGGCTCGGTCATGGCTGGGGTTACATCTTCTTTATTATATGGTGTAGGCGATTTAGGTAATGCTTCCAAAGATTTTTTTAAAGGGTTAGTATATGTAAACAACTCAAAAAATCGCGAGCAACAGCTTTTAGACTGTGCCGATGGAAAGCAATAATGAATTTTGAAAATAAGACGAATCCATTTTTAAGAATCGTTGCGCCTCTTGGATTTATTCTTGGGATCTTGGGATTACTTTTTTTCGGTGTTTTGTCTTTTCAAGCATATTCTCGAGGAGAATTTGTATTGAACAAAGATGTGATTATTGTCTTCGGTTTTTTTAGTATTGGAACAGTCTTTTTAGTTTTTTTTTGTAAGCGCGAACTAAATTGGTTTCGCAAAAAATAAATATTAGATTGGATTGACTCGGGCTCCTGCCCTCGTCCCTTCGGGCTTCGCGCCGGGATAGCTTCCTGCTACGCCGGTTGCAGGCGGTTTGTACGACGCGGATATAGGACTTCTTCGTTTTGGAGCGAGAGACTATAGCCCGATTGTGGGGCGTTGGACGAACAAGGATCCGATTGGGTTTAATGGTGGTCGGGGAAATCTGTATGCCTATGCATATGGTGACCCGGTCAATTTTATTGATCCAACAGGACACTTTGGTATTTTCGGTGCCATAGTTGGTGCTGGACTTGGCGCCGCGGGTGGAGCTATTGGTGCCGCACTTGTTCCAGGGGCAACCCGAGCCGATATTATCTCTGGGGCAGTTACAAACGGAATGACAGGCGCCGCAATTGGCTCAGGTGCGAGTTTGGGTGCTATATTTCTGACCAATGTGATGACCCAACTTACATTTACTGGGAAGATTGACCTCGGACAGAGTTTGCTTAGCATTGCAACCGCCGCATATTCTAGGGCGGCAGTCGGACAGTTGGGGCAAATGTTCGGTGGTGCGATTCAAAAAATAGAACAGGCAATTGACGGCGCTGTTGGTACTTCGTTAGTTCCTCTTGACGCAGCAACGGGTTACGTTCAAGGATGTGGTAATGGTAGTGCAGCGGGGAATCGTTGAGTAAGATTAAATTTAATAGTGATCTATATAGAAAATTAAGTATCGCAGGTGGAATTTTACTATTTCTTATCTGGGTAGGAATAACTGTTTACGTGCTATCTATTCCACCGTCAAAACCAGTGCTCCCACATGAGGATCTTCGTGTGGGGCTTTTTCTAGGCGTCGTCTTCGGTATTCCAACTTTAGGAATGGTTTTCTATAGTCTATATCTCAACTTTGAAATTGAAATAGGGCAAGAATTGAAGATTAAAAATACAGGTCTATTTGGTAAAATAGATCGAAGTATTTTATTTTCAGATGTATCGGAGCTATCTCTCAATGCCATTGATAGTTTAAAAATCGGCTTAAAATCTGGTGAGCTAATAACGATTCCAAAGTATATTGTCATTCAAAAGCAATCTTTGAGTGCAGATCAATTATCAGCGTATGAGAAGTTGGATTCAAAAAACAACATGCGTAATATTGTTTTTCTCAAGGTCTTAATTTCCAATAGGATGAAGATTAATTCTTAATGTTTAAATCAAAACGCGGTTGGGTCGGCATTTAGTTTGGCTCCGCAAAACTGGAATTGGGCAGGTATCAACACTGACTTCGGTCAAGCGTGTGACTAAAAGTGGAAAATGACTAAAATCGAAATCATCGGAAGCGTAGTTTTTATTTTAATTGGGATCATTGGTTTGAAACCGATGATCTATAATTTCAAACAGGCTTATAACAATCAAATTCCAAGTATCTCAGAAGCAAGAAGAATTGCCTTGATGTTTTATTTCGGCTTGGGGATCGTTTTATGTCCGCTCATTTGTGGGTTGCTTCTTTATTTAATGTATATCCGCCTCATTTAAATCCAAGGGAGATTGATGAAAAGTCGTCATTTGCTTTGTTGTAAGTCGACTTCCTTCTCTGCGACCTACTGACCAGTAGGCCTCGCTTCGAAAGTCACCTTCCGTCGCGCAACTGACGGCTTTTGATCATTCCTTGAGTAAATACCAAATCAAATAAATCCTTCTATCGTAAACATTCCTCGTCCGATTGGGCAACGAAGTCAGTCCATGAGCCCGATCTACATATCTCCTAGCTCAGGAAGTGAGATAGGGGATATCGGCAACCATTTTCCTTGCATGTCTTTGCCTGTTAACTACAATTGGTTTATGAGTGAAAATAATAGACCATTTGGTGACAGATGGATGTTTTTGATTCCAATTGGCCTCAGCTTTCCGCTTTACGACTATTTCACGAAGGGGTGTTTTAGGATACCTCGAACGACTGAAATTTGTGGAGATCAGGCAACTTTGGCAATTGTTGTAGTATGCGCTTTTTGGCTTTCATTTCCAGCATTGTACTTATACCGACGATTTAAAGGTAAATCTAGAACATGAAAAGAATCGTCGAAACTCCTGAAGAATTTAAAACTGAAGGCCTAGATCTAAAGAGTACGATTTTCTACCTACTATTTAGTGTGGTGATTTTTGGGGTTGGCATCGCTCTCTGGAATATCAAGAAACAAAATCTAAATTTCTACGTTTCAAAGGGGCTCTGCGTCTTGCTGTTTGTGGTAGGCATTGGTTTCTTCGGAGAAGTTCTCTCAAAGTACTTGTTTCTCCGGTTTCATATGGATTCCCGTGATATTGAAATCAAATGCCTGCTTTGGACTTGGAGGTCTAATGGAGAGCCCGTTCGTATTAGTATTACCAAGAATCCTTTCTTTGGATCGCTTGTGAAAATCTATTTTAGTAAAGGTTCTTTTGAAATCCCTATCTATTTTGATAGGGATGTAGAGAGTTTTGTGGGAGCTATTAAAGCCAGATATAAAGGTGGGATTAGCCTAGAAAAGAGAACCATGAGGAGAGGTATTTTTACAACTGAGTCTATCGAAGAAATTCCACGGTTAGATTCATGACCAGAGCCATCAGTGAACACTTAAAAGCCTCGATCACAGCTACCATTGTTGCCTTATCAATTTTTATTGCTGGCTGTTCTACAGCGCCTTTAACAAAAACGGCTCGCTATCCTGATGCCTGTAGGATTGGAATCAACGAGGCTAGTATTCAAGGCGGAGCTTATTGGCTTTTCGGGACACTTTCCCAGCAAGGACTTTGTGCTCCATTGCCTGAGCTTAGCGTTGAACTTGGATTTTACTATTGGACTAAAAAAGATACTATTGCCTTTGATCTCGATGTTGATCATGGACTGAATGGATCGCCTGCAGGCCTATTGTATAATCTTGCACTGGTTTCTGGTTGCCGTGAAGAAGGTGTGGATTTATTTATCGTTCGACTTCATGAAAATAAGATTGGGATATTTGGGCCGGAAAAAGAGAACTGGCCGAGGACGGTGATGTTGAAGATTGAGGATATGATTGAGAGTGACCCAGAACTCGTTAAACTCTGTCGGTAGGAGGGGAGTGATGAAAAGCCGCCATCTGCTTTGTTGTTAGTCGACTTCCTTCGTTGCGACCTACTGACCAGTAGGCCTCACTTCAAAAGCAACCCTCTGTCGCGCATCTGACGACTTTTGATCTCTCCGGGAAAGCGATTCAAATTTCCAAAAAAAAAGCCATCGTAAACCTGCGAAACAGGTCTGAGTGCGCCACGAAGTGTGTGCTCGAACCCGAACTACATATGGTCTAACTCAAGGCATTGAGTTAGACCATATCGTCAACCATTTATAACTTGATTTTACTTAACATTTCCATTCTTTGCTTCTGAAATTCAATTTCGCGCGCATTTGCGGCTTTCTGGTTCGCTATTTCCTGTTTCCTTAAAGACTCAATATGTGCTTTATAAATTCCGTTTGTGCTTTCAATATATCTTTTTAAATCAGGAAGAATCCGTTCTACTTGGGTTATCTCGCAGGGAAAATTGCAAATGTTCGCTCTGAATGCGGCTGCTTGGGGCGGATGATTTAATACATATGAATAGCTACCTTGACCAAACAATCGCTCCCATAAGTTGGACGGCGTCTGGTTTAGTGTGCAGACCAAACTTCTACCGTTATGATCAATGGTTACTATTTTTATTGGATTTGCAATAAGTGGATCATCTGAGACGTCTGATTCAGCAACCACTTCTTTAGAAAGAACATTTAACTTTTGTTGTATTAGCGAAGCTTTACCGAGTGCCTCGATTTCTTGTTTAATTAAAGAGATATTCTGATATCTGAAATTCGGATCCTGGTGAATCATTTTTTCGACGATTTTATCGAGGTATTTTAGTTCTGGAACAATACCACCTATACTTTTAAATCCAGTGCCATGTGGAACTTCACCAGTGAAGATCTCATTGGTAATCAGCCCTAAGGCATAAATATCAGCCCTGTGGTCGACGATCCCACCTTTGTATCTTTGTTCCGGTGCCGCATATTGGAAATTTGCTAAGCGATCCTGTTGTTGTGTTTCAACGGCGGTAAGGAGATCTTGTTCTTCAAAATGCGCAATTCCGAAGTCGGTGACAACTAGTTTTTGCTGAATTCTATCGACGAGAATATTTTCAGGTTTAAGATCTCTATGAAAGCAACCGGTTAAGTGTGCAGCTTCAACGGCATCAAGCATCTGGGTGATGAATCTAAATCCCTCAGTTCCTCTAAGAGTTTTCATGTACTCGCGGAACGTCTTTGGATAAAGAGGCATGACATAGAAGAGAGACTTTATTCCATCTGTGGTATGCACACCATGATCAAGAATTTGGATAATTCCAGGGTGTAGATTCTTTTGACAAAAACCGATCTCATTTTTGAAGCGCTTCGATTTAATTGTGCTTTGATTTGGTTTTAAAACTTTAACGGCTACTTTTTGTCCATCGCTGGATTGTGCTGAAAATACTGTTCCAGAGCCACCATTTCCAATTACTTTGTCGAGAGTGTATTCATCAAAAGTGGTTGATAAAACAGAGCCTTTGCCGGGAGTTTTAATTGGTGATGGTATTTTGTTTTCTGTTTTCATTATTTCTCTATTTCGAGATTCCTCGGCGTACATTTGAATTTGCTTTAATGATTGAAGAACTTTTGTGAGTTTGGTCTTGTCGCTAACCGATACGCTAGAGACTAATATTTCATCTGCAAGTAGACGTTTTGCTTCATATTGTAAGCCAGAGTCTTCGATTGAATTGACGAATGTTTCAAGTTTCCTAAACCAAGCAAGTGTATTGGTAGATCGGGAAATAGGATCTTGTAGGGTGCGAATTTCTTCGCCGTTATCAATAAGGATTAAAAGTTCAGAAAACATTTTATTTTTTCACAATCTTTGCGGGTTTCATTTTGGTGAAACAATCAAAACTCTTCCAGTCTTTGATCGGCACAATAGGATATTTAGAAAAATTAGTTTTCTCAGTATCATTGATTTGGGGGAGGACTTCTTTTTTAAGTTCTGTGAGTTTGATCTCGCGCTCTGCCATCACATCGCCCTTGTCGGTTTGATTGTAAATGAATGCCAGCATCTTCTTTGGCGGAGTCTCATCTAAGACGATCTTAAAGAATTGATTTGGAATCGGTAGGCCGCTCTTAAGAGTTTTCAGGTTTTTCCCTAGAATTGGTCCTGTGATGACTTTCACTTCTTCCTCACCGCAAGCCCATTTTCTCACCTGATCTTCCAGTTTGAGCCATGCATCGCGGTTCAGATTTGGTTTCTGCGGCGCCATATTCGACATCACAAAGGTCTCATCCTGCGCCTCTTGGTTAAAGCCAAAGTCTTTCGAATTCGCCAAATGTCCTTGATCGTAGCCGGTCTTTAGATATTCGCTGGGCTTAACTATTAGCTCTTTGTAGTCGGCAAGCAGAGGGTCTGCTTTGAACTTGTTAGAGCGAGTGGCATTCGCGGAGTTTTTTAGTTGGGTGGCAGTGAGGGAGTAGGTGACGTGGCGGGCGAGGCGGGTGGGGCGGTCGTAGGTTACCACGAAGTACTTATGATCGAGGATTAGCACAGAAGGAGGAGATTTCGCCAGAGGGGCGAGGCCAACCGTATCTGAAGGGAGAGAGAGCTCTTGCTTGGGAGGAGAAGTTTGGCAAGAGATGATCAGCGTCGACAGGGCAACTAACAAAATGTACTTCATGGTGTCTCCTTGATGGGGTTGATGAAAAGAAGCAATCTGCTTCGTTGTCGGCACTTCGACTGTCCTCGACGTATTCTTAAATACGCCTGTGGGAATCAAAGTGCCTCCGCCTCGCATCTCACTTCTTTTGAACAACCCTGGATGGGTGGGGCTTTGTAAATTCCTAAATGAAAAACTCCAAAACCTATCGTAAACCGTATCTGTCTGAGCTGGCCTAGTTCACGTCAGCGAACCCGTCCTACATATGCCATAGCTCTAGCGAGCTATGGCATATCGTCGACCATTTGGTAAATCATTGCTATTATAATGTTGTTTCCGCAGTGGCAGGTTCTGGTTTCACAGCAATTGTTGTTGCAGTGTGCGGAGTCAACTTGTCAGGCTCCCAGCTATCTAGTGCAAGACGTTTAAATCCAGAGACTCCTTCTTGATAGATGCGTGCTGCATGAACTTTGTCAGTAATCAACTTTTCTGGATTCAAGAATACAAAGTTTCGGTTCGTATAGAATTGGTTAGGTACGGCTTCGATTAGCACCTCACCTGATTGAATCCTAATATAAGTTGATTCCTTCAATAGACCTTCTGCAATTTTAGGCATTGGATAGTAACCAATAGGTGAGGAGACAATGATAGGTACAGTGAACCTTGTACTGCTTGTCGTCACCATCATTTCCACAGTACCACCTGTGTGAATGTCGCCAGTTAGAATTGTATAGTTGGTACCTTTAGCCGCCTTGGTGGACATAGCGGTCAAGAGTTCGGTGAAGAACGGCAGGCCACTATCTGATGTCAAACCATCCTCGAGATCATCTTCGCTTTCGGCGATAAAGGAGATCAGCTCCCCAAGTTTCGGGTGAATCTTAGAAAACCAATTTTGAACGCTTTTAAGTTTGCAGAGCTTTGCAAGTCCCGTAAGTGCACCTTCCAATTCCCTAGAGCTGCGTGCAGGAACAACAGGAATTAAAAGCATGACATTCTTGTGTGGAAGCGCCTGAATGGCTTCAAAAACTGCAGCCTTATGATCGTTCTCCATGAGTTTCTTTTTCATGGAATTCTTTTCGGTTCGTAAGTCCAGAACGACGAGTGCCGAGTTTCCGAGATCGAGGATACAGCTGTATCCGGATCCCGATTTCTTGATAAGCGGACTTGGATTTCTTGATGCCTGAAATGCTTCAAACACTTCAATCAAAATCGGTGCATAGTTTAAGTACTTTTTCTCAAACTCATTGCCTACAAAAAGTCTACCACCTGCGCCGTCGGTAATATCATGGTCGTCAAGCATTGCAATAGACGGAATTTGCGCCATGAGTTTTCTGTATGATAGGTCGGACGTCTGTTCGAATGCGCGTTTGATAGCTGCCATCTTTACTTGAAGTCGGAGTTCTGGAGTAACTTCGCCCTTAAGTTTATCAATGAATTCTTTTTCAGTCGCATCTTGATAGTACTGGTCGCCACCAAGGATTAAAAGTTTTGGCTTTTCTGTAGCTGTAATAGCAGTATTATGGAGTCTGCGCCACATCTCCCATTTAAGGGTAGGTTTCTTAAATTCATCAACTCCATTGCAACTCACGAGGACAACTTCAGAAGATGAAGACAGAGTCTTCCAATACGTGAATTTCAAATCGTCATTGGCAAGGCCGCCACCAAGATCAAGAATCTGATTGTTGGCTTCGAAGTTGTAAGTGTATTCTACATCAACAAGTAGGTTTTCAAATTCAAAGATGAAGTTGCGAACCTCTTTGTCCTTAAATCCTGTAGTTTTCGAAGCGACCTTAATTCCATTTTGAAAGAGGTTGCAAGTCGCGGTGGCGAAGTTGGTGTGATAGGGCGCTAGAAGTACGATCTTCTGCGTTCCATTTTCTCCGCGTCCTAAAAACGCGTGGATAAAATTGATGGTCTTGCCGTCCTGGGTCATGTGTGCTCCTTGGCAAAAAAATCCTTTTGCCTTTTTAGAGCTGCCTCCAGTACGCTTTCTTTTACAACAAAGAAAAAGCAACTAAGAGTAAACAGCTCAAGTTAATTTTTTTGGCTCTCGTGTCTGTTAGCGCAGTCGCGAGAGCGTCTTCGACTCTGTATCATAACAAATCAGAGTATTTTTCAGTATCAATTTGTCAGAAATCTTCAGATTTTTTTATTTCTGTGGATATGTCTTGCCGTGTTATCTGCGCATGTCTTTATTTTTCTGGCTGAATTCAAATGAGTGCTTCACAGAAGGTTGTATTGCCGCAGTTTGTCGAGTTTTATTGAATGCTTAACATTTGGGCGAAGCATTTATGGGATTCTCTATGGATCAATTTTTTATGCAAATAGTGAGTCGAAGGGGAGGGGATTTTTGGAGTTGAAGTCGTCATAGATTTTAACGTGAGAATGTTGCTTAAGAGTTATGTAAGGAACTTCAAAAAAACTTCCTCTACTATCTTAACTTCCTGAGTCCCCGAATAAGATTCCATTTTTGGTCGTGTCTTTTGAATCCTGAAATTGGCATCAAACTTTTTATATGTCCGTGATTTGTGGATATACGAGATACAGTCTTCGAATAGGCAAGACCATCCTTTATACTTCCATTTTTGGGTTCTTGCGACTTGCTTTAGGCTGCGAATTTTTGGAAAAAAGTGAACGTGATGCGTTCCCTTGACGGAAGAAATGACATTGATAATTAGATTGTTAACATCCTTTGTATTTCTGATTGTTGGGTGGGCCCACAAATAAAGCCACAAATAGTTGTTATTTGAAGATTTCAGAAGAACGACTTTAAAGAGATTCTTTCTGTAAATTACATAATATCGTTTCATAGTTATTTTTTAATCCATCGAGCTTTGCCAACCAGCGGATTTGTCGGTGAAGTTAATGGATCCATATAAAGATAAGAACCCTCAATTGTAGTTCCATGGCCATCTATCACCATAAAAAATGAAGCAAATCGCCTTCGAAGGGGATTTTTAGACTCAACATAAGTTCCAATAAGATATGCTTCTTTAACGAGACTGCCGGTACCATCAATCGTACAATCTCCTGTATGATTAGTTAGTTTGAACTCAAATTTTTGCAAGAAGGGGTGAAACTTAATTTCTAATCTGCCCCAAGTTATATATTTCTGCTGAGTTTGATCATAGTCAAAAGCCTCATATGTTCCTGCGGCCATTATTTTGAATCTAAACTTATATATGGTGACTAGAGCTACTACAGTTAGGACTGCCCATACTGCGCTACTAACTAAGTTGATCACAATTGCCAAAAGATTGGAATCTATTGGGCCTAGGGATTTTGGGTCATAGTGAAGAACCGTAAAACAAAACGAAGCTAAACGGAAAAAGAAGTATCCCGAAAGGGCCATAAAAAATATTGTTTGCCATGTCCAATACAATTTTTTAAACATCAATTTCTCCCGGTTTCTCTTCGGCATCTCTGAATATGTTTTAACTAATAGTGTGTTTATAATTGAGACTTGTTACATAAGTGTTGGTGAAATTATTTTGATTAAACTTAAGTCTGTGTATGGCCGTATGCTTAAGTTCTTCGGAGTGAGGTTTGTGATGTCTGATACGGTGGTTTGGGGTTTAGCAGGTATAATAATTTCGATCCTTCTAGCTTTTCTCGGTGCTAAAAGGTTAACGATTGGTGGAAAGAAAATTGTTAATAAAGGCAAAGTTGATGGCGATATTTTTATCGGAATAAAGAATAAAGAAGAGTAGGAATTCAATGTTTGATAAGAAGAGTATTGAGATCGCATCAAATGCCCAGATCTTGGGTGATGTTTTTATTGGTGAAAAAAGAACAGAAATTTCTATAACAGTTAATGCTGTAGAATCGTTGGATCAGCTTATCGATGTGTTAAAGAATACTGATGGTATTGATGGAGTTACTTCAGTTTTCGATAAAGTTCTGAAAGACCCTGAGTTGAGGAAAGTTCTTCATTCTTCATTAGCCAGAGAGTTTGGGAAAGATCTAAAGGCAAGTATTGATCTACTCGTAACTGATCTAAATTCGTTTGGTCTAGATGGGTTAGACCTAACGAAATTAAATTCTCTCCTTGCTGAAGCGCGTGATAGGAACGATTTAGAAAGTACAATTTATATTTTAATGTATGTTCTTCAGTTCGTTCAAAACACACCGGGTATAGAAAGTTTGTATAAGGATTATGCTGAGGAAATTATTGGGTCATCTTCTAAGACTGCAAATGGTTTGGCGGCTAAGGCTGTGGCATATTCCTTTCGAGCAAAACAAAAATTTTATGCATTTAACTCTCATAGAAACATCAACTATATTTCATTCAAAGGGATTAAAGATTGTTCTGGCGAGTATTCAGTAGGGGCTTTGAAAGTTATTACTAGTGAGTTATTGGAGCTAAGACTTTCATATTATGAAGATATTCTTACTGCTGTAGCAATGTCAGTTGCATCTGGCTCCAGAGAAGCGTTTTTGCTAGTTTTCAATACATTTCTTTTTACCTTCGAGATGGACGCGACTTTTTTAAAAGTTACAGGGGAAGTCAGTTTTAAGGCAATTAAGGAAGATATTGAGAAGATTTACGATGATTTTGAATCTATGTTGAATGATTGGAATCTTTTAGGGGTAGAACTAGCAGATTTAAATAATAATAAAGCAACCTTTTATCTTTTGATTGAGGAATTTGAAGCCGGTAAAAAATTTGCCAGCGTTGCTATGGACCTGTATCTGGAAAACGGTAGAGCGTTTTCTGCCAAGATGGCGAAGCAAACTCTCGATGAAGCTGGTAAGAAAAAATCGTTTGAAGTTGAATTGGAAGAATCACCAATTGAAGCAAGTATTGAGGAATTTGTTAAATTTGCTGAAGATAATGCGAGGCGAATGTTGAGGATGAAAGGCATTGATTTAGATTCCGACATTAAGTTAAAAAAAGATTTTGAAAGGGCATTAAAAAATATGCAGCCTTCAATTGCGTATAAACACTGCGAATACATTATTGTCAGTGCAGTCAATACGCCGAAGATTGGGGAGGAGCTTGGTTTGGTATCCATGGGTGAGATGTTGGTTACATGTCGAAAAAAAGATGTCCAAACACGTGCAGCTGACATTGAAGATGCTTTTAACCAAATGAGATGTTTTTGTTGTTTGGGATGCCGAGATCATCGGCCACGGGCTAAAGACTGGGTATATACGCCTCAATTTGAGATAGAGCTATTTAGCGGCCTGGATGCAAAATCTAAGAAATGACTTACATATAATTTACATATCTGTTGACAGCGCCTTTTTTTGGCCCTATTTTTGTTTTTAAGGGGCGCGGATGCGCACAGAGTGGAAGGCCGCAGGGCCTGGGAACTGAAGTAACTCCCGAAGTGAGCTGGTGAGTCCTGCAGGGAATCGCTGGTCGCGAATTTCGGGTGAATTAAACAAGTGGACACAAATTTACAGTGCTTTGACTGTGGCGTTTTGCCGTGGAGGGATTTCTATGTCTTTAACTAAAGAGTTTTTTGATCATGACGTTTATCTGCCGGAAGAACCAACTAACCAATTAGAGTTGGTTGGGTTGCTTGACGTCCTGGCAGGCCCGCTGTTGAGTTCTACTGATGCTGGTGATGTTAGCGAGAAGGCGACGCCTATCAGTCCGTTAAAGGCTGATTCCGTTGTTCGGTTTTTCCCACTAACTTAGTTTCGAGTTCTAACATGCATTATTTTATTTTTGTGGAGAATCTCCCGGCGGAGTTTCGCGGGCAGGTTTTGCGCGTGCTCATTCCCGATACTTTGAAGCATCTTAAGCTTCATCTGGCCGACATTGCTTCTAATGAAGAGGATGTCGTGATGAAACTAATTAGCTGTATTCAAAGGTATCGTAATACTACCTTGTCGGTATGGAATGAGCTTGGCGAATGTCTTGATGATAGGTTTTTCTAGGGATTGATTATGATTAAAATCGGAGTGGCTCAAATTGCAAATACGACAAGTGTTGAACGGAATTTCACTGCGGTTAAGCGCATGCTTGCGCGGTTTGAGAATAAAGAGGTTGATGTTGTTCTTTTTCCTGAATGTGCGCTTTCTGGCTTTTCGGCTCGCATGAAGGAGTGCACCGAGAGTGTTGTTAGGCCTTATCTGGAGGAGATCCATAATTGGAGCTTTCAAACGGGTATTCACGTGGTTTTGCCCACGGCGATTGTCCAAGAAGGCCAGGTATTCAATTCGGGTTTTTGGATTTCGCCGAGGAATAAGACTCAGTTCTATAAGTTGGGACTTACTGATTCTGAAAAGAAGTTCTTTTCCGTTCCGGAGGAATCAACGCCTAAAGTATTCTCTGTCAAAGGCTATTCATTCGGAGTTCTTATTTGCATGGAAGCACAGCTTCAGCCTTGGAGTTATTTTGCCAGGGAAGAAGTGGATGCGATTTTATGGCCTGGATATTGGGGTTGGACAGCCACGTGCCAGTGGGCGGCGAATAATGAGGAGAAAGAAAACCTTGTTCATCGGAATGTGAAAGAGTGGCAGAAGCCCTTGATTCAATCGAATTTTGCATTCAATGATCTTGAAGGACATTCCGGTGCGGGTCCCGAGGGTTTGAGCTTTGTGGTAAATTCTAAGAATGAGCTGATCCATAGAGGCCGTCATCTGTTAGAAGAAGGTTTTATTGTTCAGCTCAGTAAACTGAATGGTCAAACTGAAATAGTCAGTTGTTCTGAATCTGTATTTAGTTAGTTTTGTTATTTGTATCTATTTATCCTGGAGCAGGATTTGCTCTTGAAATGAGTTTGCCAGTGGAACCGTTCCGCTGCTTTGAACTTCTCATCGAACATGCGAAGAAGACGGAAATGCCTGCGGCTTTCCGTTTAGAAGTCATTCGACAACTTGAATACTTTAAAGCGCAATCGCTTTGTGATCTGGATCGAAGAGATCCGCCACTTACCTTGCGTGAAAACTGGCGCATCGTAAAAGGGCAGACTAGGGGCTTGAAATTTCTAGAGAGCTATAAAGCCGATGAGCATTTCTGGCGAATCGTGCAGGCCTTTGTTTATGAGGTTGAACCTTGTTCGGTCATTATTCCTCGCCCTGAGAAGCCGCCGAGACCTGCTTCTAAGTGCGATAACTGGAAGCCTTTTGATTTCTTTAATCATCTGATCAATCAGCTGGATTCTAGAGTGCAGTTCTCGGAAGAGGAAAAGTATATGATTCTTCATGGGTTGTATTTTCTTCGAGCGGAATCGGAGAGGGCGCCGGGATTGCGAGATGAGGTGAGGATGCGGCAGGTTTGGGCGCGCGTTCACAGATACTTGGAGCGCGTGGGGTTGATGGCGGAATTTAAGGAAGAGGAGAAGCTTAAATCTGCCATCAGATACTTCATTGACCGCGCTCTTTAGGTGGGGTGATGAAAAGCAGCCATCTGCTGCGTTGAAGAACCTTCTCCTTCACTTTGACGTACTACTTGTACGCCTGCGATCAGTCGAAGAACCTCCGCCTTGCATCTGTCTACTTTTGATCATCCTCGATAATTTGGAAAATGGAAAAGTTCAGAGAATTGGTGCGAGTGAAAAATTAGTCGCACCGACCAGTGAAAATTCTTGGTTTCTCTTCGCAAACTAAATCATTGCTGGTGGTATTTAATTTTTTAGTGCAGTCGTCGTAGCTGTACAGTTTTCTATATCGTTCGCAGGTTTGAATCGTTGAAAATCTAGCGTCTAGCACGCATCCATTTCCATCGGCCTCGCACACATAAAATTTGTATTTCGGCTGATATAGAAAATAGACAATGAAAGATAGGCCGAGAGCAATAGTTGCTAATAGTAGAGTCTTATATTTCATAATAACTAATTAGAGGAATGCATCGATTATCTGTCAAGAACAATGCGCCTGCAGGATGTAGAGTTTGAAGTGAAGTGCCGTGTCTTCAGCACTTCTTTGACCGAAGTTTGATTGTGTAACAATAAACAGATCTAAATTGAGATTTTTGAATGTGTATATACGATATCGTTTAGAACAATAGCAGAATTCCGATTAGAGGTTTGGTGGAGGTATCCCTTGAATCTTCTTTCTAAGTTTTTTGCATTTTGCGGAGTCATAATCTTCGGAATGGGCTCTCTCGTCTCTTTTGTCTGGATGTTTAAGGAAGGTTTCGTCGGTGGACTCATCTGGTTGATTATCTGTTTAGGTTTTACTGGATACTGCCTAAATGTATTAAAAGCCAAAGTGCAGAATGTGTCCCCAAATGTTCCGTATGAGCCGCTTGGTTTTAAAAATGAAAATGACAAAAAGTTTGAGAAACTGGCCGACTACTATATTAAAGACTCAATGAGATATATTCTGTCTAACGTGACTGCGAACAACTTCGCAACGTCAGTTTCTAAGATAGAAAAAGTATATGAAAATTGTGAAAAGTGCGGTGTAAGTTATCCGACAAGCCATATGAAGGAGAATGTTTCTGAAATCAAAGAAAGATTCGCTGCTGAAGTCAAAAAGGCTGAATTGAAAGAGCAACAAGCTCGTATTAAGGAGCAAATCCGTGAAGAGCAGCGGGCTGAGAAGGAAAAAGAGGTTGTTCTCAAACGACTTGAAAATGAACAAAAGTCTATTGAAAGAGCTTTGGAGATTGCTTTAAAAAACACCAATGATGCTCACTCAGCTGAGATCGAAAAGCTCAAAGCTGAGTTGGTGGAAGCTCAGGCGAAAACAGAGCGTACAAAATCTCAAGCTCAGCTTACTAAGTCGGGAAATGTCTATGTGATCTCCAATATTGGTTCATTCGGTGAGCATATCTATAAGGTTGGTATGACCAGAAGGCTTGAGCCTTATGATCGGGTAGATGAGCTTGGTGATGCTTCTGTTCCATTCCCTTTTGACGTTCATATGATGATTCCTTGTGACGATGCTCCAGCTCTAGAGTCAGTG
This sequence comes from Bdellovibrio svalbardensis, assembly GCF_029531655.1. Taxonomy (NCBI): domain Bacteria; kingdom Pseudomonadati; phylum Bdellovibrionota; class Bdellovibrionia; order Bdellovibrionales; family Pseudobdellovibrionaceae; genus Bdellovibrio; species Bdellovibrio svalbardensis. The sequence goes on from NZ_JANRMI010000002.1 coordinate 753,512, forward strand.
CTGCATGATGCATTAGAGTCTCATCGATTAAATAAAGTAAATTTAAGAAAGGAATTCTTCAAAGTTGAACTTTCTAAAATTAGCGAACTGGTAGAAAAGCATCACGCGAAGGTTGAGTGCTTGGAAATTCCGGATGCAATTGAATACAGAGAAACCGTTCTCGTTTCTAAAAAAGATGGTAGTGCTGCTTAGATAATGATTTTGCTTTAGAGGAATATTGTGGAAGTAAAGCTTAGTAAAGGTGTCGATGATTTAATGCCCGAGGCTCTTAAGAACCGCTTTGGTGACCCCATTCTTGGGACATATAGTGTTTCTTTCATTATATATAACTGGAGAATATTCGTTCTACTTTTGTCCGATAAAAATGTTGATCAGAAAATTGGTGATATTGGGCGTCTGTTGCACCCATCATTTGCATGGGGGAGTCCGGTATATGAGTTCATTTTTCCGAATATATGGACTTTTATTTGTCATCCTTTTGTAACGCCATTGATTTTTGCGGCATGGATTTTATTTGGAATGCCATACTATTTTAGACGCTTGTATCAATGGCTTTTAAAAAGAAAGGTTTTGGCAACTAATGATCGGTATTCTGAGGAAACGAAACTTAGCCCAATTGCGAAAAAGATTTCTGATCTTGAGGAAAGGCTTAATAAAGAATTGCAACGGAATGGCGAGTATATTGTTTCTACAAATAACCAACAAGATCTGCTTGATAGATTGAAGCAACAGGTAGCTTCCTTAGAAAAACAAAAATCAGAGTATGATCAGACTGTAGCTGCTTTGAGAAGTGAGCTATCAGAGAACTTGAAATTCAACAAAGAATTAATTAAAGACCTAAAGTCAATAGGTGATGGTGAGGCAGATGAAGGTGAAAAAGATCCAGTTTCGAAAATCGTTGATTTGTTTCGTAAGCAGCCAGATCTGGCAGAGTCTTTTGTTGAGATAACTGATCAAATAATTAGTAGTAATATTCGTACTTCTTCTGCGTTTGCATCTTCCCGAGCTAAGAGTATCGCGAGCTCTGCAAAATTAGGACTTATAGAGAAGAATGAACGGTTTAGTAGGTGGGAAATAACCAAACTCGGTAACGAAGTTCTAAAGGTATTAAGTTTTGCAAATTCAAAATAGCGAGGCAGTCGGTTGATCAAAAGTAGGGAAGATTAAGGCGGAGGTTCGAGGTCACGACTGAGGCGTATGTGTCTATACGTCGTGGGAGTGGACTCGTGCTGACAACGAAGAGGTTACCTGCTTTTCATCAACCGAAAAAGGGGACTGGTTAAAGGAGAATAAAACCAGCCCCCTCCGGTAGAAAACACGTGAATGATTTAATTTACTAGTCCCCGCAAACCTCCCATCAATCTTTATTTCATTTTTTATCTTGAGAATCCCAACTATCAAATCGAGCAAAAGGGCGAGTATACGAGGCGAAGGCTTTGAGGCTGTGACCAAGGCGTACGAGTCAGTACGTTGCGGGATCAGATCAAAGTCTTTTACGAAGTAGGTTCGCCCTTTTCATCGATTACCGAAGGCTTGTGATTCGCTTGGTTCTAGCCTTCGGATGAATTTTCAATTCGTTTGTGTAGTCGACCTTTGGTCTCACCAAAGCCCTCTCTGCATAAACTTCGCGCTCGTTGCCTTTTTGTTCGTCTTGGCCTTCAGAGCTTTCAACCTTCGTCATTACGTCATACTGTTTAACTGCGTAGCTGATGATGACCTCGCCGTTTCTGATGGCGTCTACTCTAAAAACCAAAACACCTCTTGCTACTGTTGTGTTTAAAATCACCGAGTAGGTGTGATTCACTTGAAGAAGTACAGCTTTGCTGAAGTTGTGAGTTCTACCTGTGATCAGGTCCGGAACAATGGCGTTCTTAAGAGTGATATTCTCCAGATTTGTGTCGCCGATATCTGCTAAGAACGAAAGATTTGGTCCTTGATATCCAGACTGCATCACCACGAAGTCAGTTTTATTTGTCGTAAGAACCAACTCCGGATCGTTTCCCTTATAAGCGTAGCTAGACAAATACAAACGGAAGTTCTTTGTCTGATCTTCGTCTCTTGATCCTGAAAGGGCGACGGTCTTGATTGTGTTGAGGGTGGGTAGGTTTTCGGCGGCCTTTACGGAAATAGTCAATAAAGAGGCCATTAAAAAAGAGATTGTGATTGGGAGTTTCATATAGAGGTCCTTGTCTGTGGGATGTGGTCGTCCCGGTTAAAGTTCGTGACGGACCCATAGAGCAGGAGTGGTGCCGGGCTGGAGGGCGGTTATATTGGAGATGGGGGTGTTTGGGCGGGGAATTTATCGGATTTAGGACTTTATTCTCAGACCAGAGACCGCCCGGCACAAGGATGGTGAAAAGGGCTCATTTGCTTCGTTGTCGGCTCGAGTCCTCTCCCGCAACGTACTACTCGTACGCCTTGGTCGTGAACTCAAAACTCCGCCTCGCACCTGAATCCTTTTGATCATCCTGGGGAATGTGCAGTGATAAATACAGCTCATCGTAAACTCCGAAAAGGTTTGAGGGCACGGCCAAGCCTGTGTGGTCGAACCCGCTCTACATAAGAACATATTCAAGGCATTGAGTATGATCTTATCGCCAAACATGATTTCCCCGTTCTGTAGTCCGAGGTAGACAATCCTTTATTTACAACACAATATAATCTTAAATGAGTTTCGCCAAAGGATTTTGAGCTAGTCACGGGATTTCTGAATGATTAAAGTATCGCCGAAAATATTGGCCTCTTCTTACTTAGTATACCTGTTTCGGCGGTTTCGATATTGTGGTGGCTGGTCGGCAATTACATGGCTAAAGGCATATAGCGTAACCATCGCGTTGGCTTTTTTAACTGCGAAGGTTAGTCCATCGAGTATTGGGGTGGGACTTTCTCAAGTTGTACTTAATGCTCTTCTTTTTGGTTCGTTGTTTTTTGTGACCATATTTTTAGTGGGTGGAATTACGCTTTATCTTTTTCTCTGGAATACTTCTTGGCAATATGGCGATAAAGCGGTTCTAGTGAAAAGCATTTTTGGTTCAAAGGAATATCAATATTCTCAAATTAAGAAGACTACATTAGAGTCTCGTTATATGGCCATTTTAACAATTGAACTGCCGGATGCTACGTTTCACCGCACAACACACTGGTTTGGACGAGATCGTACTGATTGGAATGAGTTTGTGAATTTCTTGTCTCGGCAAAATGGAGAGGTTCGAGAAAATATTTTTGTTTCCTACTTCAGAGGATTTAAACAGTTTGAAAAAAAGCTTTCAGCAGATGAAGCCTATTCGTTCTTTGAGGATGGCTTTCCAAAGATTGGGTTTTAGTCGTCGGATGCACGATACCGCCTTGGCGATCCCCATTTTGTATTCAAGAAATTGATTGATTGTGGACACACTTTGCTGGTTCAATATCTTTACTGGGTTTTGATGTTTTGCTTTTGAGAGGTGTTCTTTGGCTTCCAAGAAAATGTTTCGGGATTATATTCGTGATGCGCGCATCTCCTCTGGTCTCTCTCAAGGCGATGTTGCTTCTAAACTTGGCTATTCCACTCCGCAGTTCATTAGTAATTGGGAGCGTGGGGTTAGTATGCCGCCGATTGATAGTTTGAAGACGATTGCGAAGATGTACCAAATTTCCCCCGAAGAACTATTCGAAACGATGGAAGCTGAGATCGTTAAAGATCTTAAACTAAGCCTACACAAAAAGTTTAAAACGGCTTAGTCAGCGGGAGCTGATAAAGCTCCATCTGCTTCGTTGTCGAGAACCTTCCTTCACTGCGACCTACTGACCAGTAGGCCTCGCTTCGAAAGAACCTCTCCGCCTCTCATCTGAAGCTTTCTTAGCCCCCTTGGTGTGTAGTCGCTAATCAAATTCAATATCGTAAACAATCCTAAAAGTCTGAACGGATGCCGCAGGCTTATCCGTACACCCGATCTACATATGATCTAGCTCAAAGCCTTGAGGTAGATCATATCGCCAACCGTTTGTTCTCTTTTTCTTGGCTATAGACAATCCTTTATTTACCCCTCAATATTATCTCATGAGGTGGATTAAGTTAAGGGGTTCAGGTCATAGCCACTCCTGGAGGGTCAATTCAAATGAACAATGGTGGAAGAGTTATAAAGGGATTAATATGTCCTCTATGAGTAAATTTGCGATTATTTTATGTGCTATGATCAGCCTTGCCTATCCGGATGTTTTTGCCACGAAATGCCTTAAGGCTCAGACGATGGAAGAGTTAAAGAACGATTTTCCAGTTGTTATTCGCGGAAAAGTATCAAAGAGAGTAAAGATTAATGAAAGCTCATTTGCTCTGAAGATAACAGTACAAAAGCTCCTTAAAGGTATATTGAAACAGAAAGAGGTAAATGCTGTTGAGGTTCATTACGGAAGGGGTTTTTGGAGAACTTATGAAGTTGGCAATGAATATACTTTCCCGATTGATACAGAAGGTAAAAGCGGTACTTATGAAGTAGTTGTGCCTGGCGATGGATGTCCTGCCTTGCCTGCAAATTAAGTTTTAAAAAACTTGGTAAAGTTTCCATCAAAAGAAACAAATTGAGACTTCTGCTAAACAGGCCCGGTGGGCCTGTTTTTTTATTTGAGCGCGAACTGCTCAATCCTGGGATATCGCTTCATAATCTTCGAATCCTCCATTTGGCGGAGGTCCAGTCTCTTTAAGTAACTTGTTCTGTGGGAATACATAGAATAGTGTTTATATTGATGATTGCGAATATCTTCTTTGTCATTCTTGGAATCTTCAGCGCTTCTCATGCTGAGCCCAACTTCAACCGTGAGCCGCTAATGCTCAACATTGGGGATTCTTTCTGTCGGGGTGACTTTGAGCAATTTGATCGGTACATTAAAGACGTTCCTCCTGACAATCCTTTCTATTTGCAATATCAGCTCGCGGGCTTAAATACTCCAAATGGTCTTGCTCTAGTCACTCGGCGGATGCAAGAGTCCCCAAAAGATCTCAGTCAAATTTCAAATCTGGATCGATTGCTCTTTGGGGTGGCGATGACACAATTTGAAAATCCAGATAAATCGAGGATAAGGCAGTTTTTGGATTTTAAATCAAATAACCGCATCCTAGAGATTTATCGCCAAGAGATCCTGGGCCTCATTGATTCTGATGCTGGGAAGAGTTTGGCGATCTCAATTGATGCTTTCGCGGCACTGCCATATCTGGACAGTGGCATTCTTAAAAGTATCTATAATCTAGGAATTAGATATAAAGACCGAGAGAGAATCTTAGGTCAGTTTTCACAGTTCGTCGATAAATTCCCTGACAACTCCTCTGAGAAATATGTTCTTATGGCTTACCGTGAGCTTGTTCCATTAAATCAGAAAGACAAATTAGCTTACTATGAATACTCAAAGAAAGCTTTTGAGCTTTGTAAGTATGATTCAGAAATAGCAATCTTACATATTGGAAGTCTCATATCCCAAAACAAGTTGGGTGAAGCTGAAATGGTGCTCAGAGAGCAAATAAAGATTCGTCCAAATTATAGCGCTTATTTTGACTATTACCTAGGAAAGATTCTTTTAGAGAAAGGTTCCAAGGCAGAAGCTTTGAGTTTTCTTAATGAAGCCAATCGCAAACGGGGAATGCTGGCCAGCGACTATCAATCTAAACTTGATGATCTCATCTCAAAGGCAAATGGTTTTAACTGGTTCTATCCAGCAATTGCTCTGGTTCTTATTGTGGCAGGTGGGGTCGTGATTAGTCTCCGAAGAAGGAAGATCGAATGACCAGAATCCTACTTAAATTTGCTAGTGCCTATCAGTGGTTGGCTTTATGATGTTGGCTTTGACTCCAGACTTACCGACTGGGGGGCTGTTTGAGGGCTTAACTTTTAAGGAATCTTTTGCCGTTACTTCTTCAGTAAGCGCGATTGTAAAAGGGTCTGCGAAGGACGGAAGCTTTTTGAACAACTTCTATGATTTTTATATCAATGATTACGGGATGAGTTTAGGATTTGCCGCAGCTGGAACAGTGCTTCCAAATGCGATACCAGAGGTGTATGATTATGTGAAATATCCAATATATGCAATTGGAGCTGCGAGTTGGTATAGTGGTTATCAGAACGTAAACTGTGACCCTAAAACTGGTGGTGATCCTAGGAGTGCTGAGTGCAGAAAATAGTAGCGATTGTTATGATGATTGTTGTAGGTGGTTGTGTATCGATTCCAAAAGAGTCTGTATTAAAGCCGACTAGCAATCCCACGAAATATTGTGTCGCCGTAGATTTTGATCGGCTTCGCGAGGGGCCTGTGTCTAGGGAAATTGAACCGCTGCCAATGGATCCGACTTTGGTGGCGATGTATCGCAAAGGCTTGCGAAAATTTGGAATTGAAACTGAATGCTCAAATCCTTCAGACTCTTTTAGGTTCACCTACATAGTTAAAGGCGGTGCTAAGATACCGTCTTTTGAAATGGTGATGTACATGGTTTCAATTGTCACCCTTGGGATAGTGCCAGCGAAAGCAGACATGATTGTGGATATGACATACCACCACGAACGAGCCGGTAGAAATGTTGGTTCCGTGAACTACCTGGTTCCAGTTACGCAGTGGATGTCAATTTTTACGATCCCAAAAGAGATTTCGCAAAACAAGGAAGCCAGAGAAGTTTATGATATAAGCAACTACTGGGATAGTATCATCGTCGCCAAGACAGCGAGTGCTATTCTTGGTGAGTTGGAGATTGAATCAACGCAGAGTCGGCGTGATGCGCATTAAGGAAGTGGAAGAATTTCTTTGATATTCTTTCATTCACGCATCCTGAACTCGGACCCGATCGCTTCGTGATCTTCGAATCTTCCGCATGGCGGAGGTCCAGTCTCTTTAAGTAACTTGTTCTGTGGGAATACATAGAATAGTGTTTATATATGAAGGAAAGCGTAAAACCTGGAGAGGTCATTTTAAGTGTTACGTTTGTTGTGATCGCTTGCTGGCAGATTATTGAATACGCCACGACAGATTGTTTTACTGCCTTCGCTGAGCTTCCAATGGTTTGTGTTCAAAATAGACCATACGTTTTGGTTCTACTTATTGCCGTTGAGCTCCTATATCCAATTCTAATTTTGCGGAAGAAGTTTCAATGACCAGAATCCTACTTAAGTTTGCTAGTGCCTATCAGTGGTTGGCTTTGGTGGTGTTGGTCTTGTCACACCTAACTTTCAATGTGATGAAGATAAGCTTTGGGGCAACAATATTCTTCTCAGACGTTGCTGTAGGCGTTTTAAACTTTGTTATGAATCTGGCTCTCGCTCAGTTCTATTGGAAAGCTCAGATGAGCTTGGCAGGGCTTCAAGGTGCTAACTCACAGAACCGTAAGTTAAAATTCTGGGGGTTGCTGTCGATTTTCTCTGTGGGGCTAAATCAGTTCGGAGAAGTTGTTATGAAGGTCAAGAAAAGACCTTCAATTGAATCAATGAATACTGGTGCCCTAGATGTACTGTCTCAAGTGCTTTTATTTGCAAATAGTTTGAAGCCGATTTTATACAAAATCATCTACATTTCCGGTTCGACAGCGAACTTGTTTTTTATATTACTGCTGTACTCTGTGTTCGTCGTTAAGAATCAAGATGGAGTCGTTGTCGATGAAAATTAAGAAAATGGTATTCTTACTAGTGCTTTCTTCTGTTGTTCCGGCAGCGTACCTTTTTGATTATTACACTCAAGGATGTGTCTATAGCTTTGGTTCGGGGAGCGTTCGGACCTGTGGGGCTGAAGCTAAGAGCTTGGTGCTTTCGAGCTTTGCTGTATTTGGTTTGTTGGTGTTGGGCTTTCTGGTTGTTCTGTTTTTTGGTAAACGGAGAGTAAAGTGAAGAAACTTAAGCAAACCGTTTTTCTTAGTTTTATCGTGTGGCTAATTACATTCATTGATTATTTGGATGATGGATGTATTGATTGGCCGGGTGCCGCCAATGTGTGTGGTGGTCAGGCGAGTTTGGTTTTTTATTTGGTATCAGGTGTTTTTATCGGCATTCCTTTTTGTTTGATGTTGGTGAAATACTTAAGGTGATGATTGTTTTTAGTAAATAGCAATATCTGCACGGGATGTAGGTTTTGAAGAACAAAAAAACTCTTTTTAGTTGAAAACTTGAAGATAGAGCCTGACGAAGTGCATGTGTCTATTTTTTCCAACAGAGGTCGATAGTGGAAAATGAGAGTGCTCGCGGATATGCGCCAATTGGAACTAAAGGTGGCTTATATATTTATAAGTTTAACTTTGTGAAATGGGATCAAATTCAAAGTGCAAAGAAGCTCTCATTTTTTGGCCTTCCGTATTTGATTTTGCGACTTAGTGTTCGACGCCCACCGTTTTGGATAAAAACCTGGTGGGTGCCGATGTGCCTAGGTGATCTTTCCTCATCGGTTATCAAGTACTGTCCGAATGGCAATCCACTTCGCGGTCAATTTGAAGGCGAGGGTACTCGAGTATCTTTTATTGAAGGAGTTTGGCTATACCTGCAAGCAACTCTTATCATAGGAATTATGCTGTACTTAATTTCCATTATCTAAGTTTTATATGAATTTATGGACTCGTGAGGAGTCTTTGTTAAGTTATAAATAGTAATATATTTGATGGAGTTTGAACGTTGTTAAACTTTCTTATGGCTCTAGTGGCACTCTTAGTAGGCTATTTGTCTTTACGGACTTATAATATTTATGAGTGTTTGGAATATAAGCATATGGTGGTTTGTGGACCTCCAGCTAAAGTAGCCCTTGGAGTCGTCTTAGTTGCTTCTTTCGCAATAGCAATTCTTCTTATTCTTACTCAGCTTAAAATTATTAAGTTTCCAGAGGGCCCAGACGTAACCGACTTTCAGAAGAAAATAGAAGAGCGAGTAAATAACCTAACAAAGAAACATAATCTTTCTATCGACGATAGGTGGCGTAAGTACAGATATCATTTTTTATTCCTTAAATTGGATGGCTGCTCGATCTGGATATTTGATAACGGAAACATAGATTTTGAATGTGATTCGGAAAAGCAAAAAATTATAGCTGAAAAGTTTGAGTCTGAGCAAGCGTTAGCAGATTACTTTCAAACAGTCTTGGAAAACTATCTTAATAGGAAAGCAAAGGAATCATAATGCATATTGTCCCTGGAAGTAGTTTTGAAAGGCGCGATGAAAGAAATTAACAAGGTTGAAAAATCGGGGCTTGAAGAGGCGGTCTATGGGCCGATTCTGTTTGGGTGTTTTTGGTAGGCTGTATTGGCTATTGCATCAGTCAGTCCGATGATAACTGCATGGTTTATTTCGGGAGAGGTTTTAAGACCGTTTGCGGATCTGAGCGCAATGATGCCTATCCTTCGCTTGCGATTGTGGGTGTTATGGCTGGTGGATTTTTAATCATTGGTCTTCGAAATCTTAAGAAGAAGCTAAAAGCGGAAGCAGATGAGAAGTAGCAAATACCTCGAGGGTAAATGAATGAAAAAAAATCTAATTATAATTTTGATTTTAACTGTAGGTACTGTTGCGGTGATTCGCATTTACGTTAACAAACAGAAAAACGACCAACTTATGGCTGAGGCACACCAGGCTTTGGAAAATGGTCGATATGTCGATGCATTTGAGATGTACAATGAGATAAGTAAGAAGGGCGTAGATGCTGCTCACTATTGGTTGGCATATATGTATGTTTTAGGACTTGGCACTAGTGAAAATAGAAATTTGGCAATGGAAGAACTAAAACAAATTAAACATTTACCCACTGATCGATCTTGTTTGGTGGGAAATAACTTAATTGCATTGAATATTGCTGGATTAGTGAGGGATATTGCTCGTGTCGCTAGTACAGAGACTGTGGATTGGTGGAAGCAGGAGGCGAGAAGGAACGGATTCGATGATCAAAAATGTTCAAAATATTACGAAGATTAGTGTATTTTTTCAGATCATAAATAAGTAGATACCGACCCATCTGAATCGTTCGTTATAGTTCAGATAGTTAAAGTTCAATTGAATTAATCATTGCGTTTATTCGGTTTAGCTGAAGAATATCCGATTTTCGAATATTTTAGGTAAGAAACTTTGGTAGGATGAATGCCTGTTTTTTGCTTCTCCCGGTTTTAGGGAGGAGCGATGGCTCTTAAAGTTTTTATTCTTGTTATTTCTATTTTGTTTGTGGCTTGTTCGGAGGAGCTTAGTAAAAGGGCTGAAGAGGCTAAGGCTCTGGAGAGTTTGCCGCCTAAGGTGACTATTCAGAGTTCGGCTTTGGCTGAGGCTGTGAAGGTGGTGATCACGGGGGCTGATCCGGAAAAGTATACGGTGCAGTTTTCTTGGCCTCATCTTGAGAAGGATAAAATACTTCGTATTCGCCTTGGAACCGTCCTACAGGAAATTCTTTCAAGCCAAACATTCTTTACTCATACGGTGGGGCACAATCAGATTCTCAATTATTCCTTCGATATTTTAGATTCCAATCGGAAGCCGGAAATGACATTCCGAAAGACGGTCATTATTCCTTATGACTTTGTTGTTCGCGAGGGTACTGGCGTACTTTTATATAATACAAAGATTGAAGCTAATCGCGTCTTCTTAAGCGATAAAATTCCACTCACCACCAACGGCACAACCTTAGATATTGCCGCCAATGAACTTCATGCTGCCAATGGCAGCATCCAAACTTTCCCTGAAAGTATTAAAATCAAAAACTCTCAAGGGTTTGAAGAGGAACTTCCTCCAACAGCGCCTGATGGGGTGAATGGAAGATCTGGCGGGGCTATTTCAATTAGTGCAAAGAAACTCTACGGCAGATTGCATGTCTACATGCGCGGAGAAAAGGGCGGACGAGGACTTAAAGGTGATCCCAAGCCGCAGGCCTCGGCTGGCGTTCCAGCAGAAAGTGCGAAGCCTGAGTGTTTGAAGGACTCGCCCGTTAGATTTTCACTCTCTCAATGCTCTTGCCCAAGTGATCTAAGACCCGGAGGTCAGGGCGCTGACGGTGAAAAAGGGAATCCCGGAAGGCAAGGAATGAGTGGCGGAGATTCCGGAAGTGTCCGAATCATGATCCAAGAGTACATCCCGAGCGAGGGGATTGACTCGATTTTACCGACAGATGGCGTTGGCATTGTCGATGTTGTTCAATTGCCGGGCGTGGGTGGAGATGGTGGTTTCGGTGGTGATGGGCAGGCCGGCGGCGCAGGAGGGCCTGGCCGTAACATCGCCGGGAGGTTGGAGTGTAGGGGGGATGGGGGAATGTCAGGCAAGGATGGACCTGTGGGCGATGCTGGAGGGGCGGGTCACCCGGGGGTGCTCGGCATGAAATGCGTCTATATTGGTTCAGAGAACCAAAACGACTGCTCGCAGGGTGACGGGCGATGAAAAGGATCCATCTTCTTCGTTGGCAGAACCTGTCTTTCTCTCCAACGTACTATTCGTACGCCTTCGTGGCAGACAGAACCCGCCGCCTTGAATCTGAATCCTTTTGATCACCCATGATTTTTGAAACTAGCAGAAAGAAACAGTATTGAACCCATTTTATCAAGCCAGGACTCGGGTAGTGAAGGTCGAATCTCTTAAGATTTTGATCAACCCCGGGCACGGGCAGAGTGAAACTCAAGTAAATCCTCAAACATCGGAAAACTCCTCGTTTGAGTGGATCGTAGTGCATCCACGAACCCGTGCTTCATATGCGCTTTCTCGCGGAGTGAGGAAGAGTATATCGCCAACCGCTTTTCCCAAGTGTTGGGTCTAAGAGTATTTGGGTGCAGTTTTGGGTGTTAAGGGTATTTCCTTGGTGACCGAGCCTTGTTCGAAATTTATATTTGAGAAATGGAACTTGAAGATCCGCTCTCGTGGCTTGCTCCGTTACCACTTCGAATTGCCTTTGGACTTTGTGTATTGTCTCTGTACGCATATATAGATTGGCGAAAAAACGGGAAGAACGCGACACGTTTCAAAGAATATTCATTTGTCATTCTTGTTTCAATGCTTACGGTCTTATTCGCGATCCTGCATGATTTCATAACCGTGACAATTTCCAAAGACTATTTCGTTATCGGCAAAGGGCTTGATGAATCGCGCCTTTATTCGCAAACAGCTTGGCTAGCAATTCGTGCTGCCTATGGGCCTGGTCTACTAATAGGTGCGGTCTATGTTTTTCTAAATAATCCTTCAAGAAATCTTCCGCAACTTAGCTATCGGCAATTGCTTTCAAATTTGCGATGGCCACTTTACTTCGCAATAGGGATGGCAATTGTTTTCGGCATTCTTGGCTATTTGGACGTCTTAATTAGAAAATCAGATTTTCAAAATGTGGTTTCAAATCCCGATCTATTTTTAGCAGTCTGGGGAATACATTGGGGAACTTATGTAGGTGGAGGCATTGGGTTTGTCTTTGGCGGCTTCCGCATTCGCTCTGCCAGACGGCGAAATGTTTAATCAAAGGTGCGGAAGATAAATCACTAGGTTTTAATTTGAAGGAACATCATGAAGGCACTGAATAAAAGTTCAGTGCCTTTTTCCTTTTGTGTGAAACTTAGTTGGTTTGACGGAGCAATACGGAGAGAAATTTCGATTGAGTGTGGTCAGATGATCAGTGCGATCTTGATTGAATTGTTAATTGAAAACATTTGGCTTTGGACATTGAGAAATATCTGTGCTGAACTTCCTTGATCGAGGTGATCATGAAGACCATTGGAATCATAGTTATATTTTTCTTCAACATCAGTTTAGCCGCTGCAGCCATAACTGGAGAATTCACTGTGCAACAAATGCCAGGCTGCACGCACCAATTGAATGCGTCAGCTCCAATGGCCGAAGACTTCACCTATACGGGCGTCTCCATTCAAACAAATGTTCCAAATAGTATCCACATCACTCTGAACCCAAACTCAAGCCCTTTTAAGCCACAAATATATATTTGCGATTCGCAAGAACATAAGGGCGATGGTGTTAATACTGGTGATACCTATTTAGCAAGCTGTAGCGATGATTCAATCCATATTCGTAGAGTATTTCACCAGCTCAAATATTCGTTGATTGCAAATTATAGACAGACTTCTCTCGGATTAACCTACACTGAAACATTCGATGGCGACCAATTCACTCGCACATGCGAGTTTATATCTGTTCATTAATCCCTAGGTTTTAAGCAAGATACGAATCATAAAGGCGCTGAATAAAAGTTCAGTGCCTTTTTCTTTTTGTGCGAAGCTTTGTTGGTTTGACGGAGCAATGCGGAGAGAAATTTCGATTGAGTGTGGTCAGATGATCAGTGCGATCTTGATTGAATTGTTAATCGATAATATTTCTTTCCTTTAAAAAAAATGAAAGTCTTATCGAATACGTGGAAATATACGGGAGATACGCCATGAAGAAGACAATTTTTCTATCGCTTCTATGTTTATTATCGAGTAGTGCATTCGCTAACGAACAACCAGTCATCGCACAACTACACCCAGCTGTGGTTGATGGTGCACCTATGTTTAGTACATTCTGGAGTGAAAAAAACAAGGTAGGATTCATTCAAATGGGCCTAGCTTGGAGTGTTTTCGATCCTACCGTACATGGCCATGGTTTTAAATTTGCCAATGAGATTGTAACTTCAGTTAACCCGGTCCTGTCCGTTGGTTGCCAAATTAAGAATGTTAAAGGTACTTTCAATTATATTGGGGGAGCTAACGGACCCAACAATCCTCTCGTCATTAATTTGGCTGGAAATTGTGCTGGCGATATCGCAGAATTTGAAAATAATCAAATTCACTTGAGCTTCAAAAATGTATCATCACTTGATGGATTAATGTATGCGCCTGAACTTGATGTGGTAATTAGTCACTAGAAGCCTCAGGTTTTTTGATCTTCAAACACTAGGTTATGTTTATAAATTACTTTGAATGGAGAATTTTATGAGAATTTTGGGAGTTATCTTAGTTTTGGTTTCATCATACGCAAATGCTGGAACTGATGTAGTAGGAGTTTGGTCTTCTCAAACTGGCACTCTTTGTGAATCTTCTGGTGAAACTATTGAGCGTTGGGAGTCTTTAAGTTTCAAAAGCGAAACTGAATATACACAAACCTTCTCCTTTGGATTCACAGGTAGTATATGCCAAAGTTCATTCAGCGGACAATATACCTATACTCAAAACGAGATTACATTTGGAGCATCTGCTGGTTACACAGGATGTAACGGAAAAACTGAAAGTATGAATGTTAGCCAGCGTAAAGCTGTGTTTTCATTAGCCGGTGACAGTTTAATTATTACGATCCCAAGTGAGAATTGTGGCAACTTGAAAACTACTTACAAGAAAGTTCAATAGCCGTTTAGAATTAAAAATAAGATCATCAAACCAGGATTTAAGTTGAATGCAAATCATAAAGGCGCTGAATAGATTGTTCAGTGCCTTTTTCTTTTTGTGGGTCCGATGCAATGATGGATTTTCCGGACGTCTTTCTCTTTCAATTCTTATCTGTCGCTGGAATACAATTCGCTACTCCCAATTTTATGGAAAGTTTTAAAATTGGCTTATATCCCTCATTAGTTATCCCAAGGTTGATAAAAAGAGCACGGACGGCTGGCGGAGTTACTTCAGCTTTCAAGCCTCCGGCTTTGCAGCACTGTTCGCGATTTACGGTAGTTACTTCAGTTTTCGCACGAGGAACCGCTGCTGCAACACTGTGCCTTGCGGCCGGTTGTGCGACGACGACTTCTGGCAAGGTCTATCAGAATATGGTGCTCGGGGGGGCGGCTGGAGTTGCTTATGGGTCGTCGCAGTCTGACTATAAAGGAACACAAGCTGCTTTGTATGGATCGCTAGGGGCGGCTATTGCGGCGGCTACTACGATCTATTTTGAAGATCCCGATAAGACTGAAATCAAACTCCGAAATGAAGTGAATACTCTGAAAGCTAAGCTTGATCACATTAGTGAGCCGAAGCTTGTGGGATCAGTGCCGGCCACCTTCGGCGCGAGAATTCCGGTAAAGTATCGTCAGCTTGTTCAACCCGGAGAGTGGAAAGTCTATGAAACAGATACTTGGGTAGAGGAGTCCGAAAACAGACTTATTCATCAAGATAAAATTATGGAACTAATACCCCCGGTTTTGATACCAGGAGGAACGTAATTAGGCCTACGATGCTGTTGAGTTCTATGCAGATTCTGGCTCAAAAAGCTTGTCGAGGTCTATGAAGCCTTGTCTTCCAAGTTGTCCATATCTAATTGTTGAAAGTTCTTCTTCCAGCTCATTTGATTTATCAATGAGACATTCCGCAGTTACTGCGGGTGGTTCAGTGGTGATTGATTGAAAGTCAACTCCAACTCTAGTTACACGATTTATTAATGGTGGGTGTGAATCAAAGGGATGCATTTGATCTTCATCATTCACTAATATTCTAACGTCTTCCGAATTCACAGTGCTAAATAGATTTCTTAATGCCAAGGGAATATTAGAGAGAACTCGTTTTTCTTCAGCAAGACTCTTGATCTTGTCATGGATTGGTGACCAGAATGCTCCAATAGCGACGCTTTTAATTAGTGCGCTGGCAAAAATTCGATTGCTAGTTAAGTTAACCGCTAAGTCATCAGCAGACTCTTCTCTAGTTCTATTGTGGTGAGCGTGTGAAGATCTAAAGCAAAGGTTGAAAAATGAAACCATGATCGTGGTGGGCAAAGCCGCAATATACCCAACGTTGTTGTTGATGTTCTGGCCGGCCGATTCCAAAAGGCTTTGTGTATTTTCAAGGCGCTTGAAAATAGGACTGTAGTGGATAGAAAACAGAGTATCCAGGCCTTTAAAATGGCCAAATTCATGGAGTAATATAGATTTAAATTCGTCCAAGGATAGGGATTTGACTATTGATGCTGAAATGAAGAGGCTTCTTCCTTTGCATAAACCATCCAAAGTATTCACGCTGCATTCAGTGACGAAGAAGTTTGGCTCAAGGCCGATTAGAATGTTATTAGGAGGTTGGACTCCAGCTTCAATAGCTATTTTGCGTACCTCCTCCCATAGTTTTGGCTGCTCTGAAGGAAACATCCTTTTTGCCACTACAGTTAGGGTTGAGCTTCGGATTAAACCCAATGAGTTTTTGCAAATTTGAAAAACCAAATATGCGGCACCGAGTGCGAGAATTCCTGTGAGTTTAGGTAGATAGTATCCAATAAAATATGATGGGATAAAGTATGAAGCAGAGACTAAAATTGCAGCATTTGCAATTACGGATCCGCAAACTAGGAATGTAAAAGCGAATATTCCGAACTTAAAACTTAGTAGATGCAGCATTCGGCTAAACTTTGTAGCCCAGCCCATGACTGCAAATAACAAGAGGGTAATGAACAAGGTTCCAGAAACTATAATGCACGCGATTTCGAAATTTTCCAAGTCATTGTCAAGAGTGCAAACTTGCTGTAGAGCCTGTCCAAGTTCAGAATTGTTTAAAGTCGAAACTTTGGGGCAGAGACTAGTTAACTCTAAGTCGTAATCATTAAGTTCAGATTGGGTTACGCCTGACTTTTCAAGAAGCGTTGTTAAGCTTTTTTTTGTCTTCGTCGCACTGTATGACTTCATTGCTGCTGAACCCATGAGTCCCAAGATAGGGATGGTGCTGCAAATAAGAAAGGTAACAATAAATCTTTTAAACAAGTATTTGGTCATAAAACATATATCGGTTTATCCATATTTTTCTTTAAGAGATCATGTCTTTAAACTGGGATGCTTTTCGAAACTCGGACATGGATTTGCTTTTAGTTGATTTATAAGTGCGCATGTATTTGGTACAGAAGTCACTGGAGTGAGGTCATTTATATATGAAGCTATCCTTGTGTCTTATAATAGGAATTATTTGTTTGATCTTTGTTGAACCTGTGCTTGCTCGGGATCTTGTGGATGCGGCGGCTTCGGCGCAGGCGTCGTTTACGCGCATTGGGATTGCGGCGATTAGTATCGGCATCACTATCGGAGGAATTTTATTCGCCATAGGAATGGGGATGTGGGGACGCCTTGTTTTGGTGAGTGGGTTTATTGGGGCATTGGCTATATTAGGTGGGCCAGCAGCGATTTCACTAGTAGCAAGATTCTTCGGCGTCGGCTTGTGAGGTCGATGAAAAGCGGTCGTCTCCTTTGTTGTCAGCACTCCGACTGTCCTCGACGGGCCGGACGGCCACAGAGTGGAAAGCCGGAGGCTTGCAACTGAAGTAGCTGGTTCAACTACGTTCTCCTCGGCTCCCGCCGCAATACGCCTGCGGGAATCGGAGCGCCTCCGCCGCGGATACAACCGCTTTTGATCAACCTGCGTAAATAAGGGCAGGAGAAAATAAAGGGCTTTTGATCATCCTCGGGTATTTGTGGGAAAGAATAAAATAAACCTATAGTAAAAAATCCGGAAAGGTCTGAGGACGCGTCGAAGACTGTGGACGAACCCGAGTTTCATGTCCTTTTATTCGCGGAGTGAGGAAGAGGGCATCGCCAACAGTTTTGTCCTCGTTGTCATGTTGTCAGTACGTTTATGAGCATTTAGGGTTCTAAAAGCATTACTTTGTTGCTCGCGCGAAAGAATTTTGTGAAACTTAAATGATGAGCGATATACATACAGGTTCGTGCCAATGTAAAAATGTTTATTACGAAATCAATGGTAGCTTCGAGTCCTTCTATCTATGCCACTGCTCGTATTGCCAGAAAGATTCGGGTTCTGCTCATTCGGCCAATTTATTTTCGACAGCAGCTGCGCTTAAGTGGATAACCGGGCAAGATAAAGTTAAAACTTTTAATATCCCCTCTACTAGACATGTAAAAAGTTTTTGCGTTGAATGCGGATCTGCTTTGCCGAACCTACAGATGGAGGGAAAACTCTTAGTGGTTCCGGCAGGAAGCCTTGATTCAAAAATTTCTTTAAAACCCAATGCACATATCTTTTGCGCTAGCCGTGCTAACTGGGACGTTGATTTAGAAACCGTGAAGAAATTTGAAAATTTTCCGTCGTAGTTTCTGATATAAAATACTGGATTTCGTTGCAGCAAATTGTTTAAATAGCTCTGACTTAAAAGCAGCGTTTCCTTAACAGTATCGCCAACAGTTTTTCCTCGGAATCAGGTAGTAAGTGCATTTATTGACGTTTTGGAGTCTAAAAGTATTAGACTTCTGACTTATTTTCGGTATTTTCCATCTTGGAGTTTGATCAGCCCACCGCTGGTCATCTCAGTAATAAGCAGTCCTGGATCTGGATAAATTTCTGCGAGCAAGTCCTTCAGCTCCAACTGAGTGTAAGACTTGTTCGTGGCAAGACTTTCAGAGACGCGAGTGAGAACCCATTCGCGTTTCATTTTTTGTGAAGGAATTTTGATCAGTTTTCCGTACTTGAAGAAAGACTTTAGAACTTTATCTTTATATTGCTCTTCGACCTTGTCTTGCTCTTTGAGTTTTACCCCAGCTTCAAGTACCAACTCTTTGAGTGTCATTTCTGCAAAGTCAGAGACCGCAGAATAAATCGTATAGTATTGATCTTTCTTAGATGAAACCAGTCCCGCTTCCACCAACTTTTTTAAGTGAAACGATACAGTGGAAGGGGCGAGTTTTAGGCGCTCAGAGATTACTTCAATATAGGCATCTCTTTCCAACAAAAGTCGAAAGATATTGATGCGTGATTCATCCGAGAGCGCTTTGAGAATATTGAGACTTTGCATTAGTGAGTGCGAGCTCCATGAAGACTACGACGAACGTGATCTAAAAAGGCAATTTGAATTTTGCCAATTTCAACTTCATTCGTGACATCATGTTTAAAGCTAGTCACAAGTTTTTGAGTAAAGTCCAATTCCATTTTCTCAAGCAAGTTCTTCAAGGCAAAATACGCGCGATCCTCTTGGGGATGATCTTCAACTTCGGCAAGAGCGGGGAAGTTGACGCCACTTCTTACAGCATCAGCGTACTTGTCAGCCATTGTAAGATAGATATTTGAAAGCGAATCGATAATTTTTCCTTCCACCGTGGAATCCAATTTTCCGCGAGAGAAAGACTTCATGTCAGTCTGAACCTTTTTGATGCGTTCTTTAAAAACATCCTTATTAAACATAACAACCTCTTTGTGTGATTCGATAAGTATCGAAATAAAGATTGGTTGTCAATGGGTATAATTCGACACTTATCGAATTAGTTTTACAGCCCCTTGAAAAGAAATTGGCTCCCTATGGCATGCGGCGAGGTATATATTTGTCCTCAATCCGAGCACAAATATATACCTCTTAGCTCTTATTCGAGTTCACGGTTTCTGAAATTGAGATCAACTGAAAAGCGCCTCTTTTGTACTTGTTTTTAAACTAGCAAATGCTCAGAAACACGGTGACTAATAATCACCGCGTTTTTTTTATGATTGGAGCTGCTTCAGTTTCCGCAATGTTCCGCATGGCGGGTGTCTGGTGGTCAGTGCGTTTATGGTCAATTTAGAGCCTAAAAACATTGGGTTATTGACAACATAGCAAGCTGGTGCAAGCATCCCGCAAAATTATGAAAGGGAATCAAAGTGAAGTCATTATTAGTACTGAGCTTATTATTTTTCGCAGTTTCCGCGAATGCATCACCCACAAACAACTTCTTCGCAAAGTGCTCCTTAAATTTACGTCTAAAAAACACCGATGCACTTGAGCTTCGCTATAACGGCCTTAATCACATCAAGGTGAATATGATTAAGATCGATGATTTCAGATATGAATTAAATTTTGAAGTTCCTCTTGATGCTGATGAGACCGGAGTGAGCTTTCGTATCATCCAAAATCAGAAGGCGGTCTTATGGATGAGCTCCAAGCCAGCACCTTATCTTGATGCTCCTGTATTCAATAACGGCACAGAGAATGTTTGGACAATATATTCAGAAATTTCATCAATCGAGGGAGACACTTTTTATACTTACTCTCCTGTAACAACTGCAGATATCGCAAATTCGTTACCAGCTGCATTTAAGTTACCTAGTGCAGGTGTAAATTATGCTACATTGGCTTGCTATCACGATTAAAAGCACTTGTTTTTAAACCAATAAACATTCAGAAGCGCGGTGACTAATAATCACCGCGTTTTTTTATGATTCGATCTGCTTCAGTTTCCGCAATGTTCCGCATGGCGGGTATCTGGTGGTCAGTGCGTTTATGGTCAATTTGGAGTCTAAAAGCATTGGATTTAGAGTCGAGCAGGTCTTGGGTACGACTATTGCACAAGGAAATAGTATGTTGAAAAGAAACCTTCAATCTCAGAAATACATCGCTGGGGTGTCAATAGTATTGGCACTTATATGCCCATCTTGGGCCTATGCTATTAATGAGATTTCTGCAAGGGACATACTCTCAAAAGAATTTCTCACTGAGACCGACACGCGTACTGTTGGCGAAGGCCTTGCAAACTATATTTTTAATGCAAATGATAAAGGAAGTACAGCTGGCGAGGTTGAGTATGATTTCCTCAAAAAATCAGAACTCTTGATTATTTTCAGATCTGAACACCTTGAGCCTATTCTTCGGGAAGGTTTTCTTAATATCCATGATACCCAAGTTTCAAGTTTAGGTTATCCATTATTTCTTGAAGAACTTCCAAGACAGAGAGCCAAACATGAAGATGCTTTGCTTGGATTGAAGATTGAACGAAGTTATAAGTTAAAACCTGGAAATCCCATTAATAAAATCAGGCCTAAGTATGCATTACTTCAGCTTACAGATTCCGTAGAACTTGGAAAATGGCAAACTTCGGGTTCGATGTATGGGGATATAATAGCAGTGCTAAAACCAGAGACGAAACGTCGGGCAACTTGGACTTATGCCGATACTCTCGCCAATAAAAAGCTGCGACCAAGTTCATTTAATCGAAAATCTATTCAACCGCAAACATCTGGTAGCAATCAGTGCTACTTGGAAGCCCAAATTTGGGGAGAATTGGACATTAAAGATGTTTCTCATTTTCTAGTGGATGCCGCCACTATGAGTAACCAAACGCTCGAGCTTCTAAAGTCGACAGGACTTCCAATCTATCAACGAACTCGTGTGGTAGAGTACAATAGAACGATGTTTAAAAAAGACCGTTTATTACACCCTGGTGACGCGACTAAAATTGCATCGTTGCAAAACCAACTCAGAGAATCTTGGAAGGGTTTGAAAAATAGATTGAATCTACGATGCGAAAAGGTTTTCAACTAGCTGAACAAAACCACTTGTTTGTGAAATATTAAAAAACCTAAATAGCGCTGACTAATAATCAGTGCTATTTTTTTTGTCCGAATTCTGAAGGTGCAAAACTTAATATCTTCTTTATGGCCTTGCATGAAATTCGCTAAAGCCTCTGTTTGGAGGTTTTATGAAAGTACATAGTGCAAGGTTCTTAACGATCGGCGTAGCAGGATGCTACCCCGAAGTGACAACCCGAAGGGGAGAGGGCAGGAGCCCGATCCAGCTAAAGCGAGTTGAGGTGGCGTATGAAGGTGCATAGTGCACGCCTCCTCAACGAGCGAACCGGCTGGTTCGGCCTTTCAGTTTTGGATTTAGCGATTGTAGGTTATTCGCTCATTTTTTCCGATTCGATTCTTCGACCATTTGGTTTTGAGCTTGGGGCCTTTCTGATTGCGGGGGGCGTCTTTCTAGTTCTGTTGAATATTCGTCTTCGAAGTCGTCCGAAAACTATTAGGGACTTTCTGCGATTTAAGTTTTCTCCTTCACTTCTAAATCCCCAGATTGATCAAAAGGTGGCGGGTGCGCGGCGCAGGGCTTTTTCCGAAACGGAGTCGTATGTACAAATACGTCAAAGTGAAGGAGAAAGCCCTGCAACAAAGCAGACGCCATCTTTTCATCACACGAGCACTCGATGATTCCAATTCTATCGGAGATAAAAACTTATAAAGAGCTCATCATTTGGAAAACAACTGATGGAATCATCGGGTGCGGCTTCGATCTGGTCAGTTGTGATCCCGAGTTGGATGATGTTGCTTCATTTCAAAAGAGGTTGAATCAGGCGCTAAGGCAGCTCGATCCAAGTATCGTTTGTCGATTGGAGCTGTCGTCGGAGGAGTCCTATGATTTGGATAAAGCTTATCCGAGGGCGCTGGCTTTGAATGAGTTGGGTTTTGTTCGAAATCGATTGCGCCTTTATTTGGATGTGGTTCCTGGGTTTCGGCTTTTTAGGAAAAGCCGGGGGATGGACCCGTTTGAGGTTTTGCATGCGGCCTATTTGAATCTCAAAGGCTTTGGTATCGAGGCGGTAGGCCTCAGCAAGAATGAAATCGTTACGCTGTTTGATCGCGGGTCCAGTGATTGGGTGCTGTCCGGTCGGTCTATCGAAACGGGAACGGAAAGTATCGGCGTGGTCCGGCTAAAGAAACAGCCGGATTCTGAATTCGATTGGGCCGATTTCATGGAAGTCGTTGAAGAGTTGCCAAGGCCTTTTAGCTTAAGCACTTCGTTTGCTAGACTGTCGGAGGCGTCAGCCAAGATCTTGCTTGAGAAGAAGCTCAAGCAGCTTGAGGGGGCGAAAGATGTGGGTTCAAGCGTTCAGCGCGAAAGCGCTTTGCTTGCGTTGAAGGAAAACTTTAAGTCTGGGGTGCAGTTCTTTGAAATGGAAGTCCTAGTTACTTTAAAAAGACCTAGCCCTGAAACTTTAAGTGCTTCTTTAAGAGAAGCTCAATCAACATTGTCGCTCTTCTCCGAAGCTCAGATTGAAACTTTCGGGGTTCTGCCGAGCTTTGTAGCTTCGCTTCCCGGGAGTCGGCAACACGTAGTTCTCGTGGAGAATGAGGCAGCACTTCTCAATCAGTTGCCGATGTATTCATGTTCTACTTTAAGTTCAGTAAACCCAGCGAGATCGCTTAGTTTGCTTCGGTCGAACAACTCACTCTTCCATTTTGATCTATTTGATCCTCAGTTCAATGCATTTAATTCAATTATCGTTGGACCTAGTGGTCGGGGGAAGTCGGTCTTGGCGGGGATGCTTTCGACGGCTTTACTTAACGACAATAATGTCCATGTCATCAAAATCGACGTGGGTGGTTCGCACTCAAAAGAGTGCGAACTTCTCGGAGGACAAGAGTTTTCATTGAGTTTAGATAAGAGCTCCGGATTGAACCCTCTCTCGGTGATCGCGTTACATAATCGCGCGTCAGCGAGCAGTGTTGGAGGGGCGGTAGTCACGGAAACTGAAGCAGCATCCGACAACGACAAGTTGGCCATCGTATCCAAATTCCTCATGGTCTTGATTCAAGAGCAGGGGGAGGTCACTTTAAGTAAAGACCTTCGATCTCAAGTTGAGGAGTGCGTAAGGGCTTATATTGATTTAAAACCCGAAGCTCCGTGTCTTCAGGATTTCTACGACAAGATATCTAATTTCCCGCGCCGAAATCTTTTAAGGCGCTGGGTACGTGGTGGACTCTATGAGAGGGCGTTCGCCGCGGATGCGGGGAGAATGAACGACCACCGGGAGGGAATTGAACCAGCGGAGTTGCTTCAGTTTCGCGCCGACGGCGCTTCGCTCTGCTCCCATCCGGGCCTTCAGCTTCCGACCTCTGGAACTCCACACTGCGCGCGTTTGCGGTATTTTAACTTCTCTCAAGTATTTCAGGCAAGTGACCCGGAGTTCGCGGTCGCGGGCTTTGCCGCACTTTTAGCGGAACTCAATTCTCAAGTCTTGATTCAAGACGAAAGAAGAATAGTTCTAATGCTCGATGAAGTTCCATTCTTTATTAAGTATTGCTTTGAGCTGATTAAGTTTACGGCGGCTAATATGCGGAAATATGGCCATGCGGTGGTTTGTATCTCGCAATTGCTGGGGGATCTTATCGTAAATGGAGATAGAGGGATTATTGAAAACAGCCCACAGCGTTTTCTATTCGCCGTAGATGGCGACACGAAGGAGTTTCAGGAGGCAACCGGGTTGCAGGAGCACCACATGGATGTGGTGAACGGACTTCAGAGTATTCCTGGCGTTAAATCCGAAGTATTTTTCAAGACTGATGCGGGAGGAGTGAAGTTGGTGAGCAAGATCACTCGACAGGAGTATTGGGAAAAAACCTCATCGAAAACCGATAAGGAGAAAATGGCACAGCTTTTAAGGGCGGTGCCGGGGTTGACGATGAGGGAGGCGATCTACTGTCTTTCTATAGAAAAGTAAGCGTCATTTATCAAGCGGTATCAACCGGAAGGCCAGAGCTGATTATCCAATAAATACAGGGGTGTAAATATTTTGGGCACTGGACGATCTCTCACATAGGGCTTAAGTGAATAGGCATCGTTTTTTATAAGGTACGAATCTTGTAAAGTAGATCGCGCATAACAAATGGTCTAATTATTTTGGAGCTTCTATGACGGTCTCATTTAAATTGTTTGCATTGTTTCTATCAACTTCGATTATCGCCGGTTGTAATGTGGCGAAGGTTCCAGACGTTAAGGTTCCTGATGTTAAACTAGACGCCGACACCGAGAAACTTCTTAGTTCTATGTATACATGTGATAAGAAAGATTCAGAACTGGATCTTTCGAGATTTGATCAAAGAGATGCTTTGATTGTTAGAGATAAAATTGAAAGCAAACAGCTTGTGTTTGTTGATTGCAAAGGTAATAAAACTGCATTTGGCATGGCGCCTACTCGCAAGTTAAATCAGTTCATTACAGTTGAAGCTCCTTCTGAATTGAAGGAAAAAGTTAACTTCGTTCAAATCGAGAATTCAAGAACTTGTTCGGTTCAAAAAGTCGATGCAAAGGATGATAGTCTTCTTGAAGAACAAATCATTGAAGTTTCTGGTCAAGATCCAATTAAATTGCCAGGTCCAACCTCTACAGCTTTGGGTATCTCTGGAAAAATGAAGATTCTCTTATCTGACGATACGATGAAGTTTGCTTCATTGTATCTAAATGTTCATGACAATAATAATACACTTAAGATTAGTTACTATGGCAAATGTCTAAAATACAGAGACGTGAAGAACGAAAAGCTGGGTGAATCATACAACTGCTTAGAAGCTGATCTTCTTGGTGAAACGCAAATGTTGGTTTCAGTTAAAATTGAACGTCCCGAGGTTGCTGGGACTGTAGAACGAAACACCTGCACTAAGTAAATTTCTCGGACGGTGTTGTAGAACAAGGTTCGGACATCAATTAAGAACAAATCAAATTTAAAGTTAGAATGGAAAGTGCTTCCGATGAAAGTCGGAGGCATTTTTTATTTTGAGCACACTCAAGGCTGAAAGTTGTTTAGATATTAGGACATATTTATGTCTATTTCCCAGCCGCTGGTGGCGGCTCTGCATTTGTTCGACCGCGAGTCTAACCATTTCATTGTCGGGATCAAAGGGTCTTGCCTTTGACCCAACTACTTTGGCGAGCGGTCTCACTGGTGCCTTCGGCACCATAGACGAAACTATTGGGGTAGGCTTCGCCTTGTCTGACTTACTGGGGGAGTTGGATGTATCTCCGGAGAGTGAGGAGGAGGTGCGGAAGGCGGTTGGAGAGTTGGAGAAACTTAATTCGCGGGTGGGGGAGGTGAATGCCAACTCGCGCGAGGTGCATCAACTGCTTCAAGCTGACCTTTCCCGCGCTAAATCCCTACAGGAAAAACTTCGTGCTATTAAGACTATGATTGCGGCCTCTAAACGGATTGCCGAAGTCATGGGCTTTCGGCCCAAGGCGGGGTCGTACGCGGCACAGGTGCAGCAACTAAAAATCAACTCCATGATCCTCGATGAACTCCAAGCCATCCGCCGCCAGATGTTTCTCTCTTCGCTCGAAGAGCGTCAGAACAAAGCCCGAAGGTCTATTCTGCTTGAAAGCATTGTTGAGCAAGAGAGAGAGAAAAGCTTAACGCCTTCGGGCTTGCGTGGGGTGCTGTGAGCCCAATGGACAATCTACTCCTTGAGGAGAGCCTTAAACTGTTCACGCAGACTTCTGTGATTGTGTCTTCCTTTGTGGGAGTTGTCTTTATAATGCGAACAGTGTTTTTGTCTGCGACCATTTCAGGGGCGCATGAATATTCAGCTCTGTTTAAAGATGTCATAACTTTCTTTGGTTTGATCGCGCTTTTTCCTATGCTGATCAAACTTCTGCTTGGATCAGTGGCAATTCTATCCGCTAAGATCTCCTACACTCAAATCGATGGCGTGCAAAGTACACTTGAGAAGTTTCTAAAAGAGCTTAACGGCGATTCGGTGATCTTTGAAGTTCTAGGAAAGATCGGCGACATCGCCATTCAAATCTTCGTGCAAAGCATTTACTCAGTGCTGATTGCAGTATTGCTGGCCGTTGCGCCAGTGTTTATATTTACGAGCACTATCTTAAAACTCTCAAACGGCATTCAAGCCTACTTTCAAAGTCTACTCGCTATGGCTCTCTGGCCGGTCTTGTGGAATCTCCTAGGAGTTTTGGGAAAGGCTCTATGGCCCCATTTCCAGGAGTCCCCAATTCGGACGGTGATATTCTGGGGAGTGATTCAACTGTTACAACTCCTGTCACCCATCTTTTGCATAGTATTGTTCCGCAGTATGAGCTCGACCGGCGTAATTAGCGCCGCCGTTAAAGCCGTAGGAATGGGATTATGATCAAGTTACTCTATAAATCCAAACTCTTAAGAGAAAGCATTCTCTATTGGCTGTCTTTCATTGCATTGTTGTTGTGGGCCGTAACGGCAACTGCATGGGCAGTGCTCAAGAGTGACAAAACAGTTCTCATTGGTATTGATGAGGCTGGGACGAGAATAATCACTACTAGTAGTGACCGCTTAGTTCAATCAGAACTGAAGGCATTTCTTAAATACTTCTTTGAAATGTACTATAGCTACAATGAGCTCAACTTCAACGAGCGTATGAGTCTTTCCACTGATCTATTTAGTAATGACCTGTGGGCATTACAGCGGGATAAAATTGCTCAGCTAGGAGTAAATCTAAAGAAAACACCGCTCTCTCAAAGTGCTGAGATTCAGTCCATAGATAGAATAGACAATTCTAAAATCGAAGCAATCTTGCTGTTAACGATTCGCTCGAGAATGAGTGAGCAGAAAGTAAGGCTAAAGGTCATTCTTTCTTATAGGAGATCAGAAAGAACTGAGAAAAACCCTTGGGGTTATGAAGTGGATGAACTGTCAGATGCGACTCTCTAGCGCTTATAAAATGACTGGGGCTTTTGTTGCTCGGTCGAGCCGCTTGTGCGAAATACTCTTAGTATTCCTCCGCGCAACTCTCCCTCGCGTCGCGGCCTCAGCCATTTTCTTGCTCGCTATGGGATTGGGGAATGATTCAAGCGCAGGACAAAAAGAAATCAAAAGAATTTCATCTATCAGCAAGGATTTAAGTCAGGTGAAGAAGATCTATCTTCATGCAGGTTTGGTGAGCACGGTGGAGTTTAAGCAAGCGGTCATTGGAGTGAAGGTGGGGAATACTGATAGCATTAAGGCAGAAATATCACCAAGTAATCCTAAAGAAGTGACGTTGAGGCTTAAACATCAGAATGCAGAGCCGACCAATATGATCGTAAGAGTCGATAGACACGTCTATGTGTTCGACTTAATTCCGAGTAAAACGAGCCACCAGGACTACGTCCTGATCAGGGGTAGTTTTGGATTTCCACAATCCGAAACTGCCAAGGAACGTTCCAAGATAAGCGCGGGACTGAATGCCAGCGAAGCGCACGACAGAGGAGTTATAATTCAGTCCCGCGCTCCGAAATCAAAATTAATAGAATCAGTAAAATTAGGAGACGAATAATGGGTATCATAATTTTTCTGATTTCAATTTCCTTTGCTCGAGAGAGTTTATTTCGCGCTACACCGCGCACAGAGGTGAGTGTGCCATCAGCACGCGGAAATGAAGTAGCTCAAAAGCCAGTACCGAAGCAGCCACCGCGAAAGGCAGTATCTACTTCGGTGAGAGGTAATTTAGATAAGGAGATCCTTGTGATCTCCAAATATAAAGTAGAAGACTCTGCCGAAATCACCCCCAAAGAGCGAGTAGGCCTGAAATTTAAGGGCCTAAGAGTAGGCGAGGTGCTAAGCGCTGAGATCACGGAAGAAGTGACAGTCTATCCAGACAGCAAGACGCCCGTCAGAGCTACGGTTTCGAGTGGCAAACTCAAAGGCGCCATCCTAGTAGGCGAAGCGACCTTGGAGAAAAACTCTAAAAAAGTTCTTATCAACTTTAAACAAATCCGCCAAAACAAGGGCGAAGACCTCTATCAACTCGCCGGGTATTCGCTCATAGAAGGCGAATATCACAGCAATGAAAAGAAATTCTTCATAGCAGAATTCTTAAGTGCGGCAGCTGCAGGTATCGCCGATGCCAGTATCAACAGGTCGCAAAATGTCTTGGGCAATTATGTGGAAGAGCCGAGCTTAGATACCACAGGGAAGAAGGCGTTGGGGGCGGCACTTAATAAGAGTGCCGAACGGTTGGCGGAGAAGCAACGAAGTGCGCCGGAGTTTACGGTGGTTGGTGAGGTGACGGGGATCTCAATCCTAATCACCGACCAACCAAGCACTCTTTGAGGTCGATGAAAATGGGTCATCTGCTTTGTTGTCGGCGCTTCGGCTATCCTCGACGTATTATCAAATACGCCTCTGGGAACCAAAGCACCTCCGCCGCGCACCTAACCTATTTTGATCAACCGGGACTACAGTTATCTCAAATTGAGACGTCGATAGTTTGATCCCGGGAAGCAATATTCGTCACAGTACTAAACATTTGAAGCTAAATCTAAATCTAGTTTAGTTGGAGTGGTGTGCGCTTTGCAGTTGATATAAAAGTGCAGACCAAGGAGCTGATAATGTATCAAATTCCATTTTACCTGCTGATGCTAGCGATAAGATTTCCCTATATATCTCTACCAGTCTGCGGAATTTTATTGGGAGCATCTTACTTTTTTAAGTTGAATACAATTGAACTGGTATTTGTAGGGGGAATTTCCCTTGGAGTGTATGTTGGAGCATTTGTATTTTTCGGATCTATAGTTAGATATTGCAATCGACGATTTTCTAAGATTTCGGGATTTTGTGTGGTGTTTGGAGCATTCGTGGGTTCCTTATTTTTCTCTTCACTTTTTATTGATAAATGGAGGAGCGAGCTATCACCTGAAGCGCGTCAAACTGCGGCAGAAGACCTGTATCTGCAAAAATATATTCCATCAGCAAAAATAAAACGCATTGTTGAATCGACTGGTATGACTGAATACTCAAAAAGGGTGTTCTTTCTTGCGGATCCAATGCTTGTTAAGGATCGCATTCAACTGAATGCGTTTTGCGGCAGTGATACCCAAGGGCAAATGACATTGGGTTGTTATGATAAGCGTTCTGGGCGAATATTTATATTAGATGTTAACGATGAGCGGTTGTTTGGGTTAACTGAGTCTGTTGCTGCTCATGAGCTTTTACATGCTGTGTACTCAAAATATAAAACGGAAGAAATATTAGAAATAAAGCACCTGCTTGATCAGGTTGCGAGAGGAGGTGCATCTGAAGAGGTTAGTCGACGCATTAGTTTGTATGGCGACCAGAGTGTGCGCGATCGAACCAGTGAATTGCATTCTATCATTGGAACTGAAATTTCATCATTGCCAATAGAACTTGAAGAATATTATTCGAAATACTTTGTAATGAGAAAGCAGATTGTTCAATTGTCTCGGCATTCTGAAGAAGAATTTGAATGGAGAAAGAAATTTATTAGATCTTATAGTGATAAAATGAAAAAAGTCAAAGTTGAGATTGTACGAACGCAGGCGGAAATTGAAAATTGCACCGACACGATTTCAAGTTTGAATAAGCAGATGCTTAAGCTTAAGGCCAACGGAGAAATAGAGGAATATAATCGCCTAGTACCAACTATTAATACCAAAATTGGTAAACTTGCTGGACTTCAGAAGGCTATGAAAAAGCTAGTGCAGAAATATAATATCTTTGTAAATGATAGCAATATCATTGTAGGCGAAACTCAAGAGATGAATGAAGCTATCGATTCTGGTGGTCAATCTGCATCTTTGTGATTCGAGTATCTTTCAATGGTAAGAGAAGAGGAAGTCGGTGTGGTTGGTGAGGTTATCAGTATACATGATGTAGCCGCCGCGGTTGTAGCGGCTGACTTGGAAGATGAGTTCTGAATTCCCATCATTGTCATAGTCGCCAGCGTCTACTAGGGTCATACCTGAATCTAAGTATTCAATATTCCCATTTCGTTTAATCAAATACCAGGCTCTTGAATATGCTACTTCAGGTGGGCCATCACAGTTGTAAGGGCCAAGATCCAAACCTACGACTTTTAGATCGTTGGTATTCTTATAAGCCTTAACGATCTTTAGATCTTTATCTGTGTATTTCCAGTCCTTGTAAGGGCTGCTAGGATCTTCGCAATTCTTTACGTCTGGGAAGTTCTTTCGAAACTGCTTTCGAACGTCTACCTCTAACTCTTTCGTGAGCTTCGCTGGTTTCCATTTCTCAGGATCATTATTGAATTTGCCAGTCGTAAGAACAAGTGGAAGATAGACCCTTTGGTCTGTCCAGGTACTAAATTCGTCTGAGAGCTTTCCAATTGAAGGAGTTTTATCAACGGGGCTTGTGATCTTTTGTAAACCAATTCGCGAAATTGAAGTGGCAGTCTTATCATCATTATCAGTTGTGACTTCACCGATGTTCTTCCCATCAAAGGTTACAGTCCAAGTGGTCTTTTTAAAAGCCTGATTGTCAGTAGTCCATTTTCCATTTTTTTTATAAAAGACCGCTCTCACGGTTCTAATCTCTTTAGACTCCTCCCCAGGTGAAGCTGGAGTTTTGGAATACTCAAGAATTCCAATTTTTGCGCTATTTTCAGCAAGAGCAGAAATTACAAATAGAATTGAGAAAGTAAAAAGAGACAAAGCCAAATTAGTCATACCTTAATGTTAGACAAGGTAATTTGACATGACAAGATATTGTTTATAGGTGAGCATTTTGGGATGCGGAATGATGGGAATGAACCGAAGGAATCTAGATTAACTTATGCTGCGATTGTGGTCTTAGTGGCTTTGCTTTTGCCGTTAGGGCAGTGGCTAAAGTCGGAAATATGGTCTTCGGAAGTCGCTTCAAAATTGGATCAAGACAAGGAACTTAGAAAAGCCAAGGTCACAGCGAATTTCAAAGAAGGTGACTTAGTATCTGTGGCAGATCTTCTGGTATTCCATAAAGAGCTGGTTGGGAAGAGAGTCAGAGTTAGAGGGGATCTACAAAAGGTGGATCTGACTCAAACATATCTGTCAGATCTGCCATGTGGTCGAAAATTTACAAATGACATTCACGTGATAGAACAATCCGGAACTCCCGGATTTGGATTAAAAGGCCTCGTTGAGATCGAAGGCAACCTAGAAGGCCTCTCAGTACTTGTTCCCAAATCAATAAAGCAAATCAATAAACTCGACCCCAAAGACTGCGAATAGAATGAAGATTTCTTTATTGGAGAAAATCAGCAGATAAACGAATCAGGACTGAGTAAGTAATGTCTTTTAGATTTCAAATATTTACTTTCGGAGCTTTAACTCTAATTGGCCTCGGTTCAATTGCTATTGGTGTATTTAGAACGAGAAAGTCTGCTCAAGGAGCTAAGGTATATTTGACTATAGGTGTATTTGCACTTTTGGGTGGAGCTTATTTTTTCGTAAATCCTCCGGGAATCCACGAAGGACCCGGTCCAATGGAGCGCTGTATTTCAGAATTCAGTAAAGCTGTGGCGAATTCAAAACTTTTCGCTGGCGATTTAAAAGAAAAAACGGCTTGTTTAAATGACTCGGTCAGTGAATTTAAGAACGAAGATCTTTTAGTTGATAATATTATCGACGTGGCGGTGGCTAATCAAAGTAAAGTCGATGAAGACTTCCAATACCTGGTGGGCACCGTATTTATCTCCTCAACAGAAAGCTTTGCTAAGAAACTCAAAGTACAAAAGCCAGCTGACCAAAAGTACCTTTGTAATATAGTAACCAATACAATCCCTGATCATCCAATTCCTGGTGACGACCCTAGGGTTTTAATTCTCGAGTCTCTTTGCAAATTAAGTGATGAGTAATAGGTAGTAGGGGCACTGTTCACTACCATGCCGGTGAGATTTGTTACATAGTTCTTTGGGCATAGGATTCCTGTTTGATATGTTTCCCGTGTGGGCTACTTCAGCTTGCAAGCCTTTGGCTCTTTAGGACTGTCGCCGCGGGCGTTTCTGCAGGTGCGGTTGGAGTAGTCCCAGCAGCCGCCGTTGTCTTGGCAGCGGTCGATGAGATAGTAGTCGCGGCTAAATCCGTGGCTTGCGAAAATAAATAACTCATGACCAACTAGCGGTACTGATACTAAAGTAATAATCCCAGCAATACCGATAAATATCTTGTTTCTCATCTAAGTAGTATCGGGAAAGTGATCCCACCTCTCAATGCCAAACCGATCTGTAAAATTAAATTGTCAGCTCGTGACGACAAGTGTTTTCAAAATATAAAAAACAATCTCCACCCTCCGGCGAAGTTGCTATTTCAGTTTTAAATTGAAGTGCAATCTAATCTTTTTGATGTAGTTGGCTCTAGGTTTCTTGGAACTAAATTTATTGTGGGAGGTATAATGACAGTCGGGCATTTTTAGGCAAAAAATCAATTTTCAAAAGTTGCAGATGGCAAATTCAAGGCTAACTTTTGAAATTTAAAAAATAGATATTTGCGCTTTTTCATAGCGTTTGACGCTATTTAGGAAGTTAGCTTTTGAAAGGGTTAGGCAATTTGAAATGTGAGGAAGTAGGGGCGACGAGGGTCCACGGAGGGTCCACGAGCTCTCGAAAAGCACCGAAATTGATCGAAAAATTCCGAACTGAAATTTCAAGTAAGTGTACGTTATTGTTGGTAAATACTAATAAAACTAAGATGTTACAAATTTGCCTGTTGCGTGCTCATAACCCGAAGGTCGTAGGTTCAAATCCTGCCCCCGCAACCAATTTTCTTAAAATTTTCTAAAACAGAAAAGTTCGAATTAAAAGGCCAACTCAAACAAGTTGGCCTTTTTTATTTTTAACTTCACTTGCGGCGCCGGTGGCGCATTGCATTTCAGACTCACAGTTGTCTAATGTAAACAATGACTGCCCCCGTTAGTGATTTAGAGCCGGTTCAAAGCGCATTCCTGATCTCACGAGGTCGTATTCCTACTAAAAATGAAGTTCATCCGTTTTTGCGCGAAATTTCAAGTATTGGTAACGTTACGACTTCCTAAATAAGCTTCGAGCTTATCAAACATTTCGGTCCATCCTTGAATGCAGTCTTTTTTCATTTCAGCCGGAATTCCTTCTTGAGTAAACAGGATACGACTCTTCTTTTCGTCTACTGAATCAAATTCGAAAGTGATATAACCAAGTTCCGGCCAGTCTCCGGGCATCTGTGCTTCTTGAGCTGAAATAGCTCGCCCATTTTTATCGGCGAACTGATCTGTCAAGACGATACGTTCATTTTCAATGATTTCTTCAAACAGACCAGTCATTCCATCTCCGCCACCCTGATTAGAGCCCTTCATATTAATGAAGTATTTCCCGCCCTTACGAAAATCTATATCGACTCGGTCAGCATAAAGCCCTTTGGGCCACCACCAAGCTTTAAGAGCATCAGAAGTTTTGAATGCCTTAAAAAGTTGATCGACGGGCACATTGAAAGAGTGTTCCATTTCAATCAAGGGAGATTGAGATGTAGAATTTTTGTGAACTGTTGAATGAGTGCTTTTTTCCGTCGATGTTTGCATGGAAACTCCTTCTGTAAAATTAGGATGGTAGTACAAAATATCAGACTGTAAATGATCGAGTTAGTGTATATATACAACTACGAAGGGGCTAAGGTAGGAACCTGAGATAGCCCGCGCTACATATACCCTACCTCATGGAATGGGGAAGGGGATATCGGCACCAGTTTTTTCCCTGGTGTTAAGTTTGCCAGCACGTTTGTAGACGTTGTTGGGATTAAAAGCATTAGAATTGTGGACTAACTGCCTGTCGTGATATAGTAGCTCTTCATGGAACACACTGATTCAGTAAAAAAAATGTGGCTGAAGTATCACGAGGCACTTGGAGTTCCAGCTCCATTCGAAATCGTAGCCGACTTTTTTTCGGATAACGACAAGGAAGCGACCGAACTTTCTATCCTCGTAGATCAAGGTATCAAACGTGCCACGGCATCCGCTCTTTGGGCTTTTGAAAAAACTGGAACTCAAATTCCCGTAGTTGGCGGAATTTTTTTAGTCGTTGATGGACGGGGTGAAGCGGTTTGCATCGTGAAAACGACAAAGGTGTCTATTATCTCCTTCAATGAAATTAGCGAAGAAAATGCCTTTAGAGAAGGAGAGGGTGATCGCACTCTCGAATATTGGCGTCGAGTTCACGTCGAGTATTATAAAAGACAGTTTGCGCCATTGAATCTCAACTTCGAAGAATCGATGCCTATAGTATTCGAGGAATTCGAAAAGATTTTTCCCTAAGCGATCAAAAACTAAGACAATCTATTCGTGATTTTCTAGCGAAGAACTAAAAGGCCCGCTTTTTTGACCATTCAGAACTTTCTTCGTTACTTCATAGGCGTCGTCACCCTCTGACACTTTTATTTCTGGTTTAAGACCAATTCTTTCTATGAAACGATGGTCATAATATTCGCTATACTGGGTCGGAATACTAACTTTGATTTTACTATTGGGTAAAACCACCATTCCTGCATTTGAAAAATGAAAGGTTCCATTGGTGTTTTCACCAACTTTTGTTACATATTTGTTCCATTCAAAAGCTGCGATCGTAAATTCACAACTTGAGCTACAGGCGCGATCCATTAGAATGTAAATCGGCTTTTTGAAACCGGTAACAGGATCCGATCTTTTTCCGCCGCCCTTATCGGTGCGAATATACTCTGGTGGTAGCTGACCACTTAAAGCCAAGTTGTATTGCTCTTTAGTATTATCGAGGCCATTCTCAAGATATGGTGGGATTTGCAATTTTTGTATTTTCTTATTGATTATTTGAACCTTATTTTTAGTGACAGCTAAAGCCAAGGTTTCTGCGGTTTGACTACGATACTGCTTAGAAATCGGATGCTCAAAGGGATGACCAAATAATAATTGTGCTAGCTCCATCCCCTTGGTGTCGTCGCCCCCGATATTACCTCTAAGATCTATGACAATCGCATCTGCATTCTTTTTCAATGCAGATGCTGAAGGAATAAATCCCGTCCATTCTTCGCTTTGTCTGTCAGGAAATTCGGTAATCGAAATGTATAGGACTTTTTTCTTGCCGACGCGGTCAATTCTAGTTTCCCAGAATTTATTAGGATCTTTAATGTTATTTGCGCCAACATGCCCAACATCTAATTGCTTTTGCTCGCTACGCTTCTTGCTGACGTTACCCATGTAATAGGCCGCCATATGATTGTCAGGAATTATAAAAAGAGATTCATCAATGCGGTCATGAAATTCAGCCATCGTCGCCTGTTTAGAAATATCTTTCAAAGCCGTGATCGCTTTAGAAAAAGAATCGCCAGGGACGTACTTGCGACCGCCATATCCATTTGAGAGAGCAAAAATAAGAAAATCAATATCTTCAGCAGCTTGATTTGCAGATAATTTTTCAGCGAAATTCAATGATACCTGATCTGAAATAATAAGATCATCAGAAGTCCATTTTTTCGGTTTCGTCTGGCATGAGCAAAGAACAAAAATGGTGATCAAAACGAATTTGAATTTTAAACAATTACTCGACATGGAACTAGCTTCACATCATGAAATTCGCTGGTCATCATTTTAGGCTTTCTATAGACTTAAGACTTACTCCGCGCATCGAAACCAAATGGTTTGCGGCCTAGCCTCGTTCCTCCATGAAGGCTTCAAAATCTTTAAAGAGATCTTTTGAAGACTCAACCTGCATAATTACTAAATCAACGTTTTGCGCTAGCTTTCGGATCAGCGAGTCAGGTGGCAAGGAACGCTGATCGGTGATCAAGAAAAAGCGGTAACCAAAGATACAAGATTCAATGGCATTGAGATTTTTGATGCGAACTCGTTGCGGAGCTGACAAGGTAGCCACATATTCGGGTTGATAGGCAGCCCAAAATTGATAGTCGTTTTCTTCAAGAAAGCGGCCGTTGTAATCCTGGGCTAGGCGCTCAAAACTGCCGCCCAATAAGTCCTCATCCTGTGAGGCCAAGATCAAATGCTGCTTAAGTGCTAAACCCACCATGAAATATAACAATGCCGCGCGGGCAATCTTGTGATGGTGTTCAGCGCCATAGAAAGTTTCGTAGTAATCAGGTTCAGTGGTTTTCTTCAAAAATTTTCGATCTTTAAAAAACTCGATGGTGAAGGCTGCGTTGCGTTCAAAGCGCTTTTGACAAACTTCACAAAGCATTAGCGTCGGATTTTGGGGTGCTGCCATCCAAACGGGAAATAAATGTTCAGAATGAAGTGACGCTTTTTTAGAACAAAGAGGGCAGGTTTGCATTTTTAAAAAAATAGCACAGGGCTTTAGCGCTGCCAAGCAAGTGATGGCTCTGCTTCTACCAGCCCCGCCAGGCCTATGGCTTTGTAGCCACCATTGGGGCCACACTATCTTCACGTGCACCGCTTAATGCTACCAGTTTCGTACGTATATAGTTCTTCGCAGACCTCATTCTTCATGGTAGTTTTCCAACCTCCAAACCACACTTTATTCTAAGTGGTTTGACAAAAATTGAGGTCCTATGAAAATGAATTTAGCTGCATTTGTTTCGATTTTCTTTGTTCTTATCACAACAGCCAAAGCGGATTATCCAACGGCACTTCGGCAAGCTAAGATCACCGTTTTAATCAAAAAATCTATTTTTAAACCGACCGAAAGTGGGATTCCCGCATTTGACGTCAGTGACGTTTGTACAAAGGAAAGCCTGATTAATGTCTATCAAGATGTTTTGTCGATCACCCCAGAGGATCTTTCGTTGGTAAGATGCGATGGCGAGCTACAAGGTCAAAAGGTATCGGTTGTAGCCGGCGGAGCCGTGCTCCTTTATCAAGACACAAGCTTAGACCGGACGTTGAAATCTGTCACTTTGGCTTTAAGCTGGGGTCCAGCTTATTATGAAACTCCAATGCTCACACACTCTGCATCCTCAGATCCTTGGCTGAGTTACCAAGCTGTGCTCTCTCCGGTCTCTGTAGGAAAAATAGTCGACAATGTTCCACAGCCACCAGAACCCTCTGAATACTTTTCTGCCATAGTGATGATTCAAGATCAGAGTCGATAGATTTAAAGAGGCGAGGCGGTGAAGGTGTTTAATTCATAAAAATGAGCCTGCCTCCAGGCAATTCTCAACGCTATGATTTTCAATAAATGAAATCAGGCGTGGAGTGGTGAAAAGCGGCAAACTGCGTCTTTGGCAGGTCTCTCCTTGCTCTGGCGCAGGCTCATGCCTCTGTCCCTTAAGGCTGTCGCTCAAAAATACCGTCATGGCATTTTCTCTAACGTAGCCTATGCATACGCCTCCGTGGCAGGAAAGACCCTTCTTCTCGATAATTTAGGTCCATTGTTTTCTAATTAATATAATCTAAAGCCGCGTTGAGTACTATCAGCGCGGCTTTTTTCTTTCCGAAGGATGTTTTCGGAAAATGCTATTTGTGATTCTTGTAGAACACGCACCGTTTCTGACGGTGGCGTAAGTTTTCGGGTTCAATTTTGTTTTGGAGAGAGTTGAAACAGGTAATAAAATATTAGCAGCAGGGCGAAGATAAATTGAACTGAATTTCCGCATTACGAATGCTTGAAATCTTTATTAAAACAGAAAACTAACAATACAAAGAAGAGTGAGTTGATTTAGAAGAGTCCAACCAAAAACGGCAATCGCCAGAAGGAGATACTATGAAAACTTTAGTGTTCATTTCCCTTGTCGCATTCTCAAACATGTCTTTCGCTGCTGAGTTAAATTTAAGCGAGACCCAAGTAAATGCTTTGGAAAACATCGTGAAAGCAAACTTGGGTGAAGAGAGAGCTATGGAGGGGGCTGGCTATTGTGAAGAAATTGAAAACAATCAAGTCCAATGCTCTTGGTACATCGAAGGTACAGGAAGAACACCTGATACCATGAATGGTGTTTTCGAAGTGATTGATGGAGAGTTTAAGCTAGTAGAGGCCTTCGAAGAGTACGGTTGCTAGTCCGATCTTATTTTAAAATTCTTTAATAATTAGTGAGAAGCCAGAAGTCGTAAAGCTTCTGGCTGTTTAATTATCGTTCCGGGAATCATTTTCTAAGGTCCCGGGCCAGAGATGTAATGTTGGTATTCTTTATTCTTGGATGCGCAACCACTGACGGTTTTTAGAGTTGCGCGCTTCATTTATGATTTGATAGAGATTTGCGTCAACTTTAGATCGAGATGCTTTAACTTTCCCAGCTCTGATTCGTTCAATTTCGGCGATAAGATTCTTATAAAGTAGATTGGAAAAAATGTTTTACTGAACCTGGGCCGTAAGTTCTATTTCGAGGTCAGACTAATATTTGGGCCTCGCCATTCGAGATGATTCTTTGTCAGCTTGAGTGGCTTGGTCCCCAGGGCTTTCGTGAGTTTTTCGTTGGTCCGAATTACAAACACCCTGAGGCGATCAAAGTGACTTAGTGAATAGGACTCTTCATAAAAAGCGATGCAGAATTGTTCAACTTCAAATTGAGGGTTTGAAGTTAGAAGCTCTAACATTTTATAAATATTTGTTTTGATCTCTACTTCCTGTCCAGCATAGAAAAGCTTTGTGCGTGATAGACTTAAAGAGTTGATTTCTTGATTGGTCTGTAAAAATCTATTGTGGATCAATGTCCGGTCTTCCTGAGGAAGAGATAGCGCCTTAAAAGAAATAATTCTTTGAGCTTCTGTTTTTATTTTCGGATCAGGGGAGATGTGTGCAATTAAATCCAGTAGTCTAATTTGATTAAATAAATAGATCTTATTTTGCATGAAATGAAATAGTTCGAAAATATTTTCAGACGATGGGTCTGCGTGTTGATGTTTTGTAGCCATTTCGAAAATGAATCTTTCAAAATGATCTGCTTCCTCAAGGTTTTCTTGGCCCTTATTTACCAAGGACTGCTCGATGGGTAGATTGAATCTGAGGCACTCTGCAAGATAGTCTGCAACGATGAGTCTCTCATCGGATACATTCTGTTTGTTTTCGAGGGCTCGAAGCATTCTATGCTTTGCGAAGTTGTGTCCAAAGAGCGACAGCTCTGCCAACATTAGGGAATGTTGCAGTTCTGTGATGAGATTTTCATTTTCTGTTTTTGCATGAACTAAAGTTTCATAAACTAACGACAAAGTTTCGTCAGGTGCTATATAGGATTTCAACCTGAGGATCTGGCAAAGGGATCTGATTTTAGTGTCACGATCGATGCCTGGCAGTTCGCTTGCTTTTTGGTAGTAAAATAGGCTTTTGCTCAAATAGGCTTTCTCTTCATACATTTTGCCCAGAAAGATCAGTGTACAGGCTTTGGATCTTTCGGAAAGTGAAGATTCTGCTTTGCTATACTCTTGTTCAAGTCGTTTGAGGGTGAAATCTGCATCATCGATTCGTCCCATGAGATAGTAAGTTGCTACCATATCTGAAAGCAAGCCGACATGAGGTCCATAGTTTTCAATGGCCTCGACAAAAACATCCAGGCCATCTAGGTATTGCCCCTTTTCCACGAGCGTCCAGGCCTGGCTGTGCATTTCCATTCGCTTTGCGGCATTACTCATGGATGAACCTCAGTTCTCTCGAATGATGGTTTTAAGTTATTTAGGGTTGCTTCTTTAATATCGTTTTTGGGAATCTTAATGTTTGGCTTTGGTTGCATTAAGGGAGCTTGATCCAAGTTCCACTGGGCTGGTAAATTTCTGTCGTTGATCAGGATTGAAGACTGTTGTTCTTTCGCCCAACCACCGCCAATGCGAGGTCTTGGGCCGGATGTAAAGAATTGGCCATGAGGTCCGAGTGCTGGTTTTGAGAGCAATTCGAGAAGTGAATACCTGCGGGAAGAAACGTTGAAAGAGGCCCCAGAGGTTTCCATACGTTTAACAAGTTGATGAGCTTCCTGTTCGTTTAGATATAAGGATGAGAACAACGACATTCGTTCATCATATTTTTCGATAAGATAATTAAACGGTAAAATAAACGATTGAAGTGGAAGCAATGAATCTGAAACAAGCAAAGCGGCCTTAGCGTATTCATTTTGCTGGAGAAGGGTGATCAAAGGATAGCTTTCTAGTTTCATCGTGGCCTGTAGCCCAAAGATCTCAGAAACAACCTGCGCTTCAAATTGCACGCCTCGGATGGAAGCAAAAGTCATTCTCAAAAGCGGATACCCCAAAGCATCTATTGCTGTGGAGTAGCTTTCTTTTGAAGAGGATTTGATTTTAAAAAAGTCAAAAATATCGGCAGTGTTGTTTCCGCCCAGGAATAGAAATGAATCATAAGAAATATAGAGTTCGTGAAAAATTCGGGCGTAAAACTCTTCTCGACTTGTTTTCCCATCGACAAAGATGATTGAGTTGTTGAAAGTTCCCGTCCAACTTTGAAAAGGCGTGGGATTTTCGGAGACGGCAATATGCCAGGTTTTTGAGGCTTTATGTGGCCTTTCTAAATTTCCAAGACGGGGATTTTCCTGACGACAGTTTTCAGAGATCTGTTTGGAAATGTCTGCCGAAACTCCAAATGAGATTTTGACTAATTCGGCTGTTGATCCACCAAGGCTGCAAAGTGAATTCTTATAGCTGCTCGTAAACATTTGGAGCACGGCCTCGTCTATAAGGCGTTGCGAACGACTGTTTTCCGCTACCTTGTAAACCATGGTGCTGGGTCCAAAGATATTATCAATGAGAAGAAATCGTTCATCCGTGATCGGAGTGATAGTGGAGGCGTCGATCCCATTCAGATCTCCGAAGACTCGGTCCCAATGAAGATCCTCAGCTAATGCCCAGGGCGATCCTAATATTAAATATATCAGTACAGATAAAAACAACTTCATAAGCCTTCTTTCATCAAGAGCTATGCCGCTTGGAGTCTGCTACTTTTATTCTGAAAAGGCTGTTTTGGGGGCAGAGCTTAATTTGCTAGACGGCTGTCAAACTTTTAGACAGCTTTTGTTCTTCCTTGTTCGTGGATTCTAAAAATGGCCTCTGATAGTTTGCGTTCAGGAAACAATAATTCAAATTAGGAGAATAGGTTTATGAAAAAATTAATTCTTGGTTTAGCTCTGCTCTTGGTGACGACCTCTGCTTCGGCTTCGGTCATGATGATCATTCAGTATACTGATAGCTTTAAGCTGACCTTTGAGCGCGGTGATGACGGTGATTTCTATTTAAAAGAAGGTGTTATCAAAAGATCAGGCACGGTAATTTTGAACAACATTGGAAGTCGTGATCTGTCTCAAGAATTTCATGTTGGTTATAAT
Organism: Bdellovibrio svalbardensis; assembly: GCF_029531655.1. Lineage (NCBI taxonomy): Bacteria > Pseudomonadati > Bdellovibrionota > Bdellovibrionia > Bdellovibrionales > Pseudobdellovibrionaceae > Bdellovibrio > Bdellovibrio svalbardensis. Next base: position 794,854 of record NZ_JANRMI010000002.1, read on the forward strand.
GATTATAAAATGAGTATATCCTTGGCAAATAATGAGCTTGTGTATGAACAAGACAATAGCGTCAGTGTGTCTAGTCTAAATCCAACGAATCAAAAAGGTGTTTTTGTTGTAAAAGCGCAGGATTTCACTGGTTACAAAAAAGGCGTTGGCGAATCTACCTATGGCAACGCGGATGCAAGAATTTCGCATTCTGATCTGAAATGCACGGTCTTGAAGAATCGTATTTTGTGCTTCGGATCGAGAGAAGCGTACTCTCAAGCTGATTAGGAGCTGTGCCTTCACACATCAAGTATTAGAAGGTTGAAGTCGAGGTGCATATATTCGAGGATTTTGTTCAGGAGGATGTATGCATTTTTTAACTAAGATTTCCATACCCAATGAGGCCGGCAATAAGTTTATAAGTAGCAAAGATTTTAACCAGAAGATGGACGGTTTAATCTCGAACCTTAAACCGGAGGCGACATATTTCTGCGTGGAAAACGGAGTCAGGACGATCTTTGCCTTCGTCAATATTGAAAACAGTTATGAAATACCAGCAAAGGCAGAACCTTTTTGGTTGGCTATGAGCGCGAATGTTGAATTCATTCCAGCTATGAATGCCCAGGATTTTTCAAAGGCCGCTGCTGGTATTAAACAAAGCGTAGAAAAATACGCCCATCCTTAGTCTGTAAGATCGAGTCACTGTTAGTTGACTCTGGATATTCCGCCATTCAGTAATGGCGGATATTCTTAACTACAGCGGAGGAAGATTTTATGAAAAATCAAAGACGCTATAAAAGAAGCGAATCAAAGAAAGCTGCTCAACGGGGGCTCGTGAGTGGCCGTAAACCTAAAAAAGCCAGTTTAAAACTCGGGGCGCATCATTTTCATGAAACTAAGAAATCAAGCAAAGTGAAACACTAGAGATAATATAAATATGTATTTAACCAGTTGATTGCCTAATCGGTTTTCCAGAGGGTAGATCGTCGTCTTTCTGAAATCCAAAAATTAATAGAAACATGAGAAATGATGTTCGGAAAATTCGTGGGGGCAATGGACTGCTCCCACAGATTTGTCGAACGCAGTAAATTGATAATTGTACGTCAGGTTTTTCAACATGTATGAAAAACTGAACGTGAAAAAGCCGTGGGTTCTTTTTGAGCTGGTGCCTGGTTTGCAGTAAAGACCTCATAGACTCAGGGAGGTTGTTATGAACTGCACAAGAGATTTCAAAAAATCCATACTAGTCTGTCTAGGTATTCTTTTTTTGAACACGCATACCGTGGCCGCGCCCTCGGCGCCTTATGCGCTTGGTGAGCAAAAAACAATTGTTCTGATGGTCAACTTTCAGGACAACGCAAGTCAGCCCATGTCCCTCGCTCAAGCCAATGATGTTGTATTTGTAAATGCGAACAACTTTTTTAAAGAAAATTCTTTTGGAAAAACGTGGCTGACCGGCAGTGTTTTTGGCTGGTACACGTTGCCCTTGTCACAGGTGAATTGCAGTGTGAATAATATTGCCGCGTACGCGCAGCAGGCGGCGACCGCAGCGGGTGTGGATCTTTCTCAATACAATCGCTATGTCTATATCGTACCTTACAGTGACACCTGTCATCCCGCGGTTGGAGCTACAGGAGGCCAGAAGTCCAGCCTGTGGCTGAGCACTAGCACCTTAAATCTTGGATATTTTACTCATGAAATGGGTCATAATCTGGGCTTGTTGCATTCATACAACCTTGATTGTGGAGCGACGATCTTAGGTAGCAACTGTACTCGCAACGCCTACGGAGACTATTTCGATACAATGGGTGGCCCTAATGCTCGTCACTACAATGCCTATCAAAAAGAGCGGCTTGGTTGGCTGAACTACAACAATACTCCGCCCATTATGACAATCACAAGCTCAGGCACCTATACAATTGAAGCTTACGAAACCAACACCATGGGTAACAAAGCCTTAAAAATCTTAAAAAGTGTTGATCCTGTCTCTGGTGGAAAAACCTACTATTATGTGGAGCTTCGTCAGGGGATTGGTTTTGATGCAAGCATTGCGACTTATGCACCAGCCATTGTAAATGGGGTTTTAATCCATATGGGGAAAGAAGATAATCCGGACAGTAGTGATCTTTTAGATATGACTCCTGGGTCTGCCGCGGATTTTAATGATTGGCAAGATGCGGCTCTCGCAGTGGGTAGGACCTATACCGACTCAGCGGCCGGAATTTCAATCAACCTGGTGTCTTTGCAAAATGGTATTGCGACAGTGGATGTTTCTATTGGAAGCACAATTCCTTGTATTCGCGCCAATCCGACAGTCATCATGTCGCCATCCACAAGTGCTGCGGTGAAGCCGGGTACTTTGGTAGCATACACTGTGAGTGTTAAGAATAACGACAGCACCGGTTGTGCCGCTTCGATTTTAAATTTGGAGGGAAGTGTGCCGAGTGGTTGGATTTCAAATCTTTCAAGTGCGTCTTTAAATCTTAGCCCTGGAACCACAGCGTCTAGCATTCTGAGTGTAACATCGAGTTCGACGGCGGCGGCAGGACTTTACAATGTGTCTGCTAAGGCTGTGAATAGTGGAGCGAACTTATATAGTGCGATGGCCTCAGCCAGTTATTCTGTGGCTTCGGTGAGTATACTCAGTGCGGCGGTGAAGACCGATAAGTCGGTCTATCTTAAGAGCAGTACAGTGATTGTGACTTCTACGGTGATGTCAGGAGGAGTTTCGGTTGCTGGTGCCTTGGTTAGTGTGTCAATCACGAAGCCCAATGGAAGCATCTCTTCATTATCGGCTGTGACGGATTCTCAAGGGCAGGCGATCGTGACATTGCAGATTCCCAAAAACAAAATGGCAGTTGGATCTTACCGGGTGAACATAAGCGCCGTGAGTGGGGCTCAATCCGCAAGTGCTTCGACTAGCTTCATAGCGCAATGAGATTGGATTATAGTATGAAGAAAAAAACCGCTGGGAGAATTCTCTTAGCGGTTTTTTGGAATATGAAGATCTTCATATTCCCATTCAGATTCCCTGCCTTTCGCCAAGTTTCTTGGCGATCAAAGGAACTTCGACAAAATAAAAAAGTCTAGACAGCGTGAAATCCGCTAGGGATAGCACGTTCATTGCTATACTCCTTTTCAATATCGAGCTTTTAAGCTGAAAGAGTCATTCAATGAAATTAACAAAATTATTTTTCGTTGCTGGATCCCTCGCACTTTTAACTTCCTGTTCGCAAGGTCTATTTAATTCCAGCTGGGAGAGCAGTCTGCCTGGAACTTCTTCCGCAACAGATACCAACTCATCACAGAGTCTGACGAATCCTTATGCTGACCAAGCCTTAGGCATTTTGCAGACAAATTGTTCCTCCTGTCATGGTTCCACGGGTGGATCTGGGAATGTTTATGGTTTAACGGATATTTCGCATATGGTTTCTGCGGGACTGATTGTGCCGGGAAGCCCAAGTCAGTCATTGATTTACAATGAGATTGTCAGTAATTCGATGCCACCGGGAAGTCCGTTGACTAGCTCTGAAAAGCAGGTGATTCAGCAATGGATCGCAAGTGGAAGTGTAAGCACTCCAACACCATCACCGAATCCGACTCCTGCGCCGGCGCCTTCTCCAACGCCTACGCCACGTCCATCACCGGTCCCAACGCCAGCGCCAACTCCGGTTCCAACCCCTGCGCCTTCGCCAACACCAACTCCCGTTCCCACACCAGCTCCAACGCCAGTACCCGCTCCGGCACCGTCCAACCCCAATGCGACCTATTCGTATATCAGTAAAAACATCCTGCAGGTTCATTGCACAAGTTGCCACAGCAGCAGCTTCAAAACTTACAGCGGTACGATGGGATATGTTTCAGCGGGAAAACCAGGATCGAGTTCATTGTACACCGCCACCAATTCAGGCAGCATGCCTCGCGGTTCAAGCAAGTTAAGCAGTGCTTCCATTCAGGCGATCAAGGATTGGATTACGGCTGGGGCGAAAAATAATTAAAAAAAAGGGAGGCTGTGAAAAGCCTCCCGATTCACTTTAACGTTTGCTGATAGTTTCAGCTTCGCCTTTGGCATTGATCTGAACGACTTTAGTTTTAGTCACTTGAATCGTTGGCAGCTTTTCCGGCTGCACGCCTTGGGCCTTCAGTTTTTCAACTTCAAAGGGCACAATCTGCTTCGCGCCTTTTTTGCCGGGGTGAAGTTTCCATTGGTGAGCGCAGTTTTTAGAGCAAGTATCTTGCTTGAATTCAAGTTTCGCACAATCCACGCAGATCAATTCTTCAGAGTCGCAGCGTTTACAGTCGATTTTGATTTCAGAAGGCTGACCGCAGTGTGGGCACAGTCCATATTTCGTCGATGGCTGAAGGTTTTGATCCAAAGCCACGCGATGATCGAATACGAAGCATTCTCCTTCGTACTGATCGTTCGGATACTCATTGAGATAATTGATGATGCCGCCATCCAATTGATAAACATTGTCATAGCCTTGCTTTTGCAATTCCAGAATTCCTTTTTCACAACGAATTCCGCCCGTGCAGAAGATGAGCATTTTCTTATCTTTGGAAATCCCTTGAGACTCGATGTATTGAGGGAAATCGGTGAACTTTTCGATATTAGGATTCAAAGCGCCCTTAAAGGTTCCCACTTTATACTCGTACCAGTTGCGAGTATCGATCATCACATAGTCCTTTTCTTCCTTCATGACGCGATTCCATTCAGAAGGTGAGAGGTGATGATTGATGCCTTCCGGTGGAGTCATTTCAGGAACGCCCGCGGTAACAATCTCTTCACGGATTTTTACTTTAAAGCGTCTGAAAGGAGCTTTTTCAGAATAAGAGTCTTTAAAAAATTGTTGAGGCTGATTGAAATGATCGCGAATGAACTGTTTCCAGGCCTCGAAAGAAGCTTCGGATTCAGCGGACACTGTGGCGTTAAAGCCTTCATGACCGATAATTATGAGACCTTTGACGTTGAGCTCTTCAGCTTTATTTTCGAGATCTTTTTGGGTTTGCTCTGGGTTTGGGAGAGTCAAAAACTTATAGAAAGTTGTAACATAATGCTTCGTCGCATTTGTATTGGCCATATCAGCACCTCAGTTGTCCCAGAGCTGCGTTTTACGAAACAACAGCTCGCATCCGGCTCCAAACCAGTGGGAGTTGAAATTATATTTAACCCCAGCAGGGCCAGGGTGAAAATTGCATATGACTCTGGAATAGCCAGAGATCAGTGAGGCTCGTTATAAGGGGCCTCGTTAAAAACCGCAACAAAGAAAGCGACAGTCAGCGTTAAATCCACCCTGAAAGGGTAAAAACTTGCAGGTCCCGCGCTGGGCGGATTAAATACGGTTTTTACAGTCAATCTAAGGACTTATCATGCTGGCAACTCCGCAAATTCAAAAAGAAATCCAAAGACGTCGCACCTTCGCGATCATCTCGCATCCCGATGCTGGTAAAACCACGCTGACCGAAAAACTTCTTTATCATGGCGGTGTGATCCACGAAACGGGTGAGGTTAAAGGAAAGTCTGGAACCAAAGCCGTCACTTCGGACTGGATGGAGCTTGAAAGACAAAAAGGGATCTCTATCACGTCTTCTGTGATGACCTTTGATTACGATGGTCTTCGCGTTAACTTGCTGGATACTCCGGGCCATAAAGACTTCTCAGAGGATACTTACCGTGTCTTGATGGCGGTGGACTCTGCGGCGATGCTGATCGACGTAGCGAAGGGCGTGGAAGAGCGTACCAAAAAACTTTATGAAGTTTGCCGCCTTCGTAAAATTCCTATTTTCACCTTCGTCAATAAGCTCGATAGAGAAGGTAAAGACCCGCTGACTTTGATTGATGAAGTTGAAAAAACTTTGAACATGCAATGTTACCCGGTGACTTGGCCTTTGGGTATTGGTCAGCGTTTCCGCGGTATTTACAATCGTTTGACAAAGGAAATCTGGATCTACGATCAGCGTCGTGAGGAAGTGGAAGACTATAAAATCATTCCTTTCGAAAAAGGCAAAGACGACGCGATCTTGTATGACTACCTTGATAAAGAATCCGCCGACCAAGTCATCGAAGAGCTGGATTTGATCGAAGGCGCCTTGCCGCCATTTGATGTGAATGAATTCTTGAATGGTCAAATTTCACCAGTGACTTTTGGTTCTGCGAAGCAAAATTTCGGGGTGGACACTTTCCTTCAATTCTTTACAAAGTATGCTCCGGGCCCTCAGCCTCGCCATACCAAGGATGACAAAGAGATTGATCCTTTGGATGCTAAATTCACGGGTTTTGTTTTTAAAATCCAGGCGAATATGGATCGTCGCCACCGTGACCGTATTGCCTTTATTCGCATTTGTTCTGGAAAGTTTGAGCGCGGTATGAAGGTGCAGCATTCACGTTTGGAACGTGAGCTTCGTCTGTCTTACTCATCTCAATTCGTCGCGGCCGATAAGGAAACCGTCGATGAAGCCTACGCTGGGGATATCGTCGGCGTTGGTGACACTGGAAACTTCGCTATCGGGGACTGCGTTTCGACATCGGGTAAAGTTCAGTTCGAAGATATTCCTAAATTTGCGCCGGAGCTTTTCGGCAGACTTTCTGTGCGCGATGCTTTGAAACGTCAAAAGATGCAAGAGGCTTTGCAACATTTGTCTGAGGAAGGCGCAATTCAATTGTTTATTGAACCCCATGTTGGCGCGCAAGATCCTATCATCGGTGCGGTCGGTGAACTTCAATTCGAAGTTTTGATGCATCGTTTGAAGGATGAATACAATCTTGAAGTGAAACTCAACCGCTTGCCTTACAGTGTGGCTCGTTGGCCACGCACAGCCGATGGTAAGCCTGTGACTGAGCTTAAAGGTGGCGCGAATATGTTCCGCGACTTGATCGATAATCCTGTGGTTTTGGTGAATCAAGAGTGGGATTTGAACTGGTTGAAGCGTGAAAATCCAGATGTGGAATTCCAAACAAGTATTTCAAGAGCGAGATAATGTCAGACCTTCTCAGTCCACTGAAAATTAATAGTCTTCGCAAGACCTATAAAGGCGGCCAACAGGCCGTCAAAGGGGTTTCTTTCGACGTTAAGCCTGGAGAAATCTTTGGACTTCTCGGGCCAAATGGCGCAGGCAAGACGACGATTATCTCAACGATTACAACTCTCGAGCAGCCGTCTAGCGGAACTGTTGAGGTGTTTGGGAAAGATGTTTCACAACATCCAAACTTCACCAAAAAGCAATTGGGAGTGGTTCATCAAGAAGTTATTAATTCCGGCTTCTTTGATGTGGAAGAGATTTTGAATTTCCAATCTGGATATTACGGAATTCGCAAAAACAAAGAGCGCATAGACTTTCTGTTACATAAGCTTTCCTTGTATGAGCATCGCCGTAAAAAGGTAAAACAGCTTTCCGGCGGGATGAAAAGACGCTTGATGATTGCAAAAGCTTTGGTGCATACACCGAAGCTGCTTTTGCTCGATGAACCGACGGCAGGTGTGGATATTGGATTACGTGAAACTCTGTGGCAGTTCGTCCGTGAATTGCGTGCAGAAGGCATGTCGATCTTGCTCACAACTCATTATTTGCAGGAAGCGGAAGAGCTTTGTGATCGTATTGCGATTATCAATCTGGGTAATTTGGAAACTGTGGGTGAGACAAAGGCTTTGGTTCAGCAGTACACGCAAAAGAAGATTCGTCTGACTTTGACTGAGAAATTCCCGATCAAAACTTCCTATGTCTTTTTCCAGGAAGGTTCTGACTATTCTTTCTTGGTTCCACCGGGAAAACCTATGGGCGAGTTCCTCAATGAACTACAGATTCCATTAAGCCTTATTGCCGATGTCAAAATTGAAGAGGGAAATCTGGAAGAGGCCTTTATGAAGGTGCTCCGAGCTCCCAATCAGTCTTCGGCGGTAAGTGGAGGAGCTAAGTAATGTTTGCCTTCTGGACTCTTTTTAGACGTGAGATCGCTCGTTTTCTGAAGGTGATCGTTCAAACTGTAATTACACCCTTTATTTCGTCATTCCTTTACCTTTTGATTTTCGGGGTGTCGTTGGGAAGAAAAATGCCAAGTCATCAAGGTGTTGAGTACCTGGCTTTCTTAATTCCGGGTTTGATGATGATGGGCTTAATGAATAATGCCTTTCAAAATTCTTCATCTTCTATCGTGTCATCGAAGTTTTCAGGAGACTTGGAAGACCTGCGAGTAGCACCGCTTTCCAATCAGCAAATCATTTGGGCGATGGGCCTGGGTGCATTGGTTCGCGGCTCCTTGGTGTCAGTCATCACTTTTACGGTGGGCTCGCTATTCTGTTACTATCAATCGGGCTCCATTCTGCAGATTTCCCATCCTTTGTTTGTATTTTATTTTATCGTCATGGGTGGGTTGATTTTCGGTCTGCTTGGAATTTCTGTTGCCTTCTGGGCGACCAGCTTCGATCAGCTCTCCGCTTTTTCGGCTTTCATTCTTTTGCCTTTGACCTACCTGGGTGGTGTGTTTCTTTCTATCGAGAACCTTCATCCCATTTGGCAGATGATTTCGAAAATGAATCCACTCTTATATTTGATCAACGGCTTAAGATACGGCGTGGTGGGGGTTAGCGATGTTCCTATGGAGCTGGCAATTCCGGTGTCTCTGGTTGGATTTGTCTTCTTCTATGGGCTGGCATTTTTCAGTTTGAAAAAGGGCTCTTTCCAACGTTGGTAAAAGGTTGTTTCATGCGTTTGATCGCTATCTTGATGGCAAGTTTTGTGTTGAATGGCTGTGCTTTCTTTAAAGAACGCTACGCTCAAAAGCCAGATGTCTCTTTGCAAGAGGTTCACTTTCAAGATCCGCAGTTTTTATCAGCGACGCTGGTTTTCGTTCTGCTTGTGAAGAACCCCAATAAAATCGATCTTAATGTCAGTGAGATCACCTATGAGATTCAACTTGATGGCCAGTCCTTCGCCAAAGCCAAGATTGATAAAAAGATAACGATTGCCGCTGAAAGTTCTAACAAAGTGGCTATTCCATTGCGTGTGGAATATCTAAAGGTTTTTCATGGCATGAAAGAGATTCTGTCAGGAAAAGACCTCAGCTACCTCATTGTGGGGGAGGCGAAAGTTTCGGGTTTCTCAGTTCCCTTCAAAGAGGAGGGGCGGGTGAGTTTAAAGGATTTTGAAAAGTAGTTTTTAGTTTTTCAGCAAACAGTTACCTCATTTGGAGTGACTGTTGGCATTTCTGACTGTCTCAAATACCATTCAAACCTCTCGGCCCTTACTCTCGATCAAAGGGGGCTGTGGAGTGAAATCACATTTCTCAAGACGATCCTTTCTTAAATCCAGTTTTGGAGTCGGAATACTAGGACTTCTTCGTTCGCAAAGGTCTCAAGCCGAACCAAAGACCCGCAGGGTTGATCTGCAGATGGATTACTCCCCTCTCGCCAACTCATTTGTAGAATTAAAAAGCTCCTATGAGGTTTTGATTATTGGCTCAGGCTATGGAGGTGCCGTAATGGGTGCACGCCTCAGTCGCAATCGTGAAGTTGCAATTTTAGAGCGAGGGCGCGAGTGGACTCCCGGTGAATATCCTGAAACTTTGCAGGAAATGAAAGAGCATATTTATTGTGAAAGTCATCCTCTGGGGCTTTTTGCTTATCACACTCACAGGGAAATAGATGTTCTGAGTGGCAGTGGGCTTGGAGGAACGTCCCTCATAAACGCAGGGGTTGTCATTCCTCCTGATCGGGATCTGTTTCAAAAGACCGGTTGGCCGGAAGAAATTTCGCGTGAAGCGTCGAGGGGAGATTTCGAGAAATACTATCAAAAAGTCGGGAAGATGCTTAATGCTCAAGCCTACAATCCTCGCACGATGAATATCGCAAAAGCTGAAAATCTGCGCCAAAGCGCCGAGGCTCTTAAGAGTCGTTTTAGCTGGGCAAAGATCGCTGTGAATCTTCACGGTCCCCATGTGAATCCAGCGGGCGATAAGCAACCCCGCTGTCATATGTGCGGCAATTGCGTCACTGGCTGTAATACGGGCGCTAAAAATACTTTGAATATGAACTATTTGCCTTTAGCAAAACGAAACGGCGCCAAGATCTTTACTCAAATGGCCGTCAGTCATGTTGAGAGGCTTTCCAATGGGAACTATCTTGTCCGAGGAACTTATATTTCTGAATCTGGTAAGAAAGAGTTTCGGATCGAGGCGCGCAATGTGATTGTTTCCGCCGGAACGATGGGGTCGACGCAGATTTTACTTCGCTCTCAAAAACTTGGTAATTTAAAATTCTCTTCTCAACTGGGTAAACATTTTTCTGGAAACGGGGATCTGCTGGGTGTGGGGTTTAATGGAGTGACCCCAACAAATATGGTCGGTAATAGCTCCGCAAAGATCTATCGCCCTGAAATGTTGGCGGGGCCCACAATACTGGGTATCGCCGATTATCGTGCGAGTAAAAATATTTTTGAAAGATTCTTGATTGAGGAAGGTGATATTCCCGGTGCTTTGGTGAATCTGCTTCGTCGTCTGACATCTCTGATCCCATTTCAAAAAACACCAACGAAAATCTATCGGGCATGGTTAGATTTTATCGATAGCAAAGATATCGAGAAGGGGGCCTTGAATTATTCCATGATCTATTTCGGAATGGGACATGACAAAGCCAATGGAAAAATTGTTTTGGATAGTCAAAACAGAGCCGTGGTCAGTTGGCCAGGTGTGATGGCTGATCCTATTTTTTCCCGCGTGACTCAAAAGATTAAACAACATGTCGCATGGAATGGCAGTACTTACGTAAAAAACCCACGCTCGACTTTGTTGATGGGGGATAATCTCATCACGGTCCACCCCCTCGGTGGTTGCGCCATGGGGTCCTCGGTTGATAGCGGAGTGGTGAATCATCTGGGACAGGTGTATGGGATCGGCGGCGCTCTGCAGGAGGGGTTGTTTGTGATGGACGGCTCCGTGATCCCGACGGCTATTGGTGTAAATCCTCTTCTGACTATTTCCACTTTGGCAGAGAGATCCGCAGAGAGAATTTCTTTGCGTTAATATTAAAACAAAAGGAGTTTTACAATGTCAGGTTTCAGCAAGGTATTTGTATTGGCAATAGGCATGGTCTGTTCGTCATCTTTTGCATCGATCAAGTCGAACAGTTCCACCGAAAAATACTGCGGAAAACTGCGTAGTGATTTTAAATACATTTATGATGAAAGTTCCGAGGATGCACAAAAATCCAGAGTCGAACTCTGTCTTGATATTGTCGACCATGGAGTACAATGTGGTGTTTCTTCAGATCCCTTATTGATGTCCTCGTTGAACGTCCTTCTTTCTCAAAAAGTTTCTGAAATCTGCATGAAATTTGATGATTCAACAAATCCCAGAACCATAGTGGGAGTCGAGGGTCGTTAAACTCTGGCCTGAAAAGTCATTATTGAGGTGAGTAAATTGCTAAAAAACTTAGATGGACTGTGGTCTGTTAATCTTTTGTGGAGGCGCGTGCTTTTGACGCTCCTCGACGCCACGAGTTAAGTCCCAATCTTTGTCATTCTCTCAGGGATAGGTTAATAAATCCTGTCTATACTCCGGCGAAGTCGGAGCAGCTCGGGAGTTTCACAATGTTTGAAAACTTATCAGATAAAATCATGACAAGCCTCAAGAAGGTTCGTGGTCAAAGTAAGATCAGCGAAGCCAATATTGAAGAGGTTATCAAAGAGATTCGCTTAAGCTTGCTTGAAGCGGACGTGAACTTCAAAGTCGTCAAAAACTTCATCGACAAAGTAAAAGCGAAAGCTCTGGGAGCGGAAGTTCTTGCGAACATCAATCCCGGCCAGCAATTCGTTAAAATTGTGCATGACGAACTCGTACAAACTTTGGGCGGTGGTGCCGTTGATATCAATGTGCGCGAAAATCCCAGCGTGTTGTTCTTGGTGGGCTTGCAAGGGGCGGGTAAGACGACTTCCGCGGCAAAATTAGCTCTGTATATCCGTCAGAAGCTTGGTAAAAAACCAGGACTTGTTCCTGCGGATATCTATCGTCCGGCAGCGATTGATCAACTTCAAGTTCTTGGAAAGCAAAACAATATTCCGACATTCCCAACTCCATTGGGAATGAAGCCTGAAGAAATTTTGGAAAAATCAAAACAATGGGCCCGCGACAATATGGTCGACGTGGTTATTGTGGATACAGCGGGTCGTTTGCAAATCGATGACGAACTGATGGGGGAGCTTGGACGTCTGAAAGAGATCTGGACTCCGCAGGAAATTCTTCTTGTTGCCGATGCGATGCTCGGTCAGCAATCCGTCAATGTGGCTGAGGGCTTCCATAAGCGTTTATCGCTGACGGGCTTGGTTCTGACGAAGGTGGACGGTGATGCTCGTGGCGGTGCTGCGCTCTCAATCCGCGAAGTCACAGGCATTCCTATTAAGTTCTTGGGTGTGGGTGAAAAAGTAACGGCTCTTGAGGTTTTCCATCCAGACCGTTTGGCTGGACGTATCCTCGATATGGGTGACGTCTTGTCTTTGGTTGAGAAGGCTCAGGAAGTGATCGATGAAAAATCGGCTCGTGACTCTGCAAAGAAGCTCATGAAGAACGAATTCACTCTGGAAGACTTCTTGACGCAAATCCAGCAGCTTAAGAAAATGGGCGGGTTTGAATCTATCTTGAAGTTTTTACCTGGTATGGGAGAGATCTCCAAGCAGCTCAAAAACATGACCCCTCCGGATGCGGAAATGAAGAAGATTGAAGCGATCATTCACTCTATGACGATCCAAGAACGTCAGAATCATAAGATTTTGAACGCCTCGCGTCGTCAAAGAATTGCAAAAGGTAGCGGCACTCAAGTTCAGGACGTTAACAAGCTTATTAAGCAGTTTGAAGACGCAAAGAAGATGATGGGCGGCCTTATGAAGATGGGAATGGGTCGAGGTGGGATGAAGCTCCCATTTTAAGACACGATATTTAGCTTGATATTTAATTGAGACCACAGTACACACTTGGTCTTACTGTTTTGAACAAGAGGTTTAGAAATGGCAGTTGTAATTCGTTTGGCTCGTATGGGCGCTAAGCATGAACCTAAATACCGCATCACTGTTGCGGATTCTCGTCGTTATGTGACTGGTAAATTCCTTGATATTCTTGGAACTTACATTCCATCTCCAAAAGGCAACGACAAGAAAGTTGAAATTGATCTAGCTAAAGTTGAAGAGTGGATCAAAAAAGGTGCTCAACCTACTGATCGTGTAAAACACGTTATCAAGTTGGCCCAGGCCAAATAATCGGCTAAATAAATAGATTGGCATCCGGGCTATATTCGATAGAATATAGTTTATAGCGAGTTTGTCTCACTATAATTCGAAAAGATGCCTTTTTATGGGGGTAATATGGATAGCTTGAAAGACCTCGTTGAATTCATGGCAAAGTCACTTGTCGACAAGCCTGAAAAAGTTGAAGTGGATGAAATTCCAGGTCAACAAACCACTTTGCTTGCGCTTAAGGTTGATAAAGAAGACCTAGGCAAGGTAATTGGTAAACAAGGTAAAACTGCAGCAGCAATGAGAACAATCATTCGTGCGGCAGGAACAAAACTCAATAAACGTTATCACCTAGATATCGTTGAGTAGGCTTATACTGGCTTAGTCAGTGTTCGTTTATCGAGTAAGTAATACTTAAAGCAAAATTTAGATTCTCATAAAAGGGGTTGTGTAATAACAACCCCTTTTACTTTTATGCCAACACTGTTGGCGAGCTGCAGCTGCTGACTCCGTCAGAGCGCACGTTACTCCGGCCTTGCCGGAGTGTAGACCAGCTACTCCGGCGAAGCCGGAGGGCAGACAGTACTCTAGCAAAGCTAGAGTGTAGACAGGATAGTTATGAAAATGATCGGTAAAGTTAGAGAAGCTCACGGACTTAAAGGTGACCTTTATGTTCTTATTTTTTCCGGAGACATCTCTTGGGCAAAACGCCTTAAAAAATTCTCTCTTCAACTTAAAGGCTCTGATGAGTCTCAAGAGTTTACTGTAGAGCGCGTAAAGCCTTTTAAAAAAGGTATTATCGTTAAAGCGGCTGAAGTGGCAGATCGTACAGCGGCTGAAGCTTTAGAGCATTTTGAGTTTTCTATTGAAGAAGATCTTTTGACCTCTAAACCAGGCGAAACGATCTATCTTTCTGAAATCAAAAACTTCAAATTAAAAGATCCAGAACAAAATATTCTTGGTGAAATCGTGGATTTCTCAAGCAATGGCGCTCAAGACCTTTTGGTTGTTGATATCAAAGGTAAAAAAGTTGAAGTGCCGTTCGTTGATGCTTTCATCAAAAAAATCGATTTCAAACATCAATCTGTAGTTATGGATCTTCCTGAAGGCTTGCTCGATATCGAGAACGCTTAATGCTACAAATTGATGTGATCACGCTTTTTCCTGAGATGATAGAGAACGCCGCCAGTTTCGGCGTTCTTGGTCAGGCCTTAAAAAGTGATCTCCTCAAAGTTTTCTCGCACACTCCTCGTGAATTTGCACAAGATCGCCATCGCACCGTCGATGATCGTCCTTTCGGAGGCGGCGACGGCATGATCATGCTCGCAGAGCCCCTCGAAAAAACCATTCAAAAAGTGCAACATAAGAATTCAAAGGTCATCTACATGTCTCCGCAGGGCGAAGTGTTGAGTGATATGAAAGCCCGGGCTTTGGCAAAAGAAGAGCATCTGGTGATTATCTGCGGCCGCTACGGCGGTATTGATCAGCGAATCATCAACAACTATGTCGATGAAGAGATCTCTATCGGCGACTATGTTTTGTCAGGTGGGGAGCTAGGGGCTTTGGTGGTGATTGACGCAGTTTCTCGTATGGTGCCAGGAGTGCTGGGGCATAGTGAAAGCGCAAATCAAGACAGCTTCTCTGAGGGGCTTTTGGAGCAACCGAATTTCACAAGGCCTCGTCAGTATTTAGGGGCGGAAGTTCCGGAAGTTCTTTTGGGCGGAAATCATAAGCTGATGGCGGACTGGAAGAAAAAGGTTTCGGCTTTGGTGACCCTGGTGAAGCGCCCTGATTTATTTCAAGCATACCTTGAAGAAGAAAACCTAAAATATCGTTCCCTGAAAAAGAAAAAAACAGAAGCCCCACTTAAGGAGCTTCAAAAATTTTGGAATAATTTATCTCTTCAAGATCGTAAAGTGTTGGGTCTGGAAGAGCTTAGCGAGGAAGATTTCAATGGCTGAAGAGGCAATCTATGTCCCGCGTTTAGCGATAGGCCTAGTTCATTACCCGGTCCGCGACCGTCAAAACAAGACAGTGGCAACCAATGTCACTAATTTCGACATTCATGATATTGCGAGAGCCGCTCAAGTGTACGGGGTGGAAAGATATTACATCATCCATCCCATGCAGGATCAGTTGATGTTCGTGGAAAGGGTCTTAGATCACTGGAGAACCGGGCAAGGGGCGAAGTACAATCCTAAGAGAAAAACCGCGCTAGGGCCCGTACACACCTCTGAGAGCGTTGAAAAGGCCATAGCGGATTGGAATGTCCCTGGCGCCCTGATTATTTCGACTTCAGCAAAGGACGAGGGCTTAAAAAAGTATACTTTTGCTGAGCTGCGCCATGAAATGCATGTAGAAAAAAGACCAGTATTTATGCTATTTGGTACTGGCAACGGAATGACAGAGGACCTCTTAAAATCCTGTTCAGGGACTTTGGAGAGTATTCGGGGAGCACCACCTCAGGATTACCGCCATCTTTCAGTGAGATCGGCAGTAAGTATCTGTCTTGACCGCGTGATGGGTCCATGGTAGACCCTTGTTTTACTTTTGGTGAAAATTCGATTGGCATAAGGGACTAAGCAATGGCTAAAGCTGCAAAAAAAACTACGACTGTTAAAAAAGAAGTTAAAGAAACTAATCTTGTTCGTCGCGTGAGCATTAAACCTGCTAACACAAACATTCAATCTTTCGACTCTGGCGATACAGTAAACGTATTCGTTAAAGTAAAAGAAGGCGAAAAAGAACGCGTTCAGCTTTACAAAGGTATCGTAACTAAGATCCAAGGATCTGGCGCAGCGAAATCTTTCACAGTTCGCAAAATGTCTGCAGGTGTAGGCGTTGAAAGAACTTTCCCGTTCAACTCACCAGCTCTTGATAAAGTTGAACTAGTAAACGTAGGTAAAGTACGTCGTTCTAAACTTTATTTCTTGCGTAAACTTTCTGGTAAAGCTGCTAAAATCGAATCTGAATTGGTAGCTCAAACTAAAGCTTAGTTCTCTAAATTCATAATATGAATTTCCAAAGACCTGGTTCTTGCGAATCAGGTCTTTTTGTTTTTGTGCGACGTGTGAAGCAAAGGTGTCTGATGTTTTTATGGCGCCTTTTGTAAAATCAGAATAAGATTCCGCTTCAACTTGAGGCGAAAATACGAATGGCATCTACAAAAAATCCGGCAAAAACATCTCAGAAGAAAATTTCCGTAAAGACCGCTACTAAAAGCGCTAAGTCAGCTTCAAGCAAGGCTGCGAAGGTTCCGAAAAAGAAAGCAGCACTGGAGCTTCCTAAAATTATGTGGCGTGAGTTTTCTCCCTCCCCAATTATTGGAGTTGATGAAGTCGGACGCGGTTGTCTTGCGGGGCCGGTCTATGCGGCGGCTGTTATTTTTAAATCAGATGAGCTGATTGATCTGGTCACGGACTCTAAGCTGATATCCGAAGAACGTCGTGAGGAATTGGCGGAACTAATTTGTAAAGCGCACCACGTGGGTATCGGTCATGCAACAGTTGAGGAAATTGATGAACTCAATATTCTTCAAGCTTCCTTGCTCGCTATGAAGCGAGCGATCGAAGCCTTGGGAGTAAAGGGTGGCCATGTTCTTGTTGATGGAAATCAAAAGATTCCAAATCTTCAAGGTTATGAGCAAACCACAATCATCAAAGGGGATTTGCGAGCAGCACCTATTTCAGCGGCATCTATTGTTGCTAAGGTGACCCGTGATCGCTTGATGAAAGAGTTGGGAGTGCAATATCCTGTCTATGGTTTCGAAGCGCACAAAGGGTACTCAACGCCCATCCATAAGAACTCCATCGCAGAACACGGTCCCTGCATCGTGCATCGCAAGTCCTTCGCCGGAGTTAAAGAACACCTCGGCTAAAATGTATTGGGCCCACTTTCGTGGGCTCGAATCTGAAAAAGCAGTCATTCACTTCTATTCCAAGAAAAAATTTAAACTACTAAAGCAAAGGTTGAAAACGCCTTTTGCGGAAATTGATTTGTTGTTTCGCTCCCCTGAAGGACATCTTTTGATGGTGGAGGTGAAATCAGCCAATCAATCTTGTTTCTATTCTGCACGGATTTCAAAACGACAAATGCAGCGCCTGGGTCGAGCGGCAAGCTTTCTTGCGGCTCGTTTTAACTGTTTGGTTGAGTATCACTGGGCTTTTGTTGATCAGAACTACAGTGTGACAGTAGTCGAAGATGTTTCTCTTTGACGGGAAGCTAGAATCCGAATTGATCCAAGGCTTCAGGTTGAAGCGGTGGTTTTGGATTTCCATCGAAGGTGAATTCAAAATTCAATCGAGTGTTCGTCTCACCACCGGTCACTTGATCTTGAATGAGCGTCACGAGCCAGCAGTCTCCAGGTGGTTTGAATTGTGCGATATAGGCCCATGACTTAACGGGCTTACCGAATTTGGCAGCTTGCCAGTTGGAATCATACACAATCTGTCCCATTAGGTTGATATAAGGGGAAACGAAACCTGCTGCGAAAGTATAGTCTTCGGTGCGGCTTGACTGGACAACGGATTGGCCTGGAGTGATCTTATACTGCTGAGTTAAGCCAACCTGTCCAAATTGCCCCATGTCATTCATGACTCGAACACGAGAAGAAATATTCGTCACGCCCTGGTAGGGGAAGTAATCGAAAATAGAATACGTCTGGAAGTTCTTGAGTCGTACATCAAGAATGGTCATAAGGTCTGACCAAGGCTCACGTGTGCTATTGCTGCGATCTTGTTGAGAGACGTCGTAGGATTGTAGCAACTTTAAAGAGGCAATTTGTTGATACTCGGGACGATCTCCCACCCATTCTTTTCGGGTGATTTTATTGGTGAGTCCGAAGGTGACAAGATTGCGATCGTAGATTCTATCTTGATAGTCGAATTGCAATCCATAGGGACTTGTTAAGTCCCCGTCACTGATGCCATCTCGAGAGGAGTAAGGGGCTTCATTTAATGGACCTGTACCGAAGAAGGGGTGATCCTTCTGCTGAATCCAAGGTGTGTTTGTATAGACAACCTCAGGAATCACCTCATGCTTGTAGCGAGTGGATTTTGGAGTAATGAGGTCACCATAAATGCCACTGAAAATCATTCGAGATGTGATAGAGGTGCGCAAATAACGACGAACGTAGCTTTGTTCCTCGCCGACATTGAAATTATAATGTGTCTCACGGTAATTTAAAATGGGGACGATGTCGAAGCCGTCGCTGATTTGGAATGGGTAATAAAGCGCAGGTCGGAAATCAAGGCGTTGGCCTGTACGAATTAAGTCAATACTTGAATCATAAGAGCCGTCATAGGTGCGATGGCACGAAGGATTGTCGGACCAGTTCGGAAGATTACAGTCATTTTTTACGTACTTCGTCTTTCCATCGGCGGTGTAGGCCATGTCATCATAGGAATTTCCAGCTCTTGAGAAATTCACATAATTCAAATCCCAAAAATAGATGAAATTTGTTTCGCCGATATTTTTCTGTGTCGATGAATAACGAAGTTCAGGGGCGCGATGAACGGCGTCGTCATTGTTGGCCCGAGGATCTGATTGGAGCATGTTTACATAATAAGAAGCATCGATGCTGGCGTGGGTGTCTTTGGTGTTCTTAGTGACGGAAATTCGATTTTCCATCGCAGAGTCACCATAGTTATCCGTTTCGAAGGGGAAGTCCTTCGGGTATTGGAGATCGCTGGCAAGATTGACTTGCGCGCGGGCCACAACATCATCAGGCATCGCATAGTAGTGTTGATAACGGACGAACCATCGTTCCAAAGGAGCGCCGACAGCGCTTCCGGATCTAAAGGCATTGAGGCGTGGGTCTTCGCCAAAGGCTTTGTCGTTTAAGACAGCAGTATTTAAAGTTCCGCTGCTTTCATCGTTGAGCATATAGCGATACTCGAGCATTCCCTTGAGACCCCTGCGCTCATAGTTCTTTGCGGTGATGGTCGCATCGCTGCTTCTTGAGATGGCCCAGAAGTAAGGTTGCATGAGGGTGAATCCCCCAGTGTCAGATTGCTCAAAGCCTGGAGTTAAAAGTCCTGATTGTCGATCGCTCTTGAGGGGGACCACTAAGTAGGGGAACCAGAAAACGGGGACATCGCTAATTCTTAAAATTGCGTTTTTGATATAAGCGTAACCGCCCATCTCAGCGCGCACACTGGTTCCGGAAAAACTCCAGGTCGAGGGGCAGTTGGTGCAGGCCGTGTAGTCAGCGGAGGACACCAGAAATTCAGAATCTCCGATTTTTTCCAGACGATCGCCACTGAAACGGACCAAGCCAGATTGAACGAAACCATTGTAGATAATTCCTGTATTGGTCTCGTAGTCTAAGAATATCTGATCACCCTTGATCGAGGTTTTAGTATCGACGATTTCGACATTGCCGAAAAGTTCTGCGCGTTTTGTGCGCAGAAGCACACGGGCTTTGTCGGCCTTAATGTGTTGACCTTGATAGACGATTTGGATGTTGCCGCTCATCTCAATGGTCTCATTGACCGAGTCGCGGAACATTTCGTCAGCATTCATCAGGATGCCTTGAATTTTGGCCGCAGGCTGTTGTTCCTGCGCATAGGTTAACGATGTCGCGAGCGACAGCAATGAGAATAAGAATAGAACCTTGATGAACCAGCGTTGAAGCACCGAGATAGTCTAGGGACGCACAAGTCGTTTGTCGAGGTGGAAATAGCCTTTTTTTAACGACAATTCTGGCCTCCGAAATCGACGGGTTTTAGCCGTTAAGATATGGCACGTCATTTTTATCTTAAGAAGAGGTCTTTCATGGAAGTTAGAATCTTGCTCGACGGCGATGTCGCTGTTGTATCTTTGAGCGGTCGCATTGAAATTGAAAAAGCGCAATCCTTCAAAACAGCCTGCCTACAGAACTTCAAAAACAAAAAAATTGTCTTTTGCATGAAGAACCTCAATTTTGTAGGCTCGTCAGGCATTCAGTCTTTCTTTGGAATTCTCAATGACCTTAATGCTGCAAATAAAATGAACGCGAAAATCGCGGGTTTGAACCCGGATTTCCAGCGTCTTTTCAGTTTTACAGAATGTTCTAATTTGGAAGTCCACGAAAGCGTGGAAGGGGCCTTGCAGAGTTTTGTCTAAGAGCGGTGCGAAAAAAAAAGCTCCAGTGATGCTGGAGCTTGACGCAAGTTAGCTGTCTTTACGTAATTCATTTAATTTCTGACTTAACTCAAGGTTTAGTCTCTCTAAAGCAGAGATGGCGACCTTGAGTTTTTCATTTTCCTCGTTCTTCGCTGTCCACATATAACGAAGGCTCTCGAGCTGCTCAATATATTGGCGATTGTCCCGCTCAAGCTTTTGAATAGTCTCTTGATCTTCGACCACGCGAATTTGCAGATCAGCATGTTCAACGCCTAGTTTTTGATTCTGGCGAGTGAGTTCACTTTGACGTTCCTGCAGGCGCTGGATGTCTTTGTCCAGAGCTTGCTTCATGTCCTCTTTTCTTCTTCTTAAAGTCACCAATTCGTTTTCAAGTGCATCTTGGCGTTCAAGTGATGCATTAAGTTTCATAGTCTTCACTTCAAGCTCTTCCTGGGCTTGATGAAGTACTTGAAGTTCTTTGCTCATGCTTTGAATTTGTTCTTCATAGAAGGAAATCATCTCTTGAGCCTTCTTTTCGGAGGCTTCAATTTGATAACGGGAGTTTTTCGTCACTTCGATGATTTGATGGCGGATGTCGCGCAGCAGTGCTTCTTTGTGAGCGTGGCTGCTTTCAAGTTCCTGAAGTTTCAAATCTTGCGTGCGAGAGTACTCTTTGAGTTGCGTGATATAAGGTTTGACCTGAGTTTTGATGCGCTCATGGTATTTTTCATGGCGTACCAGATCGGCGGTCATATTTTGCACTTTTTCCTGAAGCGCGCGCAATTTTTCCGCTTGGATTTCTTTTTCTCGTTCGATTTGGTCGAACTTTTGTTTCCAAAGGTTGTCTTTTTCTTTCCAAACCAGGATTTGATCCGTGATTGACGACTGAGCAAGGCGAGTCTTGTTGGTCTCTTCGCTCATTCTTTGGTTTTCAGTTTCTAATAGGGATAGACGGCGCAATGAAACTTTCAATCGAGCCATAAGATCTTCGTTCTGTGAAATAAGATTTTCCACAGTTGAAGATTTCAAGATTTCCTTTGGCAAATGACTGAGGTCGGCTCTTTTTGGGAGCTCGTCTGGCAATGGGATATTGCCCACAGGCTGATGAGCCTGAGTCAGATGTTCTTTTTCAAAATCAAGATGTCCTAATTTCGCGCTTTGGAATGATTCGGTGTCCATAGCCCTCCTCCATGAAGTCTAGGTCGCCAGCCAGATCTAAGCATCTCAGGACGAGACGTTGGTCGTCAAACCTTCGCCTTGAAAGCTAGACTTTGGGCTTATGGTTTTCTGGCAAATATACGATATTTAACTAAAACCAGGCTTTTGCCGACAAGTCCTGGGTATGGCATTACCAGCTTTAAAAGACGTCGTTGCGGTGACAGAAGAAAATAAAAAGAAGGAAGAGTCTGCATTCTTTGATGTTGGAGTGGATCGTTCTGACATGGGAAGGCCGGAATCTTTACGTTATAATATTCTGACCTGGGTTCTGAGTGAACGCTATGACAAGGCCATTGAGGAGCTGAAAGACTTTCTGGAGAAGCCTTCTGAATATCCAAATTTCCAGGATAAAGTGACACGATATATTCATCACTCAATTGATTTGATTTATGCGATCAAGGCAAAGAGAAGTTTCCCCGGCATCAACTCTTTAACTCGCGCCAAACAACAGGAGCTGCGTGAGAAGTTTAAAGAGCACTATAAAGAACTGCAGTATATCCTTAAGGTTGTTGAGAAAATTCAGGGCGATCTAAGGGTGCAGGATGTCCGCTCAACTATATATGTAGTCAGGGCTCTGTGGTTGGCGACTTTAGGAGTGATTGTCCTGGCGTTCTGGCTGGATATTGTGAATGGCCTGATGAAGACGAGTGTCATTGTTTTTGATGATGGCTATGGGAAGCTTGCTAATTGGCTTGCGGAGAAGATCGGTCTCTAGGTATTGAATTTTAGATGTAAAGAATAAAAAAAAGGCATTCCGACTTGGAATGCCTTTTTTGTTTTTACGGATCTGCGATCTTGCAGGAGAGCTGTTACTTCTTCAAAGACTTGTAAGCAGCATCAAGGACAGGCAAAAGTTGTCCGCCATTGAGCACTCGGCCGTTAACAAAGACAGTGGGTGTTCCTTGGATTTGAGCAGCGGCACCCTCGTTGGCCATTTTAATAACCATGGCTTTCACCTCAGGTCCTTCAACGCACTTTTTCAGGTCCTCTTTAGTGATTCCAATAACCGGAGAAACAGCTTCAAGATTTTTCTCTAAGTTTTGCGCTTGAATGATGTCCATTTGGTTGTCGAAGAAATAGTTGTGAGCTTTCCATCCAGATTTATTGATTTGCTCCGCGCACATCACTGCGATAGCCAGGCCGCAAGAAATCCCGTCGCCGCCACCTTTGATGGCGTCATTGCAGGTTCCATCAAGAGGGAATGGCTTGAAGATCAATTTAACATCGGGGTGGCTGTTTGTGAAAGCATGCAGGCTGGGAACCGCATGTTTACAGTGCGGGCATCTGAAGTCAGCGAATTCAACGATTGTCATGATTGGTTCGCTGTTGCCGGCTTGCAAAGAAAGTCCTGTTGTTAGGTCGAAATTTTGCTGAGGCGATGATTGCCAGTAGATGACTTTGTCATTAGCGATTTTTTCAATATCACTCAAACCGTGGCTTTCGAGATACATAAGATTTGCCAAAAAGGCAATGACAGGGACAGCGATGAAGTAGCCAAGGGCCCAGCGGTCCGTTACGAAAAGATCCTTGATGTCGTCACTGATATTTCTGAGGTTGACCTTCTCCGCCCCAAGCCAGGTTGTTACGAAGCCAACGATAGAAAGGAAGTAAGCTGTAATACAGAAGATGCAGAGGTTCTTCATCGCTGTTAGGGAGATAGTCCCCATAACCACGGAGGCAATAACCGTCAATGCAGATAAGATGAATGCGTAACGAGATGTCTTCGCGCGATCTTGGGTGAGATTGTAGCGAGTGAGACCCAGGAAGCAAAGAAGGATCAGGTTCGTTGCTACGCCCCAAAGAGCGATGGGAAGCCCCAGGAAAGATGAAAATCGGCTGGCTGTGACAGCGTCGCAGTTTAGAACTTCATTGATATTGCAGACAGAGCCACCTTCGCCGAGGCCAAATTTCACTTGGTAAAAGTGCTGTGTAAGATAGATGTGGATGCCGATGGCGACAAGAGTGGATAGAAGAGCGAGAAGTAGAAATTTGTTTTTGTTGCCTGTGTTTGTCATGCCCTCCATTCAAACTTAGTTTGTCGCTTGAAATCAATATAATTTATGTGAAAATAAATCGACCTCAGCTTGATGCGAGCCCCAAGGGGCCAGGCAAGACTGCTGGGATCTCGGCGGAGTCGAGAGTTGGATAGCCAAGGATGACAGTTTGACTGATTTAGAAAAGTGGATTCGGATTCGCAAAGATCTGTACTTGCAAATGCAAAAGCAGGTTCATCATCGCCTCGGAGAGAATACTCCTGAGTTGATGCGTTATCATAAGGTCTATGACCAAGAGTTTTCTAAAAAATGGCAGGCTGCAACCAAGGAAGACCTGTGGGCGCAGGCGGCTCAGTCTCAGGTTGTGTTGATGGGGGATTTCCATGCCCTTCATCAGTCACAAAAAGCCCAAGCGCGGGTCCTGCGAGGGCTTCCAAAGGGACGAAAAATCATTTTGGCGGTTGAGTTTTTTGAGGCTGCAGATCAAGAGCGAATCGATAAGTATCTGTCGGGCAAGATCACTGAAAAAGAGTTTCTAAAAGGGGTTCAGTGGCAAAGTCGTTGGGGCTTCCCGTGGGAACACTATCGACCGCTTTTGCGTTGGGCTCAGAAAAATAAAATCGCAGTTCATGGAATTAACAAGAGTTATAAAAAGCGCAATGCAACCACTTTAAAATCCCGGGATGTTTTCGCCGGGAAAAAAATATCGGAGTTGGTGCGCGCCAATCCAGAGGCTCTTGTTTTTGTGATCTATGGTGATCTGCATCTAGCCAGCTCCCATATTCCCGAGGAAATAATCAAATGCTTGGGACGGCCTTTTGCGAAAAAGATTTTACGCATTTTCCAAAATGCTGAAAAAATCTATTTTCAGCTCCTAAAACAGGAATTGGAAGCCACGACAGACGTGGTTCGTTTGTCGCAGAACACCTTTTGTCTGATGAGTGTTCCTCCCTGGGTGAAGTGGCAGAACTACCTCATGTACTTGGAACAGACATATGACCAGGGCCTTTACTTTGATGAGGATGATGACGACGACGATGATCAGTTGGATTACACAGACCATGTGGGGCGTTATGTCCAGATCATCTCTGAGGAGTTGGGGCAGCCTGTTTCGGTGGCTGGATTGTCGGTCTACACGGCGAGGGATTCAGCTTTCTGGGTGCAGGTTCGCGAGAAGTGTGATGCAAAAACAGTAAAATGGGTTGAAGCCATGATTGCCGACGAGGTCTCGTTTTATTTGCCAGAGATCCAAGGGGCTTATTTGGCGCGGGCTTCGGTGAATCACGCCGCTTCGCTGGCAATGCAGTTTGTGCATGCGCAGCTCAGTGGATATAAGGGAATGTTCACCGAGCTGCCGAAGGACTTTTTAAGGTTGATTTGGATTGAAGCAGTTTCTTACTTCGGGTCAAAGATTATCAATCATAAGAGAAAGACGGACACCATCGCGGATATCAAATCAAGTTTGAGCGCAAAAGGGCCATCTGATTTAGGTAAGGAATCTTTGCAGTTGTCTCTTGCGCAAAAGATGCATGAATTGATGGTTATTACAGGGGTGCCGCGGCATCGTTTGCAAGCGCAGCCACGCAAAAAATGGAGCTATGTTATGGCCTCACGTCTTTTAGGCGGGATGATGGGGGAGAGGCTTTATGCGGGCTATCATGAAAATCTGGTGAGCACGAAAAACATTTTAAGCTTCTTGAAAAAACCTTTGAGTAATGAAAACTTTGAAGTGGCCTACTATGGAATCTTGGAAGTGATTGAATCTCTTCCAGCTCCGTTTTTGAGTAAGAAAGAAAAGCTATGAATAACAAATGGTATTGTCATGTGAACTTAAAACCACAAGGTCCATTCTCTTTGGAGGAAGTTCGTGCCAAGGTTCATAAGGGTGAGGTTGGTCCGCAGGATTTAATTTGTGATGAGACAAGCACATGGAAACCGGCTATGGAGTGGGGGATTTTTGAGTTTCAACTTTTCCCTGCGTCTCAAGGTTTTATTCAAGGGACTGAAATTGCAGATAATGTGCGCGAATGGGTGCTGTTGGTGGAACAGGCTGTGGGAGTTAAACCTTTACAGGAGGGGCCATTCACGGTGAGTGAGTTGCGTGAATCGTTGATAAATGGAAATGTTTCTCCATATCAATATGTTTGGAAAACAGGATTGAGTGGATGGTGTCAACTCAAGGATCGGCCTGAGTTTTCGATGGTGATTAGTTCAGAGCGTCTTTCAGATCCTTCCCTGGCTTAAAGCGAGGGATATGGGCGCTGGGGATCTTTACTGTTTCGCCGGTTTTAGGGTTGCGGCCCTGGCGAGATTTTCTAGTGGTTTTTGAGAATGTGCCAAAACCCACAAGTTTAACTTCATCGCCCTTTTTTAGTGCTTCTTGAATGGTTTTGAGTGTCGCATCCAAAATCTGTTCAGACTGAGATTTTGTGGACTTTGTTTTTTCAGCGACAATTTCAATCAGTTGAGCTTTGTTCATTCAGAGAGTCCTTCAAGGGTCATATGCTTCAGCGAGGCTGAAGAAATTGCCGGAAAATGAAATTAAAATTTGCCCTAAAAATGGTCAAGTTAAATAAGATGAAATAGTCTGTTAGTCTTGGAAAATGATGGGAGCGGTCATGATGAATTTAATTTGGGCACTTATGTTTTCTTTGTCTTTTGCGCAGGAAAAATCTTCTGCTGTGCTCTATGACTTGAAATCCAATCAATCTAAAAAACTCTATACACTGAGTATTGAAGCGACATCCATCGACGGTGGAACGCGTTTGCAGACAACTTACCGGGATCTTGAGGGAAAAATTATCGCGCAAGAAAAGGGATTTTCAATCGGAGATGATCTTAAAGAATACACCGTTGAGCGACCACAAACGAACGAAAAAGGTCACATTGAAGTTCGCGATGGACGGGTTTATTTTGAGTATGAAGGGCCAGGCGGTAAAACGAAAAAAGACGACGAAAAGGTGAAGGGCAAAGTCTTATGTGTTGCCAACTTTACCGCTTTTGTTCGGCAAAACTGGGACTCTTTGGTGGCGGGAAAGGCCATCCCTGTGCGCTATGCAGTTTGGGATCGTCGTGAAACAGTTGGATTCACTTTGGAGAAGATGGGCGAGTCAGATCATAGTGGTAAAAAATGGCTGGAGATTCGAATGAAGCCGACAAGTTTTGTTATTGCGGCCATCGTGGATCCGATCCATCTTTGGTATTCGGTGGAAGGTAAAAACTTGATGCTGATGAAGGGGCGCGTGCTGCCTAAGATCCAGGGATCGAGTCATTCAGATCAGTGGAAAGACCTCGACGCAGAAACTGTCTACACTAAAGACTAGTTCAAATTCTCAGAATAAGACAGTCTCAATATTTATCGATTTTATCCGATAAGTGAGGCATGAAAAACCAAAATTCATTATTTGTTGTTTTCTGCCTCTGTCTGACTGTGGGTCTGTTGGGTGTCTACAGTGTTTTTATTGGCTATTTCAATGGTCATCAAGAATATGAAATGCGCCTCTCTGCGCTTCGTAAGCAAGTCGACAGTGAGAAATTCAACAATTCACTTTTAAGCTATCAGCTGAAGGATTTTCAGCAAACGGTGGCTCAGGTTTTACCTGACAATAAAAAACTTCAAGCGAAGTATGAACTCAAGAATTTAGCTTCGTCAGTACGCGCTCCTGCCAGTGATGAGTCTATTGATCTCTCTCCAGTTCTATTTGAAAAAGGTAAGAAATACTTTAACTCCCAAAGCTACGACAAAGCGATTCGCTCATTTTCCGATTTAGTGGAAAAATACCCGCTTTCGAATCACCACGTTGAGGCTCGCTTTTTTATCGCCGAAAGTTACTTCTTAAAGAAGGACTTTAAGAGCTGTCTGCAAGAGATCGACACTATGGTGTCACAGTATCCTGATAATGATCTGACGGGTTTCATTCTTTTACGAATGGGGCAAATCAGTGAAATTAACAATCAGACTGAAGAGGCCTCAGAGGTTTATCAGGCAGTCCAGAAGAACTTCAAGAATGACAAGTTAAAGCAACAAGCCCGCAAACTTGCGCAAAGTGTTGAGTTCAAATGAAGAAGTGGCTTAAGTTTTTAACCTTTTTGCTGGCATTTCAAATGGAGGTTCGAGTTCGAGCTTCCGGAGATGTTTTGCAGCAGCCTTCCGCGTGTATGAAGTCCAAAGAGACTTGTGCAATACATGTAACCGGCCCAGCCTTTCATATGATGAAGGATGACTTTGGAATTCATGCCAGAGAAAATTCAACTTTGATGCGATTATCAGCCGGCCAATGGCGCTTGTTGAAGGGGATTTTGTGGGTTGAAAAATCCACGGGGGTTGAGTTTGAAACTCCCTATGCCAATGTGAAAGCTTCGCAAGGGCAGTATTGGTTGATTGAAAAAGGTTCCCAAGTAGTGATTCGAAATATTGATGCGGATCTTCAGGTGGTTCTGCGTGATGGAAAGAAACTTGAGGTGCCTGCTGGCTTTGAATTCTGGGTTTCTGGGATCAATTCGAAGGGACAGTCTGAGTACGGAATGATTCGTCCTATTGATATGAAAGAGCATTTGCCGTTGTGGAATGCATTGTATTCTGGAAGCAAAGATAATTTTGTTAAAGAAGTGCAGAAACTAAAAGAGAATTGGGGCGATCTGACTGAAAAGAGCGCCTTCATTTACCAGGCAGCAACGGAACGCAAATTGGCTTCTGTCGCTGAATCGAAGCGTCAAGAAGAGGAAAAAAGCCGCCAACAGGCCGCTGAACGTCAAAAGTTGAAGAGTATCTATTTCCAAAGAACCTTTGAGCGCTAGATTTAAGTCCTGATTTTTGCAAATCAACAGAGGAAGTCCGAGGTTCAATCCAGAGCTCATGTTAACCTGAGGTCTGGGAGGATAGGATGTCTTCTATTTCATCATCAGATCGTACACGTCAGGACGACAAAGTTCGTCAAACTCGCGAAGAGTATGAAAATCGCGAAGCAGAAAATGCCAAACGTCGCAATGCGGAAGTAAAGCGTTTGGAGGGGCGTCATCACGAAGAAATCAAGAATATCACTGATGAGTATGAAAATCGTATTGCGGAGCTTAAAGATCGCAATCGGGAGACATTGACGGATCGAGATTTCAATAACAATCGCAAGATTGATGAAGTTCGTCAGACCTATCGTGAGTCTCTGCGCAATAAAATGGAAGAAGCTTATAATGATCGTGAACAGCAAAAAGCTTCTTATGAAGGCACATTAGCCAAGCAAAAACAAATTGGTGAGTCGCAGAAAGAAAATCTTGTTGGTCAAATGACTGAGGAGTCGGCCAAGAGCAGTGAAAAATTCTCAAATGCGATCTCCGAAAATCGCGCCAAAGCCCAAGAGACTATCAAAGACAATGCGCGCAGATTGAATGATGCTCATGAGAAAGAAAAAACGGCGATTCGACAGGGGAATGAAGATGTCATGGCGTCGAAGCAACGTTCTGCAAATGAAATGCGTAAGTCTTACGAATCCCGTTTGAAGAATAGTGAGAGACAGCGCGAGGCCGATAACTCTCGTTGGTCGCAAAAGTTGGCAGATACAGTCGTTAATGACCGCGAAGAATATTCTGACAATTTGAATATGAAGCAGATGATGATGGATGAAGAGCGTGGCGCGATTCGTGACAAGTTCGATAATGCGCTTGCCAAGAAAACTGCTGCGATTGATGAGCAAAACGAATCATTCCGCGACTCAGTCAATGGGCGTCTGAACAGTCAGGTTCGTTCCCGTGATAGTCAAATTCAGAGATTGAATAGTAAATTGAATAATGAAATGACCAAAAATGAACGGCTTCGTGGCATTGAAAAGAAGAACTTGGTCAATGCCTATGAAAAACGCCTTGATTTGGTCGAAGATCAGCGTGAAGACGCCATTGTCCGCATGAAGGAACTAAATGACGGCCGTGTTGATGCGATCAATGAAAAGACTCAGAAGCTTCTTCAATCCGCCGATCGTGAAAATAAGTCCAATGCGAATTTGACGAATGCGCGCAATCATCAGGAGCGTGAGTTGTTAAATCAGCGACATTCGGACCAGGTGGCGCAAATTTCCAACACCGCTGAAAGTCGCGTACAAAAGATTGTGGATTTGACGAATAAAAATGAGAAAAATCTTGGAAAGTACTATGCGGATTCATTAGAGCAAATGGCTGATAACTATTCGGAGCGAATGGATGGTCAGCGCGAGCGAGCAACGAATGATCAGGTTGCTTTGAATAAAGTTATGACAGAACGCTTCCGTGGTATGGAGGCTTCATTTAATACGAAGCTCGAGAATACAGTTAAAAACTATGAAAATAAAATCAACCAGCTTAAGGAAAATCAAGAGCGGGAGTTGAAGCGTATTGAGGGCATGTATGCCCAGCGTTTGGATGAACGGGATAAATCGGGTAAAATGGAAAAACAATCCGTTGAGATGAAATATGAAGCCAAGATGGCTCAGCTCAACGAGTCGCATCAAGATCAGCTTGATAGAATGAATAGACGTCACCAGGAGGATATGCAAAACTTATCTACAAAGATGAGTTCATACTCTAGGAAGGCGTAGTTCAAATGTTAGCAGATCGAAGAGCGAAAATTGTGGCCACGATTGGGCCAGCTACTCGTGATGAGAAAAACCTAGAAAAAGCAATTAAGGCGGGCATGAACGTGGCTCGCCTTAACTTTTCCCACGGGAGTCATGAGGACCACTTGAAAGTGGTTCACTCTCTCAGAAAATTATCTAAAGAGCTCAGAGCTCCGGTTGCGATCCTTCAGGATCTTCAGGGACCGAAAATTCGTGTTGGAAAATTTGAAAATGGCTCTATTGAGATCAAGCCTGGGGAAAAGTTGGTTGTTACAACTGCCGCAGTGCTTGGTAAGCCTGGATTGGTGCCCTCAGACTTTAAGGAATTACCGCTGGCTTGTGTGCCAGGGACTAAAATTCTTTTAGATGATGGTTTGATGGAACTTAAGGTTCTAGCTGTCCGTGGCGAAGAACTTGATGTGGAAGTTATTTATGGTGGAATTCTAAAAGACCGTAAAGGTATGAATCTTCCTGGGGTTAATCTTCCCGTGGAATGCATGACTGAAAAAGATCTTACAGATTTGGAATTCGGGATCGTGAACAAAGTGGATTATATCGCTTTGAGCTTTGTGCGACATGCACGTGATATTCGCAAGCTTCGCGAAATTATAGAGTCCCGCGGTTCCTCAGCTAAAATTATTGCGAAGATTGAAATGATCGAGGCTATCGAGAACCTTGAAGAAATCTGCCGCCTCAGTGATGCGGTCATGGTGGCGCGTGGAGATTTGGCTGTTGAAGTTGGACAAAGCCGATTGCCGGGCTTCCAGAAACGTATTATCTCAGTTTGCAATCAACTGGGGCGTCCGGTTATTACGGCGACTCAAATGCTGGATAGTATGGTTGAGAATCCTCGCCCAACCCGTGCAGAAATTACTGACGTGGCAAATGCCGTGTTGGATGGAACTGATGCCTTGATGCTCTCTGCGGAGTCTGCGAGCGGAAAATATCCATTTAAATGTATTCGCACGATGCATGAGATTATTTGCGAAGTCGAAACCAATGAAGAGAAATACTATAAATTGTCATTGGAAAATGAGTTCTTGAGTGCGCCAGCGGCTATTGCGGCGAGTGCCTCTTTGAGTGCTTTGAAGCTGAACGCAACCGCAATCATCTGTCTGACAACTTCAGGCAAAACGGCGAATATCATTTCAGGCTTCCGTCCGAAAGCTCGAGTTATCTCGGTGACTCAGCATATGGATGTTTTGAATGCGATGGAATTGAACTGGGGTGTGCAAACACATGTCATCAAGCCTTATAAGTCTATGGAAGACATCTTGGTGCAAGTTGACCAACTTCTTGTGACTCATGGTTTGGCGAAAACAGGGGATCGTGTGATTCTTACCTTGGGGCAGCCTATTGCTCAGGGTGCGAAGACCAATTCAATCTATGTACATACGGTGGGTGGAGAATCCTATTCGAAACTTCCTGATGATCAGTTGCCGTTGCGTTGCCAGCAAGATCCAGAGATATACTAGTTAATATATTTAAATGAAGCCCGGTTTAACACCGGGTTTTTTTATAGGGGAATCCCATATTTCTGGGTGATCCGGAGTTTAATATTGTGGTAGCTAACAGGCTTTGTGAAATATCCTGTCGCTCCGAGAGTCATGGATTTTTTAATATAATCCATGTTGTCGTAGGCACTCATCATAAAAACTTCTACATTGGGATGAGTTTTCTTTATTTTTTCAAGCAGATCAAAGCCGGAAATTTCCGGCATGTTGATGTCGGTAATAACCAGATATTGTCCCTTTTCAGGCGACTCATCCAAGTAAGTTAAACATTTCTGAGCATTTTCAAAGAAATGAAAGTCAATGGAGCCGTCGCGAATTGCAGTCTGGAAATTCAATTCGCTAATGAGTCCAACGTCTTGTTCATCATCCACAATGATAAGTTTGAGGTTGGGGGTTACTGTCATGGTTGTTCCTCTAAGCCTGGCACCAAAGGGAGGGTGATGTTTACCTCTGTAAAAATCCCCTCGCGACTGCTAATACTGATGTCGCCAAAATTTTTTGTGAGTGTGGATTTGGCAATTGATAGCCCCAGGCCGGTTCCTTCGCCAGGTGGTTTGGTTGTATAAAACTCACGAAATAAATTGAGAAGATGTTTTTCTGAGATACCAGTGCCGTTGTCTCGGATGACAGCGTCGATGGACTGGTCTGATGTTGTTAAGTTCACCGAAAGCTCCGGTTTAAAGGAATCCTTGGGGGAATGATTCAGTTTTTTTCGAAGAGCGTAAAGAGAGTTATCGAAAATATTTATAAAAGCTCGTTCGATGCTCGATGGGTTGATCACCCTCACTTTAATATGAGGGAGGATGTTTTTCTGAAGGGTCAGCTTTGACTTGAAATTCAAGTCACTGAGAGATCTGATGCACATATCGAGCGAATGGTTGATGAGCTCAGAGAGATCAATAATTTCGGGTTCAGATTCAGTGTCTTGCCGAGCTTGTTTGAGCATGGAAGTTATGATGGAGTTGGCGCGTTCGCCATGCTCATGGATCATATGAGACAGTTCTCGAAGGTGGTTGGGGTTTAGTTCGTTTTCTTCAAGTTCTTCAAGGATTTCAGCCGAGTTTATAATGACGTTGAGTGGATTTTTTAGTTCGTGAGCGATTCCAAATGTAATTCGCCCGATGGTGGCTAATTTTTCTTGAGAGATCATTTGTTGTTGTGTTCGTTGTAGGTTTTTAAAAGCCATTCTGAGCTCATTGGTCCGCTCTTGAACTTGTTGCTCGAGTTTTTCATTGATTCTTTGTAGGGAGTCTTCGAAGGCGATTCGGCGATATTCGGTGCCGATTCGAGCCGCAAAGAATTCAGTGACAGCGGTCATGGTTTCAGTGTTTTCAATTTCACGATCATCCATGATCACGAGCAAACCAATCAGGCTGCCGTCGGTATGTAAGAAAGGTGCGCCAATATAGGATTCAATTTTCAGATCTGTGAGCATTTGGTCTTTGGGAAAGATCTTTGCGACATCTTTGACGTAGCAGCTAGCTCTGGTTCCACAGATAACGTTGACGCAGGGGGTGCCGTTAAGCTCGTATATGACATTGTCTGTGAAGTGGTCTTCCGCCCACATGAAATCTGTTTGAATTTTTGTGCGCTCTGGTTCAATGGCATGGCCGACCATGACGTATTTAACATTAAGTTCTTGAGCAATATGTTGAACCAGCTCACGAATGTAGTCTTCACCGTACAGGAGCTGATCGACCTTACTAAGATTGCGCAGGGCTTTGACAATATGATAGCTCTCTCTGTCCATGAGGACTCCTTTGTGCTTATCATAACATTTGCTGGCGGGTTGCAGTGAAGTTGAGCCGTAATCCTGTCAAAGTACAAAAAGAAAAGCGCCCTTCGGGCGCTTTAGAGGAAGTTCAATTTCTATCTTAATTTCTTCTTTAAATTATTTACGAGGGACCAGTTGCGCGCCAGTGGCTCTACGTAGGGGAGTTCCACCAGGATATAGACGCCTTGTTCGTCCATAATCTTCTCAGTGAGATATTTTTTCTCAACTAAGGGATTGACGTCATCGACCTTGATTAAGTTTCCCGTTTCCTTCATGGAGTCGTTTTGAACGTCGTTAAGATTTACTTTATATAGGCCTTTTCTGTCTGGTTCGGCCTTCTTCGCAAATTGCAAAATGCCGCTAAGGATTTTTACCTCAGAATCGCTCATTTCAGGCAAGCGGTCTTTTTCCTGCTTGAAAAGCCAATCATTATACCAGTCCACAAAACTGAAGAGTTCCTGCGGCTTGAGATTGGTAATTTTTTGTGAGCCATCGCCACGATCTTCTTGCTCTAAATAACCCAATTCAGTCAGAACATTCACCATGCTCTGCATTTTGTTGGTCGCTTCCTGGAAGATTTGAATGGTGTAGTTGCGCAGTAATACGGAAGAAATGCTGACCGCGTTGTTATCTTCAGTTTTTCCATACTTGTTGCAAACGAGATTGAGAATGGAGAGGTATTTGTTTGTGATATGAGGTGGAAATCTTTCTTCGTTTGGATTGGAGTTTTCAAGAATTTTAATTTTCTTGTTAGCTTCGCGAAGATTCTCATTGAGGTTCTTCATGATCGCGCGAACCCAAACAGGCAGCTCATTCATTTGTTTGTTTAAAGAATCATAGGGGAGTGAGATGACTTCAGTCTCTTTCAGCGCTTTGACATTTGCGCTGCGAGGTTTTTTATCAAACAAGGCCATTTCTCCAACCATGGAGCCGGCTTGTATTTCGGCGAGAACGACTTCGGAATTCCCTTTGGTTTTAGTGACAGCAAGGGTGCCCGATTTCACGATATACATCGCATCTGGCGCATCACCTTCGCGGAATAAGTAACTGTCTTTTGCGATTTTTTTTGCTTCTGCCACAAGGATCCTCTCATTAACTGATCCTTGATTATCCTCGGAAAGAAAGAGAGGTGCAATGCGACTTGATGGGGGTTCTGGACTTTTGAATAGCCCCAGCAGCTAATTGCTCCTGGGGCTGATGAGGTGTCTTAAAATTAGAAAGTCATGGCTTTGCAGTCAGGGGCAATTTTCATTTTGCCTTCTGTGGCTGCGAGAACCTTTTCCGGAGTCAGATCTGGGGCGTATTCTTTAAGAACGAAGCCTTCAGGAGTGATCTCAATCACCCCAAAATCACTGACGATCTTTTTGATACATTTGATTCCAGTTAATGGCAGCGTGCACTTTGTGCGAAGTTTGGAATTTCCCTCTTTATCGGTATGTTGCATCGCCACGATAACATTGCGAGCCCCAGCGACAAGATCCATGGCTCCGCCCATGCCTTTGACCATTTTGCCGGGAACCATCCAGTTTGCGATAGAGCCTTGCTCGTCAACTTCCATAGCGCCCAAAACAGTCAAATCAACATGACCGCCGCGAATCATCGCAAAGCTGTCTGCGCTTGAAAAGAAGCTGGCGCCAGGAGCTGCCGTGACAGTTTGTTTTCCGGCGTTGATCAAATCAGGATCAACAGCGGATTCTTTTGGGAAGGGTCCCATGCCCAAAAGTCCGTTTTCACTCTGTAACATAACCGTCTTATTGCTCGGAATGTAGTTTGCTACCAAGGTTGGAATGCCAATGCCGAGGTTTACGCAGTAACCATCTTCAACTTCTTGGGCAATTCTTTGCGCAATTTGTTCTCTAGTTAATGGCATAAGTTACCCCTTGCTCACGGTACGTTGTTCGATGCGTTTTTGATAGTTGGTGCCTTGGAAAATGCGTTGTACGTACACTCCCGGCGTATGGATTTGATCCGGATCCAATTCCCCAATTTCAACCAATTCTTCAACTTCAACCACAGTGATTTTGCCAGCAGTTGCGGCCATCGGATTGAAATTACGAGCTGTTTTTCTAAAAATGAGGTTCCCGAATTTGTCGCCTTTCCAGGCTTTGACCAAAGCAAAGTCACCGACGATGCCGCGTTCAAGAACATAGTCGCGACCATCGAAGTTTTTGATTTCTTTTCCTTCAGCAACCAAAGTTCCCACGCCTGTTGGTGTGTAGAATCCGGCGATCCCCGCGCCACCAGCGCGAATGCGCTCAGCGAGAGTTCCTTGTGGGCAGAATTCCAATTGCAACTCGCCGCTCATGTAGAGCTTTTCAAAAAGAGCATTTTCGCCGACATAAGAAGAAACCATCTTTTTGATCTGACGCTTTTGGAGAAGCAATCCCAAGCCAAAATCATCAACGCCGGCGTTATTTGAAACGCAGGTCAGATCTTTTACGCCCATTTCATGCAAGGCTGCGATGGAGTTTTCAGGGATGCCACAAAGTCCAAATCCGCCAACGATCAAAGTCATTCCGTCTTTAACGTCGGTCAGAGCAGACATCGCGTCTTTAAATACTTTCTTACTCATTTTAACTACCTCAACACACCTTGGGGCGCGAGCACCCAAGGTTGCAAAAAAAGAAAATACCTGGAGAAATTTGAACTACGCTTTTTCTATAATTAATGCGACAGCTTCGCCGCCACCAATACACAAAGTCGCTAGACCATAGCGCTTGTTGTGAGTGTGGAGGGCGTGAACCAAAGTTGTAAGAATACGTGCACCAGAGGCTCCAATCGGATGTCCGATAGCAATCGCGCCACCGTGAACGTTGACTTTAGCTGCTGGGATTTCCAGCTCTTTCATCGCCACTTGAGTCACGACTGCGAAAGCTTCATTGATCTCCCAAAGATCAATATCACCAATTTTCAAGTTGGCTTTAGCCAAAGCTTTTTTGATCGCGCCCACAGGGGCTGTCGTGAAGTATTTAGGTTCGTGTGCGAAAGTTCCATGTGCTACGATTTTCGCAAGCGGTTTCAATCCACGCTTTGTTGCTTCGCTTTCAGACATCAAGACGTGAGCCGCGCCACCATCATTGATTTTTGATGCGTTCGCAGCAGTGATGGTTCCAGCTTTATCAAAAGCAGGCTTCAAGCCAGGGATTTTGTCGAAGTTCGTATTGAACGGCTCTTCGTCTTTATCCACAGTCACTGCGCCTTTGCGGCCTTCAACCACAACAGGAACGATTTCGTTTTTGAATACGCCATCAGCCCACGCTTTTTGCGCTTTTTTGTATGAATCAACGGCAAAAGCATCTTGTGATTCTCTTGTGAAATTGTGCTCTTTTACGCAGATCTCTGCAGCATTTCCCATATGGAAATTGTTGTACGGATCCCAAAGACCGTCTTTGATCATTGAGTCTGTCATTTGCGTTGGTCCCATACGGTAGCCAGAACGAGAGTTCTCAAGTAAATGCGGCGCCAGAGTCATGTTCTCTTGTCCGCCAGCCACTGCAACTTTGGTGTTACCAAGGGCGATGTTGTCGGCTGCAAGCATCACAGCTTTAAGGCCTGATCCGCAAACTTTATTGATAGTTAAACAAGGAGTGTTGTTGCCGAGTCCGGCGAAAAGAGCTGCTTGACGAGCGGGAGCTTGTCCAACACCTGCAGTCAGGACCTCGCCCATGATCACTTCATCAACTTCATTCGGAGAAACATTGGCGCGGTTCAAAGCTTCCTTGATCGCTGCCGCACCGAGCTTTGGTGCAGGTACAGATCCAAATCCACCTTGGAAAGAAGCCACTGGGGTTCTAACGCTGCTGACAATTACTACATTTTCCATCTATTCACCTCTTATGTTGAAAATCGTAAAAAGATTTACTTAAATAGAGTCTGAGTCAAGTCGCCGCGTGAAAAATGCGGCATACCTACTCCGGCAGTGCTGGAGTGAATCAGGAGACAACGCATGCCAGCGATCAGCCTTGTTTTAGTAAAGCTTTTACTTCAGCCTCTTTTCGCGGCGTCATTTGCTGTGCCGGTGCAGGAGGGGGATCGTTTGATCCTCAAAGGACTTGAAGCGCAGGTGCAGTTGGTCGTTATTCCTGGCAGCAATGCATTGAAGGTGTCGGGCGTCGAAGAAACATCTGGAGAGGGCGCTTATGTCGTTTCCAAGAAAGACAATATCATTGAAGTGCGTATGAATGAATACGATGGCAAGAAGGCCTGGATGAATATCCTGCCGAAAGCGAACTCGCAAATGAGAAAAATTGAAATTTCAGGCGCGGCGGTTCCCACAGAGATTCAGTTACGAGGAGGCTCCGTTGTTGCTCAAAAATGGAGCAAAGATCTGAAGGTGAGTATCACTCAAGGGCGTGTTTCATCACTCAATGGGGTTGGCTCTTTGCAGATCTATGTGCAAAAGGGGGATGTGAATGTTCAGGACCACACGGGAAGAGTCAATGCAGATGCCTATGCTGGCAGCATGACGCTTAAAAACATTCAAGGCGACGTCGATGCTTCGTTATTTACAGGTCCTCTTTTGGTTGAAAAAGTGCGCGGCTTCAGCTCGTTGGCCAGTCAGATTGGACCCGCAAAAGTTGTTCAAGGAACAGGCACATTGCAGTTTGAAAATGGCAAAGGTGGCTTGAATATCCAGGGCTTTCAGGGGCGCGTGGATGGACAAAACCAAGAAGGCAGTGTGACTGTACAGATGACCTTGGATTCGGAAATTGACATCAAATCCAAAGCAGGTCGCGTGCAAGTTCAAGCGCCAGCGGCTTCGGGAGCAAGCGTCAATCTCTTCACTGTAGAGGGGGATATTTTCGTTCCCAATGAGCTGCGCGTAAATAAATTGAGCTCCGAAAAAAGTGTTCGGGGGCGTTTGCGCGGTGAGGGTCAGCGCGGAAGTATTTTTGTGCGCAGTCAAGATGGCGCAATAATCGTGAAATGAGTTGACACATTTTCTTAAATGCTTCAGAGCTTGTAGATTACTTCTGAAAGTAACTAGGTAGTATTATGGCAAAAATCGTAAAAAAGAAGACGGCGTCAAAACCAGCAGCGAAAGCTGCGGCCAGTAAACCTGTAAAAAAAGCTCCAGCAAAAGCGGCTGTTAAGCCAGCTCCTGCTAAGAAAGCGGCACCTAAAACTGTCGTGAAGAAAAAGGTTGAAAAGGCACCTGTAAAGGCTGCTCCTAAAAAACCGGAGTTGAAAAAGAAGGTTGAACCTAAAGTTGAAGCGAAAGCCAAAGTTGCTGCTAAGGTTGAGCCGAAAGCTTTGCCAAAGGCGGAAGCAAAGGCGTCTGCGAAAGCGGCCCCTGCAAAACCTGCAAAAGAAGTAAAAGCAGAAGCTCCTAAAGAGACTGCTAAAAAAGTTGAGAAGAAAGCTATTCCTACTCCAGTTGTTGTGGAAAAAGCGGCGTCTAAAAAAGATGTGAAAGCACCTAAAAAGGGCAAAGGTCCAAAAGGCAAAGAGAAGGACGAGACGGATCTTGACGATGATTTTATCGCCGATGATGACATGATGGGTGATGAAATTGGTGAGTACGAAGACGAACTCAAAGCTGTCGAAGAGTCCGAAGAGGAAATCGAAGTTATTGAGGAGTGGACAGGCGAAGAAAAAGCCAAAGTCGACGAAGAAGTCTTCCTGACTGATGCTGAAGGCAACCGTTACTGCCGCGCTCGTGATTGCGATCAGATCGCTGCTGTTGATGTTTACTGCCGTTATCACTATTTGATGTTCTGGAAGAAAATCCAAGTACGTAAGAAGATCCTTATCGATGGCAAGCTTGAGCGCTACATCGAGGAGCTGACTTCTCGCTATCCTGATAAGTTCCTGGAGATGATCCGTCGCGATTTGCGCACGGAAAAAGACTTCTTGGCTGCAATTCAAGAGTTGGAGTTGGACGAATCCACTAACGAGAACGAGTTTGAAGAGGATAACAGTGCCTTTATCGAAGAAGTTCGCGGTATGGGCGAAGGCAGCGGCAACGGTGTTGAGGATGACGAATACTAGGGAAAAACCTAGGAAATACGTGGGTTTACAATTGTTAACCCACGAAAATCATATAAATATCGAGTATTTAAGGCCTGCGTCAAAGATTCAGGCCTTTTTTATTTTTATTGCAACGAAGAAATTAGGCTGTTAGCACTAACCGCACGAACGCAAATATATGTCGGAGATACGGTCCGACGTTTCTACCCGTCGCCTTAAATGACGGTCTATTTGGAGATAGAATGAAGCAATTAATTGCTCTTGTCCTGATTACTCTGGTTTCTCTTTCGTCTCACGCTGGTGGCAACTTTCCGCAAGGACCAGATGCTACTCTGACTCCTGGCGCACTTTGCGACCGCCCAAGTTCACACCGTTATCCAGAAGGTATCAACTACTGCGAACGCAATGTTGATTCTTCAACTAAAAAAGACATCTTCGTTCAGTACGATCAAATTGGATACCGCACGCGTTCAATGAACCGTATGGATTTCAAAATCGATCATTACATCCCATTGTGCATGGGTGGTGCTAACGCTGAAGAGAACTTGTGGCCACAACACAAAAGCATCTACGCAATCACGGATCCTTTGGAGCCACTTCTTTGCAATAAAATGGCTGAAGGTAAGCTTCTTCAAAAAGACGCTATCCGTTTGATCAAGCAAGGTAAGGCTCACTTGGATCAAATCCCTGCAATCATGCAGCAAGTAGAAGCTCTTTAATCTACAGAAAATGCCAGGCAAGTTCCTCCGTATAAGGAATTTGCAATCAGCAGCTTAGATTCTCATCCGCGCATTACTTCCTTAAATAAAATAAAGAATAATCTCGTGAGGGGTAAAGCCCACGTCTGATAAAGGCGTGGGTTTTTTATTTGCACCTGTTAATAAAACGCAGCGTGTGAAGCAAAAGGTGCCAGGCACCTTTTGCTTTGTGCGAAGAGTTGTCCTGTACATTGATTGCATAAAAAAACGCTCCGAGAGTTCTTCCCAGAGGGAGTTCGTCGGAGCGTTCTGTGAAAACTTCAAATCGAAAAAACGAGAACTAGAAAGTTTGAGTTTGAACTTGAACTGGGACTTGTTGTTGAGATTGCGCTGTTGGATTAACAACGCTGAAGTTAGTCGCTTCGATACGTTGCATGCGAGTGCGTTCTTCCTGAAGACGAGATTCTTCAAGTTTTTCAAGAATCTTTAATTCAGTTTCTTTTTCCAATTGAACGCGTTCATTTCTGATGTAGTCAGCTTGGGCGTGAGTTCTAAGAGTTTGAGTCTGAGGTTGTCCCAATGATTGAGCTTGAGCAGAAACTGCAGCCAATAAAACAAGTGCGAAAGAAAAAACGATATTTTTCATAGTTGGTGCCCCTTTTAAGTCAGCTCTGACAAGACGGAGCTGTGTGCGGACATAGCTACTGCAGAAAGAGGCAGAGAGTATACAAGAATGCTGTGCGTCGAAACGAAAAAGTGCCCGTAAAAGATACAGGCACTTTAAGGACCTAATGAAGCTTCTTTTTGGATTTTCCACCGAACATGCGAGGACCTGTATCCTCGTCTTCATCTTCCTCGGCGTCTTCCGGAAGCTCCAAGGGTTCATCTTCGTCAGAACGAGGGGGTGAAAGCTCTTCCTTGATTTCGGCGACGGCCAAGGCATCTTCGCTGTCCTCGTCCTCTAGAACCATGGAGTCTTCCGTGATTCCCAGAAGCTTGTTGGCTTCAGCTTCTAAAGAGGAATTCTCTGTCGAGTACTTCAAGTAGAGTTTCTTTCCTTGAAATGGAAACTCTGTCCAAGTGTAAGGGAAATCCACGATGCCTTCGTTGTCGAAATATTCCAACATCATGCTGGCTGCCGCATCTACGCAGTTATGAATGCGCGTAAGGACATCCTGTTCGTTCTGAGAATAGTTCATAGAAACTTCGAAGTTAGCTTGGGCTAAGCGGCCACTTTGATGGTAGCCAACGCGCAGCGCAATCTCTTCTGAATAGATTCTGCCTTCGATAACTAGCTCAGCATCATCTAGAAATTGGGCAAAGTTCTCTTTGAACACCGCTTCAATTTGATCTGAGTATTCCTTCGGGAAATTTGTCCACTTTTTCGAGCTTTTGAGTCTTGGATTCATAGGTGGGTTCCTCCCGCGAACTTTGACATTTTTAAGACCGTTGTCTATAACTCACGATCTTTGAAGACACAAGAGGTAAGACCGTGCCCCAGACACCAGACAATTCCGAAACAACGACATCGCCCGTTCTAAATCATGATTTAGGGCAAGGTCGTGGTGTATGGATCTCCACTTACGGTTGCCAAATGAACGTTAACGACACGGAACGTATGTATTCCTTGTTGGAGATGCAAAACTTTGTTCCTGTCGACGAGCCTGAAAAAGCGGACTTGATCATCATCAACTCTTGCAGTGTGCGTGAAAAAGCCGTGCATAAAACAATGTCTGAGGTTGGAACCTTTAGAAAGTTAAAGGATAAAAATCCAGAACTTCGTATCGGCGTTGGCGGCTGCGTAGGGCAGCAGGAAAAAGAAAATCTCATCAAGTCGCAGCCAATGATTGATTTCGTATTCGGAACTGATCAGATCGACAATTTGCCGAGCCTGGTGGCGCAGACCTATGAAAAGCGCGGCAAGCATGTCAGTGCAAAATTTGAACATCGTGCCCCTTATCATATCGAAACGATGGTGCGTAATCCGGGTGTTTCTACATTCGTGAATATCACCAAGGGCTGCGATAATTTCTGTACCTTCTGTGTGGTTCCTTACACTCGTGGCCGTGAAAAATCTCGACCGGTCCAGCACATTATCACGGACATTCGTCACTTGGTAAAACGAGGGGTCAAAGAAGTCACTTTGGTTGGCCAGAATGTAAATTCTTATGCCGATGAAAATGTTGATTTTTCTGATTTGATGGCGAAAGTTGCAAAAGAAACAGATATCGAAAGAATCCGTTTTACGACATCTCATCCGAAGGACTTTGATCAAAAGTTGGCGGACACGATTGCTCAGCACAGCGATAAGATCATGGAATACATTCATTTGCCATTCCAGAGTGGCAATACTCGCATTCTGGATCGCATGAATCGTATTTATACGCGTGAAGAGTATTTCGCAAAAATTGAAATGCTCAAGAAGACCATTCCTAATGTGGTGTTTTCAACAGACATCATCGTCGGATTCCCAGGGGAAACCGAGGAAGAGTTTTTGGATACGGTGAGCATGGTTGAGCAAGTGCGTTTTGAGAACATCTTCGCGTTTGTGTACTCGCCTCGTCCGTTTACAAAAGCGGCGAAGTACGAAGATCAAGTTCCTGAAGAGATTAAGAGCGAGCGTTTGAATCGTCTTTTCGATATTCACGAAAAAATGGCATTTGAAATTGTTAAACGTTACGAGGGGCAAACTCTCAAAGTCTTGGTCGAGCACGCAGATCGCGAGCAAGGAAAAGCAAAGGGACGTAGCACTGCAAACAAGCTGGTGCATTTCTTGGGATCTGAGGATCTTGTCGGTAAAACCGTCGATGTTCGAATTACCAAGGCATTTCCGTCAGCCCTTAGAGGGGAATTGGTTCAATAATGAAAGATCTTTTGGATTTCGATAATTTTAAAGCTCAGATCATTTTTGCAAATGAATCCCAAGATGAAGAAATGTTTCATCAGGACGATCTTGTTCGTTTGTTTCCTTATGGTCTTTCAGTCACGACGGATGCGGCTCGTCCGATGTTGCTTCTAAAAGATGAAGGTCACCAACACACTCTGCCGGTTGCACTGAGTCCTATCGAAGCAGGGGTGGCGTTGTCGCAATCCAACAAGACAACGGTCCCTTCGACGCCGCATAAGTTTAGCGAGATCCTGATGCGGTCTTTGAATATTGAAATTAAACAAGCTGTGTTCGTAGAGATTCGTGGTGCAAATCAATACATCCGTCTTTATCTGAGCGGTCATGCTGGAATGGATTCTGTTAAGCTTCGCGCTGACGAAGCGATGTCTTTGTGTCTGCATTTGAATGTTCCGATTTATGCGACTAAAAACTATATCGGTCGTTCTCGCGTGATGAGTGCCGAAGTGGAAGGCAATGGACAGCGCTTGCAGCATATGAGTTTCATGGCTGAGAAGACGGGCTATCTTAACTGATCTGCTGGCACTCCGACTTCGTCGGAGTAGGTGAAGCGACATTATCAAGTGTTAACTGCCAAATGCGGGCTAAGGTAAAAAACTCTTTAAATATGCCGTGATGCAAATTGAATTCGGGAATCATGCTTGAAACAATAAAGCATGATTCATTTGCCATCTCTCATCTCTGATCTTGGTTTTATTCTACTTATTGGTGCCTTGGTGACTCTTCTGTTTAAGAAGCTTAAGCAGCCATTGGTTCTTGGTTACTTGATTGCAGGTTTCTTGGTAAGTCCGCATGTGCCCTGGTTGCCGACCGTGCAGGACAAAGAAAGCATCAGTGTTTGGTCCGAGATCGGCGTCATCTTTCTTCTTTTCAGTTTGGGTTTGGAGTTCAGTTTTAAAAAGCTTGTAAAGGTCGGCGGTTCTGCGGGCTTTACGGCTGTATTTGAAGTCCTCTTCATGGTGGGGTTGGGTTATCTTGTGGGCCGTTTGATCGGCTGGAACTCAATCGACAGTCTATTTATGGGTGGCATACTTTCCGTGTCATCGACGACGATCATCGTGCGTGCATTTCAAGAGCTGGGGATGAAAGGCAGTAAATTCGTTGAGTTGGTTTTTGGAATTCTGGTGGTCGAAGATGTTGTGGCGGTCCTGTTGTTGGTCCTGCTGCCATCCCTGGTTTCCAGTGAGGGTTTTTCGGTGACCTCGCTGTTGGGAGTGACCACAAGAATGGTCTTCCTGATTTTGCTTTGGTTTATTTTGGGAATCTTTCTTTTGCCTGCATTTTTGCGAAAGATTCGTGATTTGCTGGACGAAGAAACAACCTTGGTCGTTGCCATTGGCCTTTGTCTTGTCATGGTGATTATTGCAACTTCGGCGGGATTCTCGCCGGCACTTGGAGCTTTCGTTATGGGTTCCTTACTGGCGGAAACACCGGAAGGTCATCATATAGAAAAGCTCTTTAATCCCATTAAGAATCTTT
Organism: Bdellovibrio svalbardensis; assembly: GCF_029531655.1. Lineage (NCBI taxonomy): Bacteria > Pseudomonadati > Bdellovibrionota > Bdellovibrionia > Bdellovibrionales > Pseudobdellovibrionaceae > Bdellovibrio > Bdellovibrio svalbardensis. The sequence goes on from NZ_JANRMI010000002.1 coordinate 839,282, forward strand.
TTGCGGCAATTTTCTTCGTTTCTGTTGGCATGATGATTGATCCCAAGGTGATTGTCGATCACTGGGGCTTGGTGGCACTTTTCACTGCGGTCACTATTTTTGGGAAATTCATTAGCACTTATTTGGGAGCTTTGATTTCGGGGCAGTCGCGCAAAACTTCGGTGCAGGCCGGAATGAGTTTGGCGCAAATTGGTGAGTTCTCTTTCATTATTGCTTCATTGGGTGTCACACTCAAAGTGACCAGTGACTTCCTTTATCCTTTGGCGGTAGCCGCTTCTGCTGTAACAACTTTTACAACACCTTACATGATTAAGTCTTCAGATGTGGTGTATCGTTGGTCTGAAAAATACGTTCCCGAGCGCATCCGGATGGTGCTGGATAGCTATAATAGCTCGGTGAAAAAGCAAAGTGGACAGGGTGTTGGTGGCCTGGTTCTGTCGCATTACGGAGTGAAGATCCTGCTCAATGCGGTCATTATCGTGGCGGTGATTTTCTCGGTGAAGAAATTTGTATTAGTGAAAATGGAAGATCACTTCTCCTCCAGTCCTTATGCGGGGGCTGTGGCTTTTTTAGTCTGTTTGCTGCTGTCGATTCCATTCTTTTGGGGACTGGTGCAAGGGCGGCCTGATAATGCTCGCCCGGAAGAGCTTCATCGCCTGAAGGGACTTTTGCCCGGAATTACTTTGGGGCGTGTGATTCTGGCGGTCTTGCTGTTGTCGGTGATGGTGGGACAGTTTATCTCGCTTCCAATTGCTTCGGGTGTTTTGGCGTTTATGGTGGTGGTCGCGGTTTTATTAACCGTCCGATATGGCGAAGCTCTGTATGCATTTTTTGAAAAAAGATTCTTAAGCAATCTGACTGAAAAAGAAAAAGCGGAACTGAAACCTCAAGATTTTGATCCGCAGCTTTTGCCATGGAATGCATCGGTTGAAATTTTTGATCTGGGTGTTGAGACGGAAGGTTTGATCGGAAAAAGTTTGCGTGAACTTTCATTTAAGGAAAATTGGGGTGTAACAATTGCTTCCGTGATTCGCGGTGATCGTCAGACGTTTGCTCCGGGCGGCGATTTTGTTTTGTGGCCCTATGATCGCATCGTTTGTTTTGGCAGCGAGGAAGAACTTAAGGAGCTGCATAAAAAGATCGTCAAGGATCAGCAGGAAAATCGTTGGACTCGGGGAGTTCCTGGGAAATACAGTTTGAGCTCCTTTGAAGTTTTTCCTGAACACTTGTTTGATGGAAAATCCATAGCTGAAAGTCGATTGCGCGAAGAACGCAATGTCCTGGTGGTCGGCGTGGAGCGGGGAGCTGAGAAGATACTAGGGCCTTCTTCGTCCTTTGTGCTTCGCAGAGGGGATTTAGTCTGGGTGGTTTCGGAATAGCCAAAGCTGGATTAAGATCCAGCGAGGGTGCTTTGATTTTTGCTGTCGGAAAAATCTCTAAATGTTAGTCTTGGTTGAATGTTTTTAATTTGAAGGAAGATTTCATGAGTGTTTTTGTAAAAGCCCGCGGTGTGACCCCAGTCGTAAATGAAAAGACTTTTATTGCGGATAATGCGCGCATCATTGGAGATGTTGAAATCGGCGAGGGTTCATCCGTTTGGTACAACGTCACTATTCGAGGTGACGTTATGCCTATTCGCATTGGTAAAGAAGTGAATGTTCAAGATGGCACCGTGATTCATGGAACTTATCAGAAATTCGGCACAACTCTGCATGATCGTGTGACTATTGGGCATCTTGTGATGCTTCATGGGTGCGAAGTCGGCAAAGCAACTTTGGTTGGAATGGGTTCTATCCTTATGGATGGAGTCAAGGTCGGGGAGCATTGTCTGATTGGTGCGGGTTCTTTGTTGGTTGAAGGCACTGTTATTCCTCCTCGTAGCTTGGTCGTGGGGCGTCCAGCTCAAGTGAAGCGCGCCTTAACCGATGCGGAAGTTGAATTGCTGGAGAAATCCGCAGACAACTATCTTCTCTATCAAACTTGGTATTAACTACCTTGCAAACTTGGTATTAAGTAACTGGTCTAAACCAATTTCTGACAGACTTGTGGTTGATCTCTGAGGGGATTCCCCTCAGAATTATACAAAACCACATAGATCTGGCAGGAGTTGGCAGTATGGAACAAAACTCTAAATCGGGCATTCCTTTCGCCCTGACCTTTGACGATATTCTTCTTCTTCCGCAATATTCTGAAATCACGCCCACCGAAGTGGCACCGCGATCTTTGTTTGCACGAAATAAGTTTTTATACACGCCGATTATCTCTGCGGCGATGGATACGGTGACGGAGAATCGCATTGCCCGGGTGATGGCGCAATTTGGTGGTCTGGGAATCATTCATAAAAATCTTGATATCGAAAAACAGGCTCTCGAAGTAGAGAAAGTTAAAAAATATGAAAGTGGGATGATCATGGATCCGCTCACTTTAAGTCCTCAGCACATGGTGCAGGATGCAGTTGATTTGATGGAAAGGTTTTCGATCAGCGGTGTGCCTATCACAGTGGATGGAACTTTGGTGGGAATTTTGACCAATCGTGATTTGCGTTTTGAGGAAAATTTCGATCAACCCATCAGCAATTTGATGACCAAAGAAAGTTTGGTCACTGCGAAAATGGGAACAACTTTAGATGAAGCAAAAAAGATTTTGCAGAAACATCGCATCGAAAAACTTCCGGTGGTTGATGATAAGGGCAAACTCAAAGGCTTGATCACGATCAAGGATATCGAGAAAGCAAAGAATTATCCTCATGCGACCAAAGATGAGCACGGTCGCTTGTTTGTGGGTGCGGCTTTGGGAGTTGGGGCGGACGGTAAGGACCGCGCTGAAGCTTTAATTTCAGCGAAAGTCGACGTGCTTTGTATCGATACCGCTCATGGTCATTCGAAAAACGTCATCGATATGGTTAAGTACATTTCCCAAAAATATCAGGATGTGATGATTGTGGCGGGGAATGTGGTCACCGCTGATGGTGCAACAGCTTTGTTTGATGCCGGCGCTGATGTTGTGAAAGTTGGTGTCGGGCCAGGAAGTATTTGTACCACTCGAGTGGTCGCAGGTGTTGGTATGCCGCAGATTTCTGCGGTGATGGAGTGTGCAAAAGTTGCCAAAGCTCGAGGTAAAACAATTATTGCCGATGGCGGAATTAAGTTCTCGGGTGATATTACGAAAGCTTTGGCGTTGGGTGCTAACTCCGTGATGATCGGAAATTTGTTGGCGGGCGCTGAAGAAGCTCCCGGAGAAACAATTCTTTTCCAGGGGCGCAGTTACAAAGTTTATCGCGGCATGGGGAGCATGGGTGCCATGTCTCGTGGTTCAAAAGATCGTTATGGTCAAATGGATGTTGAAGATAACGATAAACTTGTTCCAGAAGGTATTGAGGGCAAGGTCGCTTACAAGGGACCTGCTTCCGGGATCATTCATCAGCTTATTGGCGGCTTAAAGTCCGGCATGGGTTATTTGGGTGCAAAAAATATTGATGAGCTTCAAGTGAAAGCTAAGTTTGTACAGATCAGCGCTCAAGGTTTGCGTGAATCCCATGTGCATGACGTGAGTATCACCAAAGAAGCTCCGAACTACCGAATTGAGAGTTAAGATGCGCGGGTTTATTATTTTAGATTTTGGTTCACAGTTCACACAACTTATTGCTCGTCGCTTGCGTGAGTTGGGTTTTTATTCAGAAATTCATTCTTATAAATATTCTGCTGAAGAGATTCGTAAAAAGAATCCTTACGGAATTATTTTGAGCGGCGGTCCCAATTCAGTCTACGAAGAAGGTTCCCCGCAAAGAGACATCAAAGAGCTGCGTAACATAAGTCCTCTTTTGGGCGTTTGTTATGGCATGCAGTTACTCAGTCATCAATTGGGTGGCAAAGTCACCAAAGCTCAGCATCGTGAATACGGCCTTAATTATGTAACATGGACTTCGGTCTTAAAGGATGTTCCGAAAAAGCAAAAGGTTTGGATGAGTCATGGAGATGTTGTTGAAACTGCTCCAGAGGGCTTTGAGATCATCGCAAATTCAGATGGGAATCATCCCGCAGCAATGCGCTCTGAAAATGTGTTGGCGGTGCAATTTCATCCCGAGGTGGCGCATACTGAACATGGTTTGGATTTACTCAGGTATTTTGCGCAAGAGATGTGTCATGCTCCGGCGGATTGGGATGCTCCTCATATCAAAGATCATTTGATGGAGGAAGTTCGCAAGCAGGTCGGTGAAACAGATCATGTCTTGGTGGGCTTAAGCGGCGGTGTCGATTCGACAGTTGTGGCCACCCTGCTTACGAAAGCTCTGGGCGCAGAGCGTGTGCATTGTGTGTTTGTAGACAATGGACTTCTGCGCAAGAATGAATTTGAGAATGTTCTTGAAAGCTATAAAGGGCTTGGCCTTAACGTCAAGGGTGTTGATGCTTCCAGGGAGTTCCTTTCGGAGCTGAAGGGAAAAACTGATCCTGAGGAAAAAAGAAAAACTATTGGTCGCGTTTTTATCGAAGTCTTTGATAAAAGTTATGACAAGAAATTACCTATAAAATGGTTGGCACAAGGAACCTTGTATCCCGATGTGATTGAGAGTGTCTCATCGATCGGTGGTAGTGTTACCATAAAGTCCCATCATAATGTCGGCGGATTGCCGGAAAAAATGCATTTGGGCCTTGTTGAGCCGGTTCGTGAACTTTTTAAAGATGAAGTTCGTGCTTTGGGGGCGCAACTGGGATTACCCCATGCGATGTTGTGGCGTCACCCGTTCCCGGGGCCAGGCTTGGCAATTCGTGTACTTGGTGAAGTGACTGAGGAAAGGCTGCGTATTCTGAAGGACTGTGATGATGTGTATATATCCGAACTTCGCAGGCATGGTCTGTATGAGAAAATCTGGCAAGCTTTCTGTGTTTTGTTGCCGGTCAAAACCGTGGGCGTGCAAGGTGATTCGCGAACTTATGATCACGTGCTGGCTTTGCGTGCCGTGACTTCCAGTGATGGGATGACAGCGGATTGGTATCCATTCGAGTTTCAGTTTTTACGCGATGTTTCGAATTTGATTACCAATAAAGTCAAAGGCGTGAACCGTGTGGTTTATGACGTGACTAGTAAGCCTCCTGGAACCATTGAGTGGGAATAGCTGATTTTTTCAGCTATTCACCCCACAACACGCCTCATCATTTTACAATAAGTGATCAACAAAAAAACACTCATGAATTATAACTTTTGTGAGGGGGTTTTGTGTCTGATGAAGTAAAAAAGCTAGTCGACGGTTTTCATAAATTTAGAACTAAGTACTTTGTTAAAGATACTGAACTTTATGAGCACCTGAATACCGAAGGTCAGTCTCCTAAAACTCTCGTTGTCGGTTGCAGCGATTCACGTGTGGATCCCGCTCTTTTGATGCAGGCGAAGCCCGGCGATATCTTTGTGATCAGAAATGTGGCCAACCTCGTGCCTCCTTATGAAAAAGGCGGCGGATTTCACGGGGTCAGTTCTGCTATTGAGTTTGCAGTCAATGGCCTGAAGGTTGAAAGCATTATTGTTCTCGGGCACGAGCAATGCGGCGGTATTAATGCTCTATTGACCGGAGATTACAATAATCATTCAGACAGCTTCATTTCGTCATGGATGAAAATTGCGATTGAAGCAAAGTATGAAGTTCTTCGTGAGATGCCCAGTGCTCCCCTGAAAGACCAACTGAATTCCTGCGCAAAGAAATCTGTTTTGATTTCCATGGAAAATCTAATGAGCTTCCCTTTTATTCAAGCCAGAATGAAAGATCAAACCTTGAAAATCTATGGTTGGTTTTTTGAGCTTGATGGTGGACGCATGCTGGAGTTCGATTACGAACAAAGAAAGTTCGTAGAAATCTAAATCATCTTATAAACATGTAATTTGTTTTTCGTCGCTCAGGATATCTTCGCGTGATTTTCTCAACTATACCAGAGGAAATCACGAAGGAGATATCTGTGTCATTTAATCATAAAACCCTTCTAGTGGGTGCTCTGTTATTGTCTTTGACGGCGGTCGCTGCCGAGACGATTTATTATCAAACTTCAGGTCTATCTAACTTCAAATATTATACGAATTCAGATGGACAGAAGATCGCTGAAAAGACCATACAGAATTACGATGTTGTGCACAGTTATGGTGATCCGGGCCAACTTTATTTGGTTGATTCACAACTCAATCGCCAAGAGTACATCAATGTTGATGGAGTCAGCGGAAGTTTAAAATGGAAAGTTCGTTCCGGGGCTGATTTTGGCAATGTTTTGTATGAAAAGTCTGAAGTGGCAACAGATTATGGATTCAGTGATTTGGGGCCTTTAATGCTCACAGCCTTGGATGGATGTTGTGCTTCGGTTTCGGGATATCGACTTTACGATGTGCCAACAGGTAAGTTGATTATTTCATTTAACGATTTTACGGATTCTGAAGTGGTTCGTCATCCGTTCACTTTGGATATTCCAAACTCCAAATTAGGCTATCGCTTTATTGGTGTGATCAGTGGCGACAGTACAAGGGATCTTGATTTCGTACCACCGGAGTCTGGTTATACCAATACGCTGTTGCTGAAGTACGCGTCTCGCGCAGCCTTCCTCCAAAGAATACAGGTTGATATGCAAGTGGCAGATGGTTATGCCCCCAGCATTTTGGAGGCGAAACTCGAGGCAGACCCCACAGTCGTAAATAGTGATAAAATTGAATTTCGGGATGGTATAGCCTCTATGTGGAATATTGATGGCGCCGCAAGTCCAAGTGCCATTGAGGGAGTCCAACTTCGTATTGTTGTCAATGGTGGAGAGGACGACAAAGTGATCATTATTCCAGTCGTAAATGACCGTTTAAATTTAGAGAAGGCTCAGATTCCGTCGGGAGTGAAAATTCACACTCTTTAAGTGTAGTTTTGTAGACAACGCAGGGCTTCCAAATTGAATAAAGCGGATGGCTAAGATATGAATTTGTCATGTCTTTTGTACATCTTCACGTTCACTCAGAATACTCTCTTTTGGAAGCGGCTTGCCGTGTAAAGGCCATTGCAAAAAAAGCGGCGGCGATGCAGATGCCCGCAGTCGCTTTGACTGACAATGGCAACATGTTTGGTGCTGTTGAATTTTACTTTGCCTGTAAAGATGCGGGCGTAAAGCCTCTCATCGGTCTTGATGCCTACATGGCGCCAGGGTCCCGCCATGAAAAAAAACAGGACCGCGATCAGGTCGCAGCGGGGCCTCGTCGTTTGGTGTTACTGGCGCAGAACACGACCGGATATCAAAATCTTTGCAAGTTATCGACTATCGGTTACCAAGAGGGCTTCTATTGGAAGCCTCGTATCGACTATGAGGTTCTTAAAGAATACAGTTCAGATTTGATCTGTCTGACCGGTGGTTTGCGTGGTGAAGTCGCAGATGCCTTTTTGCGTGAAGGTCCCGAAGCTGCATTAAATAAAATACGTCAGCTGAAAGAAATTTTTGGCGATCGTTTGTATTTGGAAATTTGCCGTACCGGTGTGCCGGAGTGGGATCGTATTAATCCCTTCTTGTTGGAAGCTTCCAAGTCCTTGGATGTTCCTGTTGTCGCAAGTAATGACGTTCATTACATGACTCAAGATGATCAGATTGCGCAGGAAGTTCTAATCTGTATCGGCACGAATAAAACTTTGAGTGATGAATCCCGCTTTAGATTGGGAACTGATGAGTTCTATTTTAAGAAGCCGGAGCAAATGATCGAGTTGTTTGCGGATATCCCTGAGGCGATTGCAAACACTCTGGTCATTGCGGATCGTTGTGATGTTAAATTTAAAATCAAAGATGATAAAGGAAAGCCAATTTATCATTTGCCAACATTCCCGACGGAAAATGGTGAGACGCTGACAGATGCGATCGCCAGAAAAGCCAAAGAAGGCTTGTTGGTGCGTTTTGAAGAAGCGCAATTGCGCGGCGAAACCGTTCCGGAAGAAAAGAAGCCAGAGTACTTTGATCGATTGAGTTTCGAATTGGGTATTATTGATCGCATGGGCTTTAACGGTTATTTTTTGATCGTCCAAGACTTCATTGGATGGGCTAAGGATAATGATATTCCTGTGGGTCCGGGGCGGGGATCTGGTGCCGGTTCTTTGGTTGCCTACTCTTTAAGAATTACGGATCTGGATCCGATTCCAAACTTCCTGCTGTTTGAGCGTTTCTTGAATCCAGAACGTATCTCCATGCCCGACTTCGATATCGACTTCTGTCAAGATCGTCGTCAGGAAGTGATTCGCTATGTAACGCAAAAGTACGGGCAGGAATCAGTTTCGCAAATCATCACTTACGGTAAGCTTCAAACCCGGGCCGCGTTGAAAGACGTGGGGCGCGTTCTTGGTATGTTGTTTGCGGAAGTCGACGCCGTAACAAAACTCATTCCGGACAAGTTGGGCGTGTCTCTAAAAGAATCTTTGGAGATGGAACCCCGACTGACTGAAATGATGGAGATGAACCCCACTGTCGCAACATTGATCGACCTTGCACAAAGAGTGGAAGGTATGGTTCGAAATGCGGGTATCCATGCTGCCGGCGTTATTATCGGTGATGGTCAACTCGTGAAGCATGCGCCTTTGTATAAAGGTGCGGACGGCGAGCAAGTCGTTCAATATGATATGAAGCATGCCGAGAAAATCGGTTTGATTAAGTTCGACTTCCTGGGGTTGAAGACGCTGACTCATATCAATATCGCGTTGAAATTGATTAAGAAAAATCGCGGTAAAGTCATTACGACCAAAATGATTCCCATGAACGATGTGGCCACCTTTGAGATGATGTCTCGTGGGGATACGGCCGGAGTGTTCCAGTTCGAGGGTGAGGGCATCACCGATGCCACTCGTAAAATTCGTCCTTCCAGTTTCGCCGATATCACTGCGATCACCTCTTTGTATCGTCCGGGTCCGATGGCGAATATTCCAGAGTTTACGGATCGTAAGCATGGGAAGTCTCCGGTGGAGTATCTTTTGGAAGATACCAAGGAAGTGTTGTCAGAGACTTACGGGATCATGGTTTACCAAGAGCAGGTTATGGGTATTGCATCTCGCATTGCCGGATACTCTCTGGGTGAAGCCGACATGCTTCGTCGTGCGATGGGTAAGAAAATTAAAGAGGAGATGGATCAACACCGTGAACGCTTCATGAAGGGAGCGGTGGAAAAAGGTCATGACAAAGCCAAATCTTCGGATTTGTTTGATCTCATGTATAAGTTTGCCGACTACGGTTTCAATAAATCCCATGCCGCCGCTTATTCTGTCGTCACCTTGCAGACCGCTTGGTTAAAGTGTCATTACCCTGCTGAATTCTTTGCCGCCTTGCTCAGCACCGAGTTGTCGGATACCGAGAAAATCGTTAAGTACTCGAAAGATGCGGGTGCAAAGCGTGGTCTGACTGTTAAACCGCCGCATGTGAATTTTTCGGACTATCTGTTTGATGCTCATGGCGACGAGATTTACTTTGGTTTGGGCGGTATTAAAGGTGTGGGTCAGAATGCCGTTGAGGCCATTGTTGAGGCTCGCAATAGTTTGCCTGACAAAAAGTTCTCTTCATTGGATGAGTTCTTTAACACCATCGATCTTCGTCGTGTGAATAAGAAAGTGATCGAGTGTTTGATTAAAGCCGGTGCCTTTGAGGGCTTTGGTGCGCATCGTGCTCAGATCATGGGGGGCTATCAAAAGTTCCTGGATCGGGCGCAAGGATTGCAAAAAGATCGCGAGTTGGGACAGTCGTCATTGTTTGACCTTGGACCTTCTGCTGAAACGATTGTGAAGCTGGAAGACTGTAAGCCATGGACTCGTACGGCTGCCTTGGCTTATGAAAAAGAAGTTTTGGGTTTCTATCTAAGTGACCATCCCTTAAAGGGCTTTGATACTTTATCTGAGATCTGGACAACCTGTAAGGTGATTGATCTTCCAAAACAAATGCCTCCTCCGGGCTCCCCAGAGGCTGAAGCCATGAAGGCTGCCAAAAAGGATTGGAAGAACCGTGACGCTGCAAAGAAGCGCGTTTTGGTTGCGGGATTGATCACGGATTTACGTGAGCTGATTACGAAAAAGGGAACCCGCATGGCCTTTGGTAAGATCGAGGATCTCACGGGGGCGGTGGAGTTGGTTATCTTCCCGGATGCTTTCTCCAAGAATGAGATGCAGCTTCGTGATGAACGACCGGTTTTGATCGGTGGTGGCCTCGAGGTTGAAGAAGGTGTTGCGAAAATCATGGTCGATTCCGTGGCGCCGATGGAAGATATTCTTAAGAAAACCAAGCGCATGGTCTTTAGGCTGGATAAGGTGCCTCATGAAGACTATCATCGTCTTCAGGCTCTCATGAAGGATCATCCCGGTCCCACGGCTGTCAGTATAGAAATTGATGTGCCAGAAGTGAGTCGTCGTGTGATGATGGATATTGTTGAGGGTTCAGGCGTGAGCGTGAATAATGAATTCTTTGAAGGGGTTCATTCTCTCTTTGGGCGTACGGACTTTATTGAATTGAGGAGTTAAAAGAATGCGTTGGACATCTAGAGTGGCAGCATTGGTTTTACAGCTATTTTTGATTTTGATTGCAGGAACGACGGCCCTGGCTCAGCAAGCAGAACTCTTGGAGAGAACATTTTCAGGAGTTTCCAAAGAAGTCACTCCTCAAGCCGCGAAGACGGATATTCAAAATCAAGCGTCTCAAAAAATCTCTGAAGAAGTGATTCGCGAGCTCATAGGTGAAGAGCGCTTCACTAAAAATAAAACGTTGATTCAAAATAAAGTGATTAAAAATTCCGCTCGCTATATTCCATTTTCCAAGCCCTCAAGTCTGACTCAAGAGGGTGAGGAATTTAAAATGGCTGTGGCCATGAAGGTTTCATTGAGGGATTTGAAGCAGATGCTTCAAGAAAACTCCCTTCTGAATGAAAATGACACAGTGCCAGTGGTGTTGCCGGTGATCAGTCTGGTGGACCGAGTGCAGGGCCGCAGCTATCGCTGGTGGCAGCCCTTGGATAAAAATCCTCAAGGATTCTTGTTTAAAGAAGGTCGTGCCGTTGAAGAGGCACTTCGTAATTCTTTCCAGCTTAAAAATTTCTATGTGATTAAGCCTTTGGAGTCTGGCTTGGGTGCCAGTGTTCCAAGCAACTTTCAAAACGAAAAGATCACCGGTGAAGATGCGCAGTTCTTTGCTCATTACTTCAATGCTCCAGTGATCATTGACGGTCAGGTCCTGATGAGTAAGGAAGAAAAAGGCAGCAATTACAGCATTGAGATTCGCCTGACGGCCACTCAAGTTAGCAATGCTCGCCCGATTGCCGATGTATCTCGTCGTTTCACAACAGAGGCAGGACCCTTCGAAACTTCGGTGGATAAAAAGCTGCGTGAAGTATTGGAAAGCACCTCTAACGACCTTGCATCTCAGGTTTTTGAGGCTTGGCAACGTGGTTCCTTGGGGACTTCTGTGATTCGTGTCACGATTCAAGGAAATCATGCACTTCCAGTTATGGAAGGCTTGAAAGAAAAAATTCGTTCGCAAATTACGCAAGTGAAGAATATTCGCGAGCGTGTCGTCAGCTCTGAGAGCACTAGCTATGAAGTGGACACGTCAGTGACTGCGGCGGAGCTGGTACAAAAGATGGAAGCATTGGATTTTAACGGCAAGAAGCTGTCTAAGGTTTCCGAAGAGCGCGACGAAGTTGTTTTGAAATTGGGACAATAGGGAGGTTGTTGTGAAGGCAGTTGTTAATTATCTGGTGACCATCGCATTCGCAGGTATGGTGTCTGGTGGCTTGCTTGGCTGTGTGACAACGGATCGCTCAGGTCCCTCCATGCGTCGTGAAATTAAAGATGAAAATCAAGTTGCCCGTAAAGATGACTCTGCTCCTCGCAAGCGCCTGATGGTTCTGCCTTTTCTGGATACTTCGGACAAGCGTCCTCAAGAGTTTCGTGATAGAGCCCGTACCGCTTTCATTCAAGACCTGAATCGCTCAGGTGATGTTATTGCTATCGACAGCCGTGAGCTGAATTTGGATCTGACCAAGATGATGGAAGGTGGGCAATACAAACTTTCTGAGGTTTCCAAAGCCGCCAAAGCTTTGGGTGTGAATGCGGTTCTGGAAGGTAAGATCAACGACATTCGCATTAAGAGAAAGTCTGACAATGTGGGTGTGGTTCGTCATTTGACTTCTGTTTTTGAAGTTGTGGCGCAGGTTCGCGTCGTGACAGCTAGAACGGGAAATGAAGTTTTCAACACTGTGAAAACAGTCACTTTGGAAGAGCAAGGTGTGCGTGTCGCAGAACGTGTTGAGACTGATAAATATCTGCAAAACAATCCAGAGATGGTCGAAGTTTTGGTGAAGGATGCCTTCTTGGATTTTACTCCCCAGGTTTTGGGCTCTTTAGAGAAGATCTCTTGGGAGGGGCGTATTGCCGCGATTAACGGCGATCGTCTTTACTTGAATGTTGGAAAGATTTCGGGCCTTCAGATGGGCGATCTTTTGAAAGTCATGGAAGACGGTGATGACGTTTATGATCCAGAAAGTGGATCTCATATCGGTCGCGTTCCGGGACGCCTCAAAGGGACATTGGAAGTGATTAGTTATTTCGGCAATGATGGATCAATTGCGATCATTCACTCAGGTTCTGGATTTAAAGAGAATGACAGGATTGAACTCTATTAGTTATTGCTGCGGAGCAAAACAAAAAATGATTTATAAACATTAACATCTAGAAAGCTCAACAAACCAATTTGCTTACCAGGACTAAATCGATAGACTTAACAAGTGATTCGATCACTGATTATCTCTATTTTATTTTTAAGCAGTGCTGCTGAGGCGAAGACCTGGAAAGTTGCTGTTCTTTATTGGAGCATGCGAATCGAAGGCCAGGTCTTGATGCGCAAAGGCCTTGAAGAAGAGGCCCATAAATTCAATTCCACCAGCAGCATTAATAACGGCGACCAGGTTGAGCTGATTCCCTTTGTCGCTGGCGAAGGCCGTGAAGGAATCATCAAGCAGATTGAGCAATTCACCCAAGCCAATAAAAAAAATCCGGATGCAATTATAATTCAGCCCACAGACAATGCAGCTCTTGCAGAGGGCCTGCAGGCTGCAAATCGGTTGAAAATTCCAGTAGTGGCTTACGACCAGTATATTGTCGGAGGCAATCTTGCGGCCTTCGTTACCAGCAATAACTACGGGGGTGGGGTTGATGGGGCAAATTACATCGACTCTATATTTCCCAAAAAGAAAAGTCTTCGCATCGTGGTTTTTGAATACCCTCAGGTATCGTCGACCACCGAACGCGTAGATGGGTTCTTTGATGGTCTGCGAGCGAAGCAGCGGCCCTTTGTGGTTTTAGAGCGCTATCAGGCTGTGGAGCCTGTGTCTGGAAAAAACGCCGCTCTAAAGTTTCTTAAAGATTATCCCAAAAAAGGCAGCGTGGATGTGGTCTTCACTGTGAATGATGGTGGTGGTCTGTCTGTGGTGAAGGAAATTTTAGCCAAGAAACGCAATGAGATTAAACATGCCACTTTTGATGGAGATCCTTTATCCGTTGAAAATATTCGCGAAGGCAAACTGACGGTCATTGATTCGGCTCAGTATTGTGCTGAATTAGGTCGTCGGGCCTTCCGCGAGATGATCAAAGTCGTCAAGGGTGGCAGTGCGGGAATTAAAGTGCGCGTGCCAACCTTTCCGGTCACCCCAGAGAGCATTAAAAACTATACGGGATGGATGGGTGTACCCGTCGATGAGCCCAAGGCAATAGTGCGGTCTGAAAAAAGCAAGAACACCGGGAATTTGATTTTTAGAGTGGGAGCGACACCTCTGTGCCCTTATGTCTGTGAAAAATCACCAGGAGTTTGGACGGGATACCTCTTTGAGATTCTGGGTGAGATCGCAAAGAAACAAGGTCTGGATTTGCGCTTGGAGAGTATTCCTAATTCGCGTCTAGTGACAGCTTTGCAAACACATAAAGTCGACTATATTATCGCCCCTCAATATCTGGTTCGATATATTTCGGATATAAAAATTGTCGGACCAGAGTTAGGCGTTAATTTTACTGGAGCCATACTTCCTAAAGAGTCTCAGATAGGTCTCATTGATACCGTGTCGTTGAAAAAGCTTAAGGTGGTATATTCTGACTTCGGATATCAAGGTGATCGTACGGCGCTGGGAACTATTTTAGAGCGGGCCAATCGTTTGACCGGTGTTGATGTGGCTGACCGAATGAAAAAGATGATGATGGATGGAAGAGCTGAAATTGCTTTAGGAGATTTCAATGTCATCCGCAATTCTTTTGATAGCAACAAGGAGACCAAGCTAAAGCTTGTTCCTACATCACTGACGGGTTTTAGTTTTTTCGTTATGGCAGGCTCACCCAAAAGTCCTCAAGTGGATTTTTTAGGAAATCGATTGAGCGAATGGTTTGAGGCTTCTCGAACAAACGGTCATTTGAGTGAAGTCTTGAATAAGTACAATCTGTCTGACTGGCAGATTCTGGATCGCAATTAATATTGTCGTGGATTTAAATATGTATCAGGAAAATTGGTGGTCTGTACAAGACTCGAACTTGTGACCTCTCCCATGTCAAGGGAACGCGCTACCAACTGCGCTAACAGACCAATCTGAAGGAATAATCTAACCGAGCCTGTGAGTCTGTGCAAGCGACAGTGATTGTCTCGATGACGCAATGTTTCACTCTAGAGTTTAAGGTTTTTAAAATCCCACAATTCTTGATCCATCATTTGGCTCGGCTTGACGTTGGACATGGCAGTTTGAATAGAGGCGTAAATGTTAGGGATCTCTTTTTCGAGATCGCGGACTAACTTCTTTACGCGGACACGCTTTAAGCCGTCTTGGGAACCGCAAAGATTGCAAGGAATGATTGGGAATCCCCACTCTGCAGCCAAATCTTCAATGTCTCTCTCTGAAACATAAGTCAGAGGTCTGACGACGATATTTCGCCCATCATCTGATTTTAGTTTTGGAGGCATGGTCGCCGTGGTACCGACATAGAAAAGATTGAGTAAAGCCGTATGCACAACGTCGTCACGGTGATGTCCTAGCATCATTTTGTTGAATCCATTGGCGTGTGCGAAATCGTAAAGAATAGCGCGACGAAGGCGAGAGCAGAGAGAACAATAAGTGGCTCCCTCTGGCACTTTTTCCTTCACAATTGAATAAGTGTCTTTTTCCAAAACATTGAGTTTTACGCCCAGGCTTTCAATCCAGTTTTTGAAAGCCGTCGCATCAAAGCCGGGTTGCTTTTGATCAAGAATCGCTGCCTCTAAGGTAAACTTTCGTTCTGAACGCTTTTGAATTTCCGTTAGAAGAGCCAATAGAACACTGGAGTCTTTGCCTCCTGAAACGCAGACCATTAGCTTGTCGCCGTCCTCAATCATATTGAAGTCGTTCAAGGCTTGGACGATTTGCTTACGAATTTTGATCGCTAAAGGACTCTCAAAGTTTACTGCTGTCATGGCCGTGGGTTTTATCCGAAAGCTCAATGACTTGTCGAGCTAATTTAATTCCCGCAGCACGTAAAGACTCAATGCCTCTGACATAAACTTTGTCGCCAATAGAGAACTGCGATCCGAAGTGGTCGATAAAATAAAGAATCTTCAATTCAACCCAATTTTCCGTCGAATCGCTCACGTAGGCCCAAGGAGTGGGAATGCCGCGAATCTCGCCAATACCGGCAACAGTTTGCTCGAGGATTTGCTTGGCCAGCTCAATGTTTTCTCCATAGGCAAGGCGAAAGATCTGTCGACGTAAAATAGGGTGATCCGGTGGCGAGTAATTTGAGATTTGCGCATTCGCCATGAAGCGATTCGGCAAAGTAATGATCTCATCTGAGAAGCCCACCAGGGTTACAGATCGCCAAGTCATCTCACGGACCTGTCCTGTGGTTTTTTGAATGCCGCTCACGATTTCAAGCCAGTCGCCCATTTCAAAATTTCGATCCACCTGCAATGAGATTCCCGCAAACAGATTTCCCAAAGTGTCTTGCAGCGCCAAACCCAGAATGACCGAGGCCGCTGCCGATGTCGCTAAGAGAGGGCCAATTTCTAATCCAAAGATATGAGAAATTCCCCAGAACAGCAAAACGATGGATAGCAATAAAGAGAAGATATTCACAAGAAGCAAAGGCACGCCGTGCTTCATGGAGCCCAGGAAAAGATATTGTAAGACAATCAGGCGTGAGGTTTTAACAAAGACAATATTTCCCCAGATAAAGGTGAAAATTGCAATGTAAGGGGTGAAGCGGGTGACTCTGCCAATTTGCGCTTCAGAACTTTGCAGGAAGATAAATAAAACAAAAAGAAAACTTAAAATCACAAAGTGACGAAGCAAAACACTGAAGTGATTGCGGATGCTTTTGTGACGCTCTTCGCTGACTTCCTTCAGGAAAAACTTGTAAAAAACCCAGGCAATCAAAATTAAACATCCTAGCAGGATGTAAGGTTCTATTTCCAGGAGCCCGTAGAGTGCTTGAATTTTGATGAACTTATCCGCCATGATCGTTTTCCCTCTAGAGTCCCTAGTATAATGACTAAGTTTTGGTCTAGTCGAGTATAAAAAATTGCGAGGCCTATAATTTGCTCTCTGAAACCTGCCGATAGAAGAGGCATGAGAAAGCAATATATCTATCTAAGCATTTTTGGAATGATGACAGCCTGTGCACCGCAATTCAATCCCGCCGTTGAAGAGATTGCTTCGAATACCGCGCAGGATATCGCGTGTAAAAACCAAAATCTCGAAACCAAGCTCTGGGATGGTTTGAAATCCTATTTGATCGAACAAAAGCAAATTCCAACGGCCAGCGAAATGAAAAGCGCGATGCATGGTCAGATTGAGAAACTAGCAGCTGACAATGCTCAATTGAGTTCTGCCGACGTAGCGAAGTTAAATGGCGATTTAGATGCCCTGGTTGACTCTTTGTTGACGGAAGCCCCACAAGGTGAACGAGTCGAGTCTCCAGAACAGCTTTTGGGTCTGCTTTCAGCAATTGACGTTGGTGATCGCTCGACTGTATTTAGATCTTATATGCAAGATCGGGTGCGTGGTAATTTCACGGCTCTTTCCAAAACAATTCAATCTTATGATTTGAACTGCAATACAAGTGCTGGAACTGGATCGGGCGCGGACTCAAATATTGCAACGAGTACTCCGTCAGGATCGGGTTCGCTCGATGCGGTGGCGCCTCAGGCGCCCAATGAGGTAATGCCGCAAGCGCCTAACTATGACTATGAATACCAAAAACAACAGGCTTTGGCAGCGGGTGTCTCTTTGGCGGCCTTTGGCGGTCGTTGGGCTATTGCAACAGCTTATCAGAGCTGTCAAAGCATGGAGATGAGCCCCTTGAATGCTCAGACTCCAGAAATACAAGGTATCAAAATTATCGGTAAACATTCTGATGGAGTGGGAAATAAGCGAACAATCGCAAGTTTACCGAGCGTACAGGCGACCCATCCTTATTTGAAGGGGGTCAGTTCGTATGGTCAATCCTGTGTCAACGTCCGTCAGAATCCTTTGATTTACGATTATGGCGGTAAGCCTTATGCAACCACAGCCGCAACTTCGCCGATCGATCTTCATAAAAACAACGGTGATGGAACCAGCGTTCTTGGTATCGACTGTTCAGGTTTTGTTTTCACGGCCATGGCAACTGCTGGTTTGAAAATGAAGTCAGGTCGTGCTTTAAAAGCTTCAGATTCTTGGGCTTGGGGCTCAACCTCCTACGTTGAACCGCAAAATAATGGTCTGACTTGTTTGTCTAAGATCTCCGTATCTCCGACTTCAACCATGAAAGCCGGAGATATTGTGGCCGTCCAGGGGCATGTGATCTTGATTGATAAAGTGGGTGCAGATCCATTTGGTATTGCAGGGGCAAAAACAGAAAAAGATTGTGCTGCTTTGACGGCAAAAGGTTTTGATTTCATCGTCGCGCAAAGTTCACCCAGTGCGGGAGCCGTGGGTATCAACCGCTATGAGGCCAGAGACTATCTTCCAACCTCTGCGAAAATGAATGCCGGCTTGCAAAAATACGCTTACTACACTTGCTTGGCGAAAGTGAACAACAAGACCTACACTCCAAATCTTGGAACTCTTTCTGTGGTTCGCCACAAGGGAACTGCGGATTGCATCGCACCTCGCGTGACCTTGGCTCACGAAAGCTGCATCCAGGGCTGTTCTTCAGGGACTTTTTCGAACTAGAAATGTCATGAGCTTACATCTGTCATGGATGTGGGCTCCAAAAACCTCTGTCGAACAATCAGACAGAGTGCCGGAAAGAGTCTTCGCTAAAGCCACAAGCTATTTGTATTTTCGAATACACGGCTAATCAGCATTCCAAAAAAACATCCAAAAAATATAATCGCTAGATCCTCGAGAAAAAGAGGGGAGTGTGCTATAACTCCCCCTATGAAAAAGCTCATTTCTTTGCTCATTCCATTCGTGTTGTCGGGCCTTGCCTCTTCAGTCTCTTTTGCTGCGGAAACTCGTTACTGTGATGATATGGCTCGAGTGAATAACTTTCCCCACTTGAGCTCGGATCAGTTTGCAAGACATCTTGAAGCCAAAGGCTCTGTGGATCGCATTCTGGTTTCCAAAGCTCGCAGAGAATTATATTTGTTAAAAGACGATGTGGTTTTAAAAACCTATCATGTCGCTTTTGGAATGGACCCACTGGGTGGACATAAGCAATTTGAAGGTGACAGTAAAACACCAGAAGGTATTTATACCATTGATGGAAAGAATCCCAACAGTGCTTACTATTTGAGTTTACATGTTTCTTATCCGAATGCAGCGGATGTGGCCTTTGCAAAATCCCGGGGGCGATCGCCAGGTGGCAATATCATGATACATGGCTTTCCGGTGATCCCAGCTAAGCACATCCAGGTTCAACAAATTCATCCGCTTGATTGGACCGCCGGTTGTATTGCGGTGACAGATAAAGAGATCAATGAGATTTACTCGTTGGTAAAAGAAAAAACGACCATTGAAATCTGCAAGTATCGCGACAATTAATGAATTCTGCGAAGGACCTAAACAAACCTCGCTAACTAAAGTCCAGAAGTCTTTAAGTATGATCGTCAGAAGGCCCCCTTTCATTTAGCATGATTTGGGGGTCTCATGCAGAAAACAGAGCTTAAAAAGCCGACCGGCGTGTATGTATTAGCCGTGTTATTTCTTATCGCCCCAATTGGCAATCTTCTTCTAAGTTTCGCCGGCAGTGGGATTAAAAACTTCAGTCAGCCTTCTTTGATCTACGCCTTTCTTCAAGGGGTTTCTCCGCTCGATTGGTTTTGGCTCAGTCTTCTGGTTGTGACCGGAATTCTTCTGCTGCGCCCTCATAAGACTTCGTGGACGATGGCGATTGTCACTTTGCTATTGGTCCTTGGAATCAATATTTACAGAGCGGTGACCGGAGGCTTGGGGGAAGTTCAATATGCCCACTGGCAGATTCTTTTTTCCAGTATGGCGACATGTGCGGTTCTCATCATGTCTTTCTATTTTAGATTTCCCTATTTGGACCGCCGTACGCGTTGGTTTATTCCAGCAGCCCAACGTTATGATGTAAGAACACCCATCGAGGTGGTTGCTCAGGATATCTTTAGTGGTGTGACGGAATCGGTTTCAATCTCAGGGGCGCGAGTGCGCCTGCAAAGGGACATGGGGCCGATCATTAAACAGATTCGCTATGTCGATGTGATCTTCCCGGAAATCAAGAATGTGAAGATCAAGACTCAAGTCGTGGAATACGACGACAATATCCTTCGTTTGAAATTTAAAGAGCTTAGAGGCAAAGAATTGAACTATTTGAGGGATTGGCTCAGGTCTCAAGATGAGACAAATGCCGATAATCCCGGTTAAGTCTGGGTTTCTCTTAAGTATTTCTATACTGTACCGAAAAGACTCAAAAGTATGAGGTCGTTATTATGAGATGGAAGTTTAAACCAGTTCCTGCCATTAAAACTCTTGCTGCCACATTGTCTATGTGGACGATGTGTATTGCACCGGTCGCACAAGGCGCGGAAGCTGCACGCAACAAGCAACTCATCAATCAATATCTCAAGGAATCAGGATTGACGACGCAGAAGATGACCATCGGTCAATTCTGGGGAAAAGTACGTCATATCTATCCTTCTGTATTGCAAAAGCAATTGGATCCTTGGATGTCGATTCATAAAAATGAACCGATGCCATCCATTGAGGCGAGCAGCTTCAAAGATGCTGACAACAACGAGCAAGTTCGTATCGTGTTGAAGGCGGGAGCTGAAACAGGAACTTTGACTTTCACCGGTGATGACGAAAAACCATTGAAGGTTAACGGGGTGACTTTAAGCCGTGCGGAACTTGCTGATTACAACAAGTTTGAGCAACTGGCAGCTAAGATTGGCAATCAGGATCCAATGCTTAAGAAGTCACTCAAAGAGGGTGCAAAGAATTCATCTGCAAAATCTTCTAAATCTGTTGTGACTGAAAAGCGTTTCCTAAAAGGTAAAGACATTGCCAAGCTTCCTTTGCGTCAGCAAATGGATTACTTCCTTAAAATGAGAACAGCAGTTCAAGCTGCGGATCGCGTTTTGGAAGTTAACAAAGGCAGTAAAGGTGCTTCATTTGATTACAGCACTTCAGACTCCGCAGTGGCTTCTTTGTGGCAAATTCTTTTGGGTGCCAATGCGGTAGCCAAAGTTGAGCAAGCTTGTATCGCCTCTGGTTGGGTTGCAAGTTATTATCAAGGTTCATGTGCTCGCCCTGAACAAGGTCAAGCAAGTTTGTTGCGTCAGGTGGAAGAACTTCCATTTAGCGCGACGGTAAAATCCAAAGTAACAAGTTGTGCAAAAGGTGGCGGTCTTCCATGTAATCCGCTGCTCTTTGGTTTCAGCGACAATTCTGGAAGCCCGATTTGTATTACTTCAAATTTAGCTTCAGCTACAAAGCAATGTAACGAAAAAGTTCCACTTCCTCAGGATAGAGAAAGAATTATTCAATCTATCGTAGCGGCTCGTGGTAACGATGGAAGTCTTTGTAAAGTAAAAGATGACAACACGGTATCTCAGGTTTGTGCTGATAAATTGGAAAAGTACACAGATAATCTTCAAGCCCATTACTTGAATGCAGCTCAGTTCTGTACAAAAGGTGGCGTTTCTAGTATCGAATCACGCGCTGAGTGGGAACGCAAAGCACGTACGGATATTAAGAAAGACCAAAAAGAAGCTTGTGATAATTTGAAAGACAGATTCTTCGATTTGAAAGTTGAAGTTTCAGGTCCAGCAACACCAGCGCAACCATGTTCTGTCAGAATTCCTGGTTCGCATGAAGGTGATGGTGGCACATGTCTTTGTGAAGACGGCAAACCGCCACGTCCACCAGCTCCAAAACCAACTTCAGGTGGTAAAGCTGGCAAGGCACTTCCTCCGCCTCCAGTTCCTGGTGAATCAGGCGCAGTGGCAGCTCCTCAGGAAAGTGATGGACAGTTGGTTTGTGAACCTGTCGTAATTGGCGATAGCGGTGATGTGACAAATACAGATCTGCCTCCTGGTAAAACTGTGAAAGAAGACACTTGTGGTTTCCTATGTAAATACAAAGGTATCTTGATCGCAGTGGGTGTTGGCTTGGTTGGTTTGGGATTGTTCTGGTGGTTGACTAAAAAGAAAACCAAAAAGAGCACTCCTGTATACACACCACCAGCTCCACCACCATTGCCAGATCCTACGGTGTCACCAACAACAGTTCCGACTGTGGACCCGGTTCCTCAGAACCCATGTCCTGCACCTAACACAGTGATTAATGGTGTCTGTACGGCTCCGATCTTTGTTCCGCCAGATCCTCCAGTAGTGACACCTCCATCCACTGAAGGTGGCACAGGAACAGGGCCTACAGGCGGAGCGATTCGCTAGGTTGTAAATAAAGAATGTTTGAAATTAATAAAGACAAACAAAAGATCATACCGCAGAGGGCTCCCCATAACAGGGAAGCCCCTCTGCCTTTAAAGAACCCGGTGGTTCGTCGTCGTAAACCGACCCGTCAACCCACAGATTCCAAGCTCAATGAAATTTTTAAAAACAATAAAATGCAGTTCGATCAGAACACCGGCTTTCATGGGGGCCCCTCTGCGCGTCGCAAAGGTTACCGTTTGGCTTTGTGGTCCTGGTTGGCTTCGACTATTGATGCTTTGATTTTAGTTGCTGCCAGCTGTGTATTTCTTTTGGTTTTCTCGCTGATTGTTAAAAGTTCGATGGGTGGAATTCTTGCGGGTATCACTCAAGGGCAGCATCGATTGTTGTTGTTTGCGGAAGTCTATGCGATGTCATCTTGGATCTATATGATCTCGATTCGCAGTCTGATGGGGTCGTCGATTGGTGAGTGGGCTTGTGACTTGCGCTTGGGTCAACCTCATGAACGCTTGCAGGCCAATTACGTGTTGCGCGTGTTTTTACGCAGCACTTTGATTGTTCTTACAGGTGTGATCACCATGCCAATTTTATCTTTGGTGTTCGGCAAAGATATAGCGGGCGTATGCTCAGGGCTGCGTCTTTTTTCTCTCAAGTAAAGTCAGAACTTCATAGTGCGTGCTTTGTGGAAATTGATCCAGAATCACGCATTCTTTCATTTCATAACCATAGTTTTTCAACTTCACCAAATCCACCGCCATGGATTCTGGAAAGCAGGACATGTAAATAAAAAACGAAGGTCTTTGTTCGGGTTTAAGTTCCTCCAGAGGATTCAGGAAGCTCATCAGGCCTGAGCGAGGTGGGTTGGCTAAAATGCCATCAAACTCAGAGAAGTCTTTCAAAATCTTTTTTTGAAAATCTCCCCGATGGATTGTTAGTTTCTGCGCATGTGCTTTTAAAGAGCCCGGCAGCATTGCCACGGATTTCTCCAAACCTTCCAAAGATAAGGCATCAATTTCACAAGCTACTAATGACGAAGCGGAAGCCAGCGCAGGTAAGGTTAAGTTACCAATCCCTGAACCAAATTCAATCACCCGAGCCTTCGGGTATCGCCCCACCCACGAGGAAATCGTTTGGCCAATAAGCTCATTCGCCTTGTGACTGGGTTGTGTAAAGCTGGCGACATGACAGTAAAGTGAAACGGCATCTCCGTTCATCCACGTGTTAAACCAAACATTCAATTCGGGATCTTTAAGTTTAAACTCAGAACCATTCCAGAAAGGCACTTTGCGGCGCTGGCCGATCTCAACGAAGGCTGTTTTTTGCAGTCGTTGCAGAAGGGATTTTTCATCAAGAATTTTTTTAATATCCACGTTCGCAAAATCCAACCACACGCCGCGCTCGCCGTGGGGGCCGACTCTTAAGCGGACGGAGCCCTTTTCCACGGGCCAGTTGTAAGTTCTGAATTCTGCGAGCCATTCCTGCAGGGCCGGCGATAGTTGGGCGCAAATATCAATATCAACAATATCGTGGGCGTCCTTGGCGTAAAGTCCCAAGCGGCCCCCTTGTAAGCTGAAATCCAGGCGATCTCGCAAATAAGCCGGTCCCGCTGTTAAAACTTCGACTCCCGGAGTAGAAAGGTTTTTCCTGCTGAGAAGGTCTGAAAGTTCGTTTTTTTTAAGATCTAACTGTTCCGAATAGGTTAGGTGCAGGTATTGGCAACCATTACAGCTATTCTGGTAGGGACAGGGGATCTTAATGGATGGATTAAATGATCGGCTTTGCATAAAAATAAGGCTTTTGAGTCTTGCTCCAGAAGGTCGGCTGTTATATCACCTTCATATTAGCAGGAGTTTGAAACAATGATGAGAGTTTTATTGCTTACTTTGGTTATCGGTCTTTCCTCTGGTACGGCTATGGCCCTGAATAATAACCCATGGATGAGAACCTGCCGCATTGATCAGGGCATCTTTTGGATCCTGAAAGGCGCTCAACAACAAGAGTATGTAATGTGCTTCTTTGATAATGCCACCATCGGGGCTGAGGAATTCTTTAAATTCAAATCAAACTATGGAGAGTCTTTGGCTATCCAGGCATACAAATACCGAGGCTTCTCTTCTGGTGCAGCGAATATTTGTGAAAATGCCGGAGCTAAGCATGTTCAAGGATCTGGCTATAACGGCAAAACTTTTGATATTTGCAAATTTAACGATGGATCGATGATTGATGCCACCAGTTTGTGGGCAGGGCCTGGGTCCCCAGAAACTGCGAAGCTGGACTCCGCTCTTTCTTCAACCTACTAGCTTCTTATTTCTTCTTGGCGTGCTCGCCCTCCTGCAGGGTGAGTATGCAGGAGCTGGCGTCCTTCGTGACGCCGTCTTCAAAGTGTAAATCACGCTTCGTGTATCCCAAAGTCACATGGGGAAAGAATGACTCTGCGTTAAAATCCTGAGCTTTCCCCCCGCGGGAAACATAGAGCTCTTGAATAGCCTTTCTGATTTCAAAAAGTCGATCCGAATGGATCACGACAAAATAAGTCTTCTGTTCAGCCCCATCAATTTTGCTGCTTCCTTTGCCTACACAGACTTTTTGATAAGGACTGTCTTGGATATTCATTTTCTCAGCAAGTGCGTGGATTTCTCTGATGGAAACCTTTTTGCTTAGAACCTTATCGTACTCGGGAGGCGTCACTACTGTGATATGGGCCTCGCCGCGATTGATCAGTTTGAGGTGCTCTTTGGTTTCAAGGCTTTCGCGAATCTTTTCAAACTCTGGATAAGGCAGATTCATGGCAAGATAGGACTTAAAGGCTCCTTTTTCCTCATGCTTCACAAAAGGGACTTGATCAGTATTGGCAATTCCACGTCTCTGGGAGGCTGGGATCTCAAGAGCAGTCAGGCCGGTTTGTTTTTGAGTGGCGCAGGAAGTCAGTAAACTCATTGATAGAGTGGTAAAGAAAACCACTTGAAACGCTCTCATTCAAAACCCCCGTTTTGTTGACATAGGTCCGTCCTCCTTTTAGCGTACACAGACTATGAAAAAAGTGAAAGTCCTTCTTACAGTTCCAGTTCTTTTGGTAGCTCTTTCGGGAGCCGTGTTCTCTTTAAGCTCATGCAAATCCAAAGACGCAAAATCGACTTCTTTGGCTCCGGCAGCAGCTCCAGAGGCAGCATCTCAGTTTGGGAATGAACCGAACACTTTAATTTCTGCAGCCCACCAGATTACATTTGTGGGGCAAAAATCAGGAGAAGGCTACTTCAGTCCTGATGGAAAGAACATGATCTTTCAAAGCGAAAGAGAGCCCGGCAATCCCTTTTACCAAATGTTCGTAATGAACCTCACCAGTGGCGAGACGACCCGGGTTTCGCCTGGTCACGGCAAGACAACTTGCGGCTGGATTCATCCTTCCATGAAAAAAGTGATGTATTCATCGACTCACTTGGATCCGGAAACAAAAAAGAAAACTGAAGCAGAGTTTGAAAATCGCAAGAAGGCGGTCAAGGCTCGTTACTCTTGGAGTTTCGACGACAGCTATGACATCTTTGAGTCTGATCTTAAAGGTGGCCATATCAAGCGTCTGACGAAAGAAAAAGGCTACGATGCAGAGGGTTCTTACTCTCCGGATGGTCAGTGGATTGCCTTTGCCTCAAACCGTGCGGGTTATACTGAAAAACTCGAGGGTGAGGATAAGAAGTACTTCGATCAAGATCCTTCTTATATGATGGATATCTATATCATGAAGGCTGATGGGACCCAGGTAAAGCGCCTGACGGATTCCAAAGGCTATGATGGAGGTCCCTTCTTCAGTGCTGATGGGAAAAAAATCACTTGGCGTCGTTTTGCTCCCAACGGGGCAACGGCTGAAATCTATACGATGAATGTCGATGGTTCGAACCAAAAGCCGGTGACTCATTTAAAATCAATGTCTTGGGCGCCGTTCTTTCATCCTTCGGGAGATTACATTATCTTTGGGTCCAGTGTTTTGGGCTATTCCAACTTTGAACTGTTCATTGTGGATAGTGAAGGCAAGCATGCACCTGTGCGCGTGACCTTTATGGATGATTTTGATGGTCTTCCTGTATTCACGCCGGATGGCAATCACTTGTCCTGGACTCATCGAAATACCAAGGGTGATTCGCAAATCATGATGTCTAATTGGGATGATGTTCAGGCTCGCAAGCTGTTGGGGTTGCCAGCAGCTGACCCCATGGGGAATGGAGCTCTTTCTGCGAATATCACGGTCGATGATGCTAAAAAGTGGGTTTACTATTTAGCGTCGGAAGAATTGGGCGGTCGTGCCACAGGCAGTGCTCAAGAAAAGATTTATACTGAAAAGTTCGCGCAGGCCTTTAAGTCTTGGGGTCTTGTTGGCGGTGCTCAGGATGGCAGCTTCTTTGAGACCTTCGAATTCACTTCAGGTGTGAACCTGGGAGTTAAGAATTCACTTGAAGTTGTGGGCTCTTTTAAAAAGAAGTACACGGTTTCTAAGGATTTCGAACCTCTGTCATTCTCTCGTGTAGGTAATTTTAGAGAAGCGCCGATTGTTTTTGCAGGATATGGAATCAAGGCTCCGGCCAGCGATAAAGAAGCCGCTTATGATTCTTATAAAGGTCTGGATGTAAAAGGCAAATGGGTCATGGTCCTGACCGATCTCCCAGCAGAGATTTCTACGCAAAGACGCCAGTACTTGAATCTTTACTCCCGATTGCAACATAAGTTAACGGTCGCAAAAAATGAAGGCGCGATTGGCTTGGTCTTGGTTAATGGCCCATTAAGCGGTCTTCCTGAAAAGTTTGGCAAAGTGAAGTACGAAGGCTCTTTGTCAGATGGAAGTCTTGCAGTTGTGCGTCTGTCGACAAATGCGGCGATGGAAATGATCAAATACGCATGGAAAGATCTGTCGGTGATCCAGCGCAATTTGGATAAGGGTGAGATGGTGGAGGGATTTACGATTCCTTCTACTTATATGACTGCCAATATTGATCTTCAATTCGAGAAAGCAAAGGGTGTCAATGTTGTCGCCAAGTTGCCTGTTCGCGGTGCGAAGTCTTCCATTTTGGTAGGGGCACATGGGGATCATTTGGGGCATGGTGAGTTTGGCAATACTTTGGCCAAAGGAGCTGAGCTTGGAAAATCTCATGTCGGTGCTGATGATAATGCTTCCGGCGTTGCAGGAGTTATGGAGACAGCCCAATACTATGCAAACCTCAATAAGACTTCCCCTGAAAAGTTAAAGAAGAACCTTTACTTTGCTATTTGGTCTGGTGAGGAGCTCGGCGATCTGGGATCAAGCAATTTTGCGAAATCTCTAAAAAAGAATCACACGATGGAAGCTTACTTTAACATGGATATGATCGGTCGCCTCAGGGATCGTCTGTTTGTGCAAGGTCTAGGTTCAGGGGATAAATGGGCGGGGATTGCGGAAAAAATTTCTGTGAAAGTAAATACTCCGCTGGTTGTTCAAGAGGACCCTTATCTGCCAACAGACTCAATGGCCTTGTACCTGGTGAACATTCCAACCGTGAATCTATTCACGGGTTCGCATGTGGATTATCACACCCCAAGAGACACTGCTGAATTGATCAATTATGAAGGTATTGTGAAAACCTTAGAAGTTCTGCAGGGTTTTATCGACACACTTCAAGTTGCGCCTGCGAACTTCGTGAAATATCAAAAGGTCGGAAGCTCTCAAAACAAACTCGAAGGCCGCACCTTCCGCGTCTACTTGGGGACAATCCCAGACTACTCCCAAGAAGGAGTGAAGGGTGTTAAGATCTCAGGTGTTTCAAAGGACAGCCCTTCTGAAAAAGCAGGTCTTAAAGAAAACGATATCATCACGGAATTCGATAACACCAAGATCGAAAACCTTTATGATTACGTTTATACACTGCAAAGTGTGAAACCAAACAAAGAGACCACAATCAAGGTCCTAAGAAACGGATCTCCGATCGAACTTAAGATCACTCCGAAGCTTAAAGAGTAGGACAAGGTTCGCCTCATTAGACCACTCCCCTTCTGAATATTTGAAGCGGGGAGTGCTCGATGGATAAGAAGAGTGCTTGGAAGTGGTCTATTAAAAAGAAAAAGCCAGGAGGTGATCCTGGCTTTTTTAGTTTTAGAGCATGAAGAGATTCGACAGTCTTTAAATTAAAGAGCTGGGAATTTCAGTTTAGGGCATTTCGTTTTCAAGAAAGCCATTAGACCTTTGTCAGAATATCTGAAGGCAACGTCACCGTCAGCGCTATACTTAAAGAGATCACCGTTTTTAACCTTACAAGTAAGTCCCGCTTCATCTGTGAAAGTTGAAGAACCCGCAGCGCTTTGAGTTGGGGCTCTACCAAGAGTAAAGCCGGCATCAAGCATAAGGCCTTTAAACTTAGAAATATCTACGCCACCTTTGTTTGTGTTGATAACTTCATGGGCTACTTTAACTGTTGCTTTGTCGATGCCTGTAATTTGTGCATCTTCATAATCAAAGAAGAACTTGCTGCCGCTGACGTCCGTCACTTCCAAACGACGAGTTTCATCGTTCCAATTAAATGAAGGCTGTGTTGCCGGACGTGGGAAGAAGAAGAATTCACGTGCGCCAGTAAATTCACTTTCAGGACCCTTGCCGAATGAATTGAAGACCATGAAGTTACCATCGCTGGCAAAAAGATAATCGCGATAGATCAATCCGCCTTCTTTGAAGTTATGAACTGAAACAAAACAGTTCGCGTTATTGCTGGAAGCGATCTGTTGTACCTGGATGCTGCCGCGTCTTTCAACTCTATCGGGACATTGTTGCTGTTCGGCGAAAGAAGACATCGGGACTGACACTGAAAGGGACAATAATAAAAAGGACCAAATAAGTTTCATAAGTACCTCGTGAGCACTAGCAGAAATCAATTAGAAACATAAGTACAGCGGGGGAGCAGGGCGGCACGAAAAATAACCAAATCTGGACTCGATAGTCCCTAACCTTTCGTGATTGTATATGAGTCTCAATCTGTAGTGAGGGACTCAAAGCATGTCCTCTTTTGCCGAAGAATTCAAAAAATATCAAAAACAAGAACGACTGCTGACCGGCGGAATCGTATTGGTTTCCGTTTTAGCGCCGGTCTCATTCACGTGGCTCTTGGATCATAAGGTCAGCTGGGCCATTTCAGGTTTGGCAGCATTAGCCTGTCTTGCTACAGCCTCATGGCTTCATTATGTTCGCACTCAGGTCGCACAAAAGCTTCTTGGCAAATATGAAAAGTTGGATGTTGGAGCGGTGTTGGCTAAAAAGATCTCGCCAATCATGCCACATCGCTTTGTGATCACCAATCGTGGCTACAATCACTATTATCTAAAATGCCTGAAAACGGGTGAGCAAGTTCTTGTGTCTAAGGACAGAGTTCGCGAAGATTTCGATATTGCAAATTGATTTTCACTGAACCTCGCGGGAGCCTTGATCAACAGGAGGTTCCCGATGAAACATATCACGTCAGTGATCGCACTTCTTTTGGTGTTGGTTTCATCTGCGGTTTTTGCGGAAGCCAATCGGGATCTCTCTCAGCAAACAGAACATAATAATTCAGGCTATCAATCGGACTACTACTGCGGAACTGAAACTCAATTGGGCATCAGTTTTAATTACTGCATCCGCAATGTGGATCGGACCAAAAATAAAGACATAGTCTACTTTTTTCACGGACTGATGGGTGACGAACAGAGCTGGTTCACGCAAAAGTTTGGCACAGGTATGGTCGAAAGAAAGTGGCATTTTCGAGGCTACGATCCTACGGTAATAACGATCTCCTTTGGTGAAGTTTGGCTCTTAGTTAATAATCATCGGTTTCCACTTTTACCCTATTTTAAAGACATCATTGTTCCTTTATTAGAGAAGAAAGTCGGTGGGCTAGGTAAGGGGAGGAGAATGTTGATTGGTCAATCCATGGGGGGATTGAACGCGCTTGAAGCCGCTCTTCAGCTTCCTAACCTCTTTTCTAAAGTGGCCCTGTTATGTCCTGCCATCACAACTGTTGGCCCCTTTGCCTCTCAAGACGAAATCGATGCTTATATTCAAAGAACTGGTGCCAACCCTAAAAATGTGAAGTTGATGCTCAGTATTTCAAAAAAGGTTTTCATAAACCAAAATGACTGGGACAAGCACGATCCTTTGAAGCTGGTATCAAGATATCATGGTCGCAAGCCAGAGTTTTATAACTCTATAGGCATGCAGGATGACTTTGGATTCCAAGAAGGTGCTGAAAAGTTTAGTAAGCTTGCTGCAAAATATGGTTTTAAATCCCAATGGGTCCCACTGCAAGGGGGTCATTGTAACTTCGATCGCAGAACGACCGCGAATTTCATCATGGAGGGCTATAAAAATGACTGATATCGAGCCACTGAAACCCTATAATCCTGAACTCAAGCCAAAAGGTTCTGATGTCGATCAAGATGCCTATCGTGAGGAAATCCGAGTCCTCATTGAAAAGGTCATTCGCTTCCTGGTAGATGAAGCTGACAGTGTCACAGTGACAACTTATGTTGGCCCGAAGACAACGGTTTATCGCGTGAATTGCGCTAAAGACAACCTGGGTCAGGTGATCGGCGCACAAGGAAAGACAATCATGGGGCTTCGCGCGGTTGTGCATGCAATGACAGCGCGTAATGGAATTCGCTCGATTGTCGAGATCCCAGTTTAATAAATTTATAAAAAAGGCATCTAAATGCTGCGGCCGGATCATGTTGAATTCTCATGACTGGCCCATTTCTTTGGTGTCTGCTAACAGACATGAGCGATAAGTTTAAGATCCTGGCGATTTCAGGCAGCACCAGAAAAAGCTCCTCCAATTTGAATCTCATCAAAGCAATTGCTGAGCTCAGTTCTGAGTTATTTGCGGTCAACCTTTTCGACGGACTGACAGATCTTCCTCATTTCAATCCGGATTTAGACGGCGAAAATGCTCCGGAGCAAATCATCAAATTTCGTCAACTCCTTAAAGATGCCGATGGTGTCTTAATCTGCACTCCTGAATATGCGATTGGTGTTCCTGGAACTTTGAAAAATGCCATCGATTGGACGGTTTCATCCATGGAGTTTTCGCAGAAACCTGTGGCTCTTATAACGGCATCAACTTCTGGAGAAAAAGCGCATGCTTCGCTGCTGGGAACCCTTTTGATTATTGAGTCGAAAATGACCGAAGAAAGTCAGCTGGTTATTTCGGGGATTAAGTCGAAGGTGAGCGATAGCGGTCAGATCACTGACCAAGAAACTCTGGCGCAAGTTCAGAGGCTCATTGATGCTCTAGGAAAAATGGTGCGGGGAGAAGCAGTTAAGATGCTTCCTCCTCCATCATTGAAATGCTAATGGCTTAGGTTCACAGGTTCCAGCATAAATTGTTTTTGAACACTGGATGTTCTAAATTCCTCAGTTGTGGGTAGCATTCATATTGATTGCGCTGCGAACTGAGAGACCCTCTAAATATCTGATTATTGAATTTCAAGTTGATACAACTTTAGTCATGGTCTCGCATAATGCGATCTTTTTTAAATAAAATTTAATCGAATCTGCAATACTCATTAAGTCCATAGAAGGAGAGCTTATGAAGAGTTCTATATCAGCAATGCTGATCTCCGCCATTATAGGTGGGACTTTAAGCACGGTCGCTTATGCTCAAGATAAAACAGATTCTCAACTTCCAGATGTGATAATCACGGATGAGCAAGCCCGCAATATCGCCGCTATCGATGGACACGAATTGCCAAACACTTCGACCTTTTCCTCAGGTGCTTCCAAGAATTGGAAAGTCCAAGTTCTCAATGAAATCTATATGAATGAGGGGGAGTATCGAGATCGATCTTCCAATTCAAAAGTAACATCCTACACGGAACCAAAATTTTCCTACAAGGTGACTCCGAATTCATATTTGGAAGTCGCTGTTCCTTTTGATGTGAACTCAATTCCTGACAAAACTGAACGTGCCGACAATGTTCAGCAAGAAGTTAAAAATGGCAAAGCCTTCAACGGAACGAGACTTTCTAATTTGTGGTTTGGAGCAACTCATACCGGAGGAAAAATATTTGCCTCGGATGATATCGTTACTTGGCTTCGTTATTATCTCCCAACTTCGGAAGTTGCCCAGGAATTAAAACAAGATGGCATGCTTCGCCTTGATGTCCAGGTTCCTTGGACGGTAGGGAAGTGGAATTTTCTCTACCTTTTAAATCCACGTCTTTATTTGAGTCATGATGAAACAACGAATCGCCAAGCTAGATTGAGTTTTAGACAATATGGACTGGTGACTTATGGATTTACGAATGCTTTTTCCATGTATACGTCTTATGGACATAAGCTGAATTCAAACTCAGATAACTTTCTGTACAACCAACAAGTGATTCATGCGTTTGAATCCGGTGCCTCTTATGTTTTCAATCCCAATGTTAATGTCACTTTTTACGTAACAGACGAGTTTGTTGAAGGATCTGAAACTATCCAATTATTTACGCCGAATAAAAACAATATGACTTTAGCGACGGTCTTGAGTTTTTAAGATCATCAAGCGCTATCGATCAAATTAATGAAAATCTACACGCGGAAAGCGGGATATAAAATCTTCTGATAAGTTATATTATGTAACAGATAGTGTGGGGTTCTTTTAGAGTGGGCTCAATTATATAGGCTTTAAAGCATATATGAACCCATTGAGATCGTCTTGAGGGTTTAAACTCCGCCAACCAAAGTCTTTCGAAGCATCTGAATCACACTTTTACATGTGAAATGAACTCCGTCGTTCCAATAGCTTGGAGATCCATTATCTTCAGGAATTCCGTTAAAGTAATTCTTAACTTCGATCCCTGGACCTTGAAGTTTCTGAATGTTTTGAATCCATTTGATATGAGCCTCGTAAATACCTGGATATTCCGTTTCAAGTCGCTTCATAAACACCGGATGATATGGCGGAATCACAATTAAAACCGCGATATTTCGTGCCTGAAGATCCTTAATGGTAGCTTCGAAGCGTTTTAAGGCCTCAGTATTTTGTGGTGGCTTGATCGAACCATTCACATAGGCCTGATAAAGCAGGTCGATTTCATTCTTTAAGGATTCCGGGGTTTCTTTGCCTTTAAAATCAGGCTGATCGCAGGCCGAATAATCCACCTGACTGCCCTCACCTTGACCTAGACTTGAGGCGGGTGAGTGTTTGAGGGCGGCAAAAGAAGCCTCTGTGGTATTGTGATCAATCAACTTCTGAATCTCTTGAAGTTTTACCGCAAAACCTTCGTTGGCTATCATATCGGCTGCATATTTTCTTAAGACTTGGGTGTTCTTAATTTTAGCGTCCGCATTTGAAGTGATAAGTTCAAAATAATCCGCGTACCAAATAACCTTTTTAAGCTTGGTTTTTTCCAGTGCCAAATTTAGGAAGGCTTTTTTAGTGATAACTTCAGCGCCGGAGGCTGATAAATTCAAGGTTTTTAGACCGCTTACGGATTGAATCCATAGAGGCGAAGTTGTTTCACCACGAGATGATCCTAAAAGAACTTGTTCCGCATCGGGATTCTTTACGATCATTTGCGCCACCTGATAATAGCGATTTACCGAGGATTTATTAACGTCGATTTCTTTGCAGTAATAACAAAGAGGGTCCACAGAGTAATTAAATCCAGCAATCAATCCCACAAACACGATGATGGCTGAAGCTCCCAAAAGGAGTGTTTTTTTTGAATTCATAATCAACACCTCCTAAAATTGGAAATACAAAAACGGCGATTCTTCGCCCATATAAGTTAAGCAAATCACAAACAGGAAAGCCAAAATAAGTGCATTTCGGAAGCTGGGTTTAAACTTAAATTCCCAAGTATTCTTCGCCAGGAAACCAGCTAAAATAGCGACTCCCAAAGCTACAAAGAATCTATCCTTATGTTTCAGAGCGATATGATACAAAGTCCAAGTGCGATCTGAATTCAGCATGAAAGCTTTTTGCAGCCAAATCGATGCAATATGAAAATTAGGCGATCTGAAGAAAACCCAGCCAATGTTGATTAAAACAAAAGTCCAAATCCAGCTCAGGTATTTGCCACGAACAACACTCCAGCCGCGATCCTTAAAAAAGCGTTCGATCGCCAGCGCAAATCCATGGAAAAGACCCCAAACAACGTAAGTCCAATTCGCTCCATGCCATAAGCCCCCGACCGCCATTGTGATCAAAAGGTTCTTATAAGTGTTAAGCTTCCCCGTCTTGTTTCCGCCCAAAGAAATATACAGATAATCTCTCAGCCAAGCGGACAAACTGATGTGCCAACGTTGCCAGAACTCTGTGATAGAGAGAGATTTATATGGGGAATTAAAGTTTTGTGGGAATTGAATATTCATCATCAAACCCAGGCCCACAGCCATATCTGAATATCCGCTAAAATCGAAATACAATTGGAAGGTGTATCCCAGCATAGCCAAAAGAGCTTCCAGGTTTGAAGCTGCCGGCATATTGTGAATCAATGGATCCACGGCTGCCGCAATAAGATCCGCAATCATCATTTTCTTGGCCAGGCCGAAGATAAAGAAATAACAACCGCGCCAGAAGTTATCAGGTTGAAACACATAAGTTGATTCTGATTCCAACTGCGGAACGATCTTATTATGACGAACCAAGGGGCCAGAAATTTGATGCGGGAACAACGTCACATAGCCGGCAAAAGACAAAAGATTTGCGTGGGCATCTGATGTCCTACGATAAACGTCGATCACATAACACATGGATTGGAAGGTGTAGAACGAGATACCAATCGGAAGAATCAAATTCAAAGAGGGAAGTGCTGCGTCCCCTACTCCCAACAAACGAACTAGACCGTTCGCGGAATCGACGAAGAAATTATAGTATTTGAAGAAACCCAAAATAGAAAGATTGGCGATCACTGAAGTCAGCAAAAGACCTTTTCGTTGCGCTTGAGTTTTCGAGTTATATATAGCCTTGGCGATATAGAAATCTAGAATCACCGTGAAAAACAAAAGAAACACATAGGTCGTGCTCCAGTAGCAATAGAACGCGACGCTCGAAAAGAACAAGAACCACTGCTGCAGAAGCTTTTTCTTGAGAAAATAATATCCCAACAACGTAATTGGTAAAAATACGAATAGAAAAATATAAGAGTTAAATAGCATGCCTAAGAAATATATTAGGACACCAAGGGAGTCTACAATTTAGCCTTCGGCCATAGACAATGACACGGCCAGCAAGCCAGCATTTATTTCGGCAGATTTTGATCAAGACTTCCCATCATTTCAATCACACCTTTGCAGGTAAAATGAACGCCATCCACCCAGAATTTGGATGATTGATCATCATGGGGAATTCCCTCAAAAAAGTTAACCACTCGTACTCCGGGACCCTTTATTTGCCCCAGCCAACTGATCCATTCCATATGATTGGTATAGATATCCGGATGCTCCACTTTTAGGCGCGCAATGAATTGAGGATGGTATGGCAAAATAACGATCTCAAGCTCAACGTGTTGATTTTGTAGTTTCGCCACCAGATTTTTGAAAGCTTCTTTTGCTTCATTAGCAGGAGGCTTGTTAATAATCCCTCGAACATAACGATCATATAGGATGTCTATTTCATTGCTCAAGCCCCGCCGACTTACTTGGGAAGTAAAACCTGGCTTTGCACAGTCAGTGTAATCCAGCTCGGAGCCCTCTCCCAAATCAGAAGAAGGAGGTAAATGATATCTAGATGCACGGAACGAGGCCCTGATTGTATCCCAGTCGATCAAAGATTTTAATATTTCAGAGCTTTGGTCAAAAGTTGAGCTTGAAAAGATATCCTGAATATAAGGACGTAGAGCTTTTGTTTTGTAAACATCCCCGTCAACAAAGGTCTTTGTTAGCTCAAAGTAATCTGCATACCAAATTACCTTTTTGATCTGTGCATGCTTGAGGGCGAAATCAATGAAGGATGTCTTAGTCACAATTCCAGCTGCAGGATAGGAAAGATTTAAAGTTTTAAGACCGCTCACTTGTTGGAGCCAATGTGGCGACGTGGATTCACCACGCGAAGAACCTAAGATTATTTGTTCAGCATCAGGATTTCTTAAAATAATTTGCGCAATTTGATAACGCCTATTTCGAGTTTTCTGATTTGCATCAATCTCTTTGCATAGAAAGCAATAGGGATCTACCGCCAAATTAAGTCCGACGATGGCGGCTAAAAAGAGAGCAATCAGGGAGCTTAAAATAAGAAGTGATTTTTTTGAACTCATGAGATTCTGGTAAAATAGCTTGCGTCCATTTCAGATGTCTATCAATAAGGAAAGCTAGGCTGTGTCATTGACAACCTAGCTTATAAAAAGACTAGAAAATTTTAGAGCAGAATGGCGCATTCACAGATTGCTGAGAAAGCTCTCTAAAGAAAGTCAGACCATCTTTTTTAAATCTTTCTTTGAATGGAGCAGAACTTTCAAAAACGCCCCAGCCACTAAAATCTGTACCGGTCTTTGCGCTGATTTGAGCGATGAACTCTTTCACGCGAGTGCTTCCATCTTTACCCTCTTTGAAGTTGTTGAAGTCACCCTCATGATAAGCCACAACCTCATCCGGGAAGATTATCAAAGGAGCCAATAGTTCAATCTCATTAGCATACATCGACACGACATTAGGTACCATTCGGCGAGAATCCACGCGAACAGCCAACAAACCACCATTTGGAACGGTCACTTGTTCACCTTTAATCGTCTTAGTGACATCACTCCCTAGGAAGCGCATTGCCACAAATGGATTATAAGTAAATGACAAGAAGCTGGAAGCTTTCGGGTCGCGAGCATGAGCCGTCATTTGGTCAGTGATTTTAATAGCCATAGCCTTGTCACCAAAAACTTTTTGACCTTCATCTCCATTCTTTTCACGATTTGTCGTTAAAGAACGCAGGCGACGAGTGTAACTGCCTTGATTTTTAGTCAAGACCGTCGACATAAAGGCGAATTTCTCTTCCCCGCCTTTGATTGTTTCCATTCTTTGGATCTTATCTGTTTTATAGTCAAGACCACGGAAAGCAACCGTGGTTTTAGAAAGATCTGGATGCTCAATCGCTTCTAACCAAGTTTTCCAGGCTTTGTATTCTGTAGGCTCCATGATTTGCCAAGGCAAGTAAGCCTCAAGCATATCGCGAACACCTTTGCGATCGTTCTTCAACATCAAATCATTAAGCTTCAACTCCATAGCTTCAAGCTTGTCCAAGGAGCCCGTTTCAGATCTCCATTTATCCAAGGCCTTTTGTTGTTGGCGAGCGAATTTTTCCGCTTTTTGATTGAGTTCTGTCACTTGTTTTTCAATATTCACGATATCTGCAGAAATTTGTCCTTCCCCATTAGGAAGAGCCGTCGGCGAACCATTTCTTAATGTTTGAAGAGCCTGTTGAGGGACATTCGACTGCATGATGGCCATCTCGATATTCTTCATGCGCGCCTGAGAAACAAGACTCCCCTCAGTCGCATTGAAATAACCTTCAGTCCATGAGTGCGGAGAATCGAACAATTTACCTAGAGCAGAAGATTTGGCGTAGTCACCAGGGATCGAATTCATAGAGACTTGAGCAAGATGAGTTAATGTCATCAATACAGAAATATCTTTAACAAGAAGCTCTGGATTCTTTAAAGCCGTATCATCAACCTGCACGGTAAGAACCAAATCTTTATCCGTATACTGCGGAATAATACGACTGTGGTGTTCGTTATTCACATTGGTGACTTTAACAATTTTTACCTGTGCAGCTCCGCGAAGCTTGCCGATATCATCTGTAGCAGAATTGGCGTTTACATAGTAATTGTTAATAGTATCCTGAATTTTCATAAGAGACTTCCAAGTCGTCTCTTCAACGGACTCAACGACTCCGGCATCGACCTGAACGGCCGCTGCGGCGTTCGCAGTAGCGGTCTGAGCAGTATGAGTTGCAGCTTGAGCGTTAGACTTCGACGTTGATGTCGTCTGCTGAGTTGGCGCAGCACTCTTTTTGAGAATCGCTGAAACCATCGCTTTGGCTGCATCTAAGATGCCGGCATGAGCCATATTGCCTTGCATAGTCACAGCAAGAACAACTGCCAAACATGGAATAGTTCTTTTTACAACATTACGGCTTCGCATCTCATACCTCCAGTAGTCTCAGTAATTTCACGGAAGCGTACGCCGCCGTTTTTGTCGATCTCTTTAGTTAGGCCCAATTTCTTTAGAATCTTGTTTTCATAGTGCGCAGCCAACACGCGTTTACTGCCGGCATTGAAGCGAAGAGCTCCGCGAGACTTTTCAGCATCAAAGTCTACAACTTCAATCTGTAAGTCCTTGCCCATCGTTTGCTTAATTTGCGCAAGCTCTTTGGCATACACAGATTCAGCATCCGCAGCCGTCATAGTGCCGATCATCAATTTAAGCGATAAAGCTTTCTTCGCATTCCAGGTGCCATTCATGAACTCGTCAGAGCCGACAATGGCAAAGTTAACTTGCTTGATCTTCTGAGCTAACAAATCCGTGGCGCCAGAGAACTTTTCAAGCTTATCCATCAAAAGCTGGCGATCAAAAGCTGGCTCCGCTTTAATCAAGGCTTCCAATTCCGCATCCGTTGACAAGCCTTTGCGCAAAGCCAATTGAGTCAATTGAGCTTTCGAAGTGATATCGCGAGAAGGCCTTAGAACGTCGATTTTATAATACATTCTTTGCACTGCCAACTCAGCCGAGATCATGTCCATATTGCCTACCGGAGCTTTGATTCCGCTTTGCATGAACAAGCTCTCAAGAAGCTTCATTTGACCATTTTTTCTTTTTCCAGAATCACTTGCAGCAACTGCCAGGGATTCATGTTCAGAGCCGACCACATCAGACACCAATAAATAAGGCTGGAAGCTTACACGTGGGCCAAGATTTTCTTTGAGGTAACCAGTTTCAAGCTCCACAAGATCAATCTTGTTGCTCCATTTGTTGAACCAAGTTTTTGTCTCATCAAATGGCGAGGTCACTTGTCCCAAAGTCATACCGGTTTTTACAAAGTCTTTTCCGTAAGTCGGTGCTTCAAGATCAAACAATTTGCCAGCTTGAGTATAAGTTTTAGAAGGAGAAACCACATCCCCGACTTTCAAACCTTTACCTACTAGACCACCCGCTGTTCCGATATAAACGACTTTTTCATGTCCAGAGTTGCGAAGAGCGCGCGCGACTGGCACCACTTCATCTCCCCACATATTTGAGATAAATCTCCAGCGAACGATTTTGCCGTCTTTGGTTTCTAGTAGGACATCGGAAATGTCATGGCTCGGTTGTTCCGAAGTATAGACTTCATAGTTTCCAGCCAGTGGATTCGTTACTTTTTCGAACTCAGACTTCACAACAGAAGCCTTGGTTGTCACAGAGAAGTAAGAACCTGATTCTTTAACTGTCTGAGCCAGTTTTGAGATCTGTGTTTTGTCGGCAACAACTTCAGATCTAAGATCTGGCTGCATTTGTGCCATCATTCCAGCCATTGTAATAACATTCGAGATGGCAGACTTCTGTCCGATCACGACGACATCGGCTTTAGGTACTGTTTTAAATAGCTCTAAAAGACGCGCCTCTTGATCGCGATGAACTTGATTGGCATTACCATAGACGCGAACGAAATCGTTCTTTAAAGGCACCTTAGAGTCGTATTTCAGGATTCTAAGCTGTGCGATCAAGTGTTTTACGCGGTCATCACCTGAAATGCGGGTGATAGCATAAGAATACTCATTCGTACGTGGGTCATGAACGAGGTACATTTTATTGTAATTGGCAGCACGGGTTTTGATTTCCGCGATCACTTCACGGTCTTCTTGAGAAATTCTTTGGCGGAAATCACGCTCAGTTCCCATATGGAACTCAATGGATTTACCGGAAACGGCCGCATCCCAGAACAACGCACGAGTCGTTTTTTCTGAAATATATCTTTCAGAGTCCAGTAAGATCGCTTTACCATCAACATTGGGAATAGAACGTTTCGCAAAAGAAACCTTATGAGAACTGATATCTGAAATCGAAGCCTCTTTTTTCAAAGCAATTTCATCAGCCTTAAAGCCTTCCATTAGTTTTTTTCGGAAGAAGTTGTAGTTCCACTCAATATCTTTAAGCGTGAGATTTTTAAATTCAGGGAATTTCTTATGTAACATGGAGAGAATAAGCTCATTCCACTTGTCAGTGTTATTGAGATCTTGCATAACATAGTTCTGAGCCGCGTACTCTTCAGGGCGAATTTGACGAATAGCTTCCGCCGCTTTTGCTTGATTGTGCTCCATCAAATAGTCAGCCAGACCATCAGAATAGAAGTCCAAACGATCTACAGAAAGCATATAGTTCAACTTCGTCAGTTGATCCTTATGTGCTGCAGTTAGTTCAGCATGAGCGTAGGGAACTCCTCCCCCGCCGGTGGTAATCAGGAACGCAATAAGTAGAGTATAGATCTTACGCATAGCAAACACCTCACGTGCTTACCATGCAAATTTAAGGACCAAGTCTAAGTATCTAGAAAGACGGACTTTCTCATTCTGGGAAAGCCCTTTATGCGTGATTTGTTACCCTGGTGTTAACCAAGGCGACGTCTCAGAAAGAGACGTGATCTGGACTCGTTATTCTGCGGTCCATTCTTTAAAGCCAAGTTTCAAAGCAGCTTCCAGATCTTTGCGATCAATCTCATAGACATTGCTATTACCTGTCGGAGTTCCGCAAAGCTGAATGCGCATCATTCCATCGTTTTTGTTTTCGCTAGAATAGACTTTGATAGATTTGAGACCTTTTTGCATTTCAGCGAGGTCGATCTTTTTGCCCTGGCCACACTGAAGAGAACCGTCAGCTTTATAGACCTTCACTTTGTCTGTAGAAGAGCTTTTTTCCACCATAACTCCACCCGCGGCAGCTTTATTTTCCGGTTTCTGCGCCCCACAATTAGCATGAGAGCAAGCACCCAAAACAAAACCCATTGAAAGCATCAAAAGAACAAACTTCATCATCTACTCCTGAAAGTAATCTTTTTTCACCCAAGCAGCATCAATTGCGTAAAGATTTGCCTCGCCTGAAATGAAATACACACGATTGTTTTTCTCATCAACCTGAGGAGCAGACAGAATCCCACGTCCAGGTTCCATCTCACCCAAGACTTTTCCAGTATTTAGATCTAAAAACTGAAGCCGTCCCTGAGACTCCCCAAAGGCAATAATGCCTTTAAAGATTTTCACCTGCGTCGGAATGCCGTCTTTCACTTTGTAAGACCACAGCTTTTCGCCATTCGCCTTTTGCAAAGCCAGAACTTCACCGCCAGTTGTCGGATAGAAAAGTTTGTCGCCTGAAATGCTGACGCCGCTGTATCCACCGCCATCAACTCTCCAAACAACCTCGCCTTTTTCCGCAGAAACACAGTAAAGCTTGTCGTCATAACCAGCGATATAGATCTGATCACCATCAATAACCGGAGTGGCATCGATATCACGGAAGCGCTTATTACGATTCAACTGAAGCTCCCAGACCACATTGCCGCTTTTCGCATTCAATGCAACCAGTGACCCATCTGAGAAACCTACATAAAGAATCCCATTACGAAGTGCCGCTTTGCTGCCACCACGAATGGAGAATTGTGAAGTGTCCTGGCGTGAATACAACCAAAGTTGCTTTCCAGTTGCCGCATCCAAAGCATAGAAAACATTGCTTCCGGACAGGAAATAAACCACGCCTTCATCAAGCAATGGCTCAGAAAGATTCTCGATCTTAGTTGGGAAGGTCCATTGCACACGACCTGTGCTGGCCTCTATAGAGTAGAAGTTTCCATCACTCGCACCAAAGAACAAACGATCACGAATAAGAGCAGCACTTGGTTCAACACCATTTACAACTGGAAGACGCCACTTTAGATCACCCGTCTCGCGTTCATAAGCCGCTATACCGTCAACGCCATTACCTTGGATCACTAAATTGCCTACAAGAATTGGCGTCATGCGATTGATTTTGCGGAACCCCAGATTGTCTTTTTCAGTCGTCGAACGCACCCAAGCCGTCTTAACTTCAAAAGTTCTTTTGTTATTGCGAGAACTCCACGACTCTCCAAGATTGCTCATGGTCGAGTTTAAAGTGGAGCACCCCATCAACATCAAAGACATAATAACCGCAGAGGAGTAAAGACTTTGAATTTTCATCCGTTCCTTCTTCTTGGAATCACAACTAAAACACACCAGAACCGCGAGAGGACTTCTCTACTCCTGCGCAGCAGGAGCGTAAACCGGCCTAAAGGCTTTTCTTCGCCTTCAAAAGACGTAGATACTTAGAGGCTTCACGAACTGCAGCGACATCAGTAGGTTGTTCCGCGTTCTCTTTTTTAGCTACTTCTGTGTAAAGCTGTTCAGCTTTTGCAGCGTCATTCAAAGACTCATAGCAAAGACCCATACGAAGTTTCGCTTCATCATGAGCAAATTGGAAATTCTTTGCAGCAGTGATTTTTTGCCAAGTATCAACGGCAGATTTGCAGTCATTTTTATCAGCAAAGGCATTACCCATTTGCATGTAAACCAAAGCGCTGGTCGCCTCTGATTTATTCAAAGCTTTTTCAACTTTTTGCAAAGTCGCAAGAGCTTCATCAGTTTTTTTGTATTCCATATAGATATTGCTCAAGTTCAAAGCGGCCATTCTTGCTGCTGTCGTGCTTGGCGCTTCATTGATCAAGGCTTCAAAACCAGGAATCACAGTTCCATAGTCTTTTTGCAAGTCGCCAGAAGCTTTCTTTGCGGGATCAAAAGCCGGAGCTGTTTTTTTGTCCTTAGCTTGACCTGCCATCACTTCCGCACGAGCTGCTTCTTCAAAGCCACGACGTTTTTCGTTATAAACTTTTTCAACCGCGAAGTACTTCTCTTGAGTTGCTGTTTCTTTTTTATCAGAAAGATATCCAGCGATAGAAATCCCTGTACCC
This sequence comes from Bdellovibrio svalbardensis, assembly GCF_029531655.1. NCBI lineage: Bacteria > Pseudomonadati > Bdellovibrionota > Bdellovibrionia > Bdellovibrionales > Pseudobdellovibrionaceae > Bdellovibrio > Bdellovibrio svalbardensis. The sequence continues at coordinate 882,054 of NZ_JANRMI010000002.1, forward strand.
ACTACGATAAAAGCAGCAACCACAGTAATAACAATTTTAGAGTGTGTCGTAGTCCAGACAAAACCTTCACGCAAAGTTTTGGTAACTTGATCTGGTGACTTCAAAGCGTCTTTAGAGATTTTCGTGCTCAAGATAATTCCTCGCTGTTAATAAATACTTAGAAGGAATAATTGTTCTGCAGTTTAAGGACCTTAGTCAAGCAAAGCCACCCCCAATAACAGATCGTTACGCGGCGAGTGAAGCAAAAGGTGCCTGGCACCTTTTGCGGTAAAAAAAGGCTCGTTCTGCGTTAGCAGCTACGAGCCTTTTGATATTTAACTCACGGGGGAGCTAAATTGCGAACTAGCGGTTATAGACTTCTCTCAAAGTTGTGAATGAACGAGAAGATTTACCTGGGTGACGTTGTTTGAGGCGACCAATAGTTTTGATACGCTCTTCAGCCAGACGATCCGCCGCAGTGTGGGTTCCGATATTGTCACGTTTTGCAATTTCGTAAACCTTTAAGATATTGTCATAAACACGCTTCGTTTTCTCAAACGCGCGGTCTGGAGAGTAACCTTCAAGCTCAACGAATACGTTCATCAAACCACCGGCATTGATAACGTAGTCTGGAGCGTACAAGATGCCCAATTCGCGCAATTGATCGCCATGACGAGCCTCTGCAAGAACGTTATTCGCGCCACCAGCGATGACTTTGGTTTTGAACTTCGTGATAGTTTGATCGTTAACAATCGCACCCAAAGCGCACGGAGCCAAGATATCGCAATCTGTGAAAAGGATTTCTTCAGAGCTTACTGCTTTCGCGCCATAAGTTTCTGCCACTTTTTTAGTGCGAGCCATGTCGATATCAGCAACTGTCATCTCAGCGCCTTCAGCTTGAAGGTATTTCGCCAAATTTGAACCCACGTTACCAAGACCTTGAATAGCGATTCTCATGCCTTTCAAAGAATCCGTACCGAATTTCTCTTTGGCAGAAGCTTTAATACCCATCAAAACGCCATGCGCCGTGTATGGAGATGGATCGCCTGAACCACCGAAATCCTTAGGGATACCAGTCACCCAAGGAGTCTCCATGTAGATATGCTCCATGTCTTGAACGTTCGTTCCAACGTCTTCAGCAGTGATGTATTTACCATTCAAAGAGTTTACGAACTGACCAAAAGCTCTGAATAGACCTTCTGATTTTTGAGTTTTTGGGTCACCGATGATAACCGCTTTACCGCCACCCAAGTTCAAACCTGAAGCCGCAGCTTTATAAGTCATACCTTTAGAAAGACGAAGAACGTCCACCAAAGCTTCATCTTCATTTTTGTAGTTCCACATGCGTGTTCCACCAAGAGCTGGACCTAGCGCCGTGTTGTGGATTGCGATGATAGCTTTTAAACCAACATTCGGATCATTACAGAATACAACTTGTTCATGATCACCATGCTTAGAGATGACTTCAAAAGTTCCCAAAGTAGACTCCTTCATAGATGGGGTCAGAATAGAAGGCCCCATCTTGATTATTGAAACTGATTTACGTTTGCGAAGGCGATCATGGGATGATTTGAGTAAAAAGACTAGCACTTACGCCTAGCGGTAATGCTGCACTCCGACGACGGGTCGGAGTGCTTAAAAAATAACTACATTTTATCAGGAGCAGGCATTCCTAATACAGACATACCTTGTTTTAGGGTAGCGCCGACCGCAGCAGCCAACGCCAGACGCGCCTCTCGAGTGGCTTCATCTTTTTCCATTCCGATAGGACACTCATGATAGAAAACGTTAAACTTCTTCGCCAACTCATAGAGATAAGTGCAGATTGCGGCAGGTTTAAAGTTTTCAGAGGCTTGTGCTACTGACGTATTGAAGCCAAACATCGCCTGCATCAATTGTCTTTCACTTGCATGCGACAACTGACTCCAATCAACTTTATCAGTGGTGCGCGGGAACTTTCTGCCAAGACTTGCAATACGTGCGTGAGAGTATTGAATGAATGGACCCGACTCGCCGTCTAGTTTCAGCCATTCATTCATATCAAAGACGATCTTCTTGTTCGTATCCATACGAAGCATGCCATAGAAAATAGCACCTTTGGCAACCTGCCCCGCAACTGTCTCAATTTCCTCTTTAGACCATTCGTTTTCATAACGACTTAAATAAGTCGCTTTTACATGGCCTTCCATACTGTGTACGAGTGAACTCAAAGGAATGATATTTCCCTTACGAGAGCTCATCGCGCCATCAGGCAATTCGACATAATTATATTGAAGATGGAAGCAATTTTTAGCCTGCTCGAAACCAAGAATTTCCAGAACACGGAAAACTTGCTTGAAATGCAACGCCTGGCGCATGTCGACAACATAAACTGATTTCTCAATTTTTCTGTCTTCGAATTTATGCTTCGCTAAAAGCAAATCTTTAGTCGCATAAAGTCCGGTTCCATCGCTTTTCAAAAGCATACAGAAACCCAGATTCTCAGACTCCAAATTCATACCGATAGCGCCATTGGATTTTTCAAGCTTACCCTGAGCATAAAGGTCTTTCACCCAAGATGCAGAAGGTGTATCCATGTCCGACTCAAAATACCACTCGTCGAATTCAACGTTGGCCCATTTATAAACACTCTTCATCAAAGCGATGGACCACTCACGAGTCTCTTTCCAAAGGTCATAGTAAGGACCATTGCCAGACTCGAGCTGCTTTAGAATCTCGGTCAATTCGGCGCGATTGATCTCTTCCTGCGGGGTCCCGTTTTGGTCCTCGAGAAGAAGATTGGCTTTTGAATACATACGCCCCAACCACTCACCCTTTTCCTTTGCAGGAACCGGCTCGTGGTTGTGTTTTTTCATATACCAAAGGCACTTCGCGACGTGAGTCCCCATATCGCCAGGAAAGGTAGAAGAGATAATTTCGCGGCCCGAATAGCGAAGCATGCGCACGAGGGCATCACCCAGACAAAGGTTTCGCATATGCCCCACATGCAACTCTTTATGAGTGTTGGGTTGCGAATACTCGATCATTGTTTTTGGAGACTTCTCAAGAATTTGTTTCTTAAAGAATGAACCATCCAGAATCGGCGCCACAACTTTTTCACCCAAAGCCTGTGGAGAGAACGTCAGGTTTAGATAAGGACCTGCAGCTTGAGCCTTTACCAATTCAGAATCGGTCACAATATTTTGCGCAATTTCAGCGGAAATTTGTGGAGGGCCTTTTTTAAGGGCTTTTGCGAGCGTAAAACACCCAAATGCCAGATCACCCATTTCAGAGTTCGGTGGTTCAACCAAGGCTTTATAGATTTCGTCTTCCGTTAAAGACTGGCCCATTTTAGTGATGGCAGCAGCGATTTTTTGAGTGGCTAAAAGCCTTACGACGTCGTGTTTAATCATGCAAATTTCCAAACCATGAGCACAGCGGCCCAGACAATACTTAAAGAAAGGATGACTATACTCATCTTCTTATGAAAATTCAGGTCTTTTTTGAGCTTAAAGATCTCCTGCTGAAGTGAGTTCTGCAGCTCAGCCCGATCCGCAGAGATAAGATCCAATTTTTCCTGCAAATTTCGATGTTCCTGCTGTCTTTCCGACCGCTCCTGATCCAACTCCTGCAAAGCTTTTTGATGCAGCACCTGAGGGCTTTGATTAATGAAATAATGGGGAGTTAAACCCGGGATTTTTTCCTGCAAAGCCGAAAACCACTGCAAAGCACGCCAAATATGGGGTGGAGCTTCATCTCCTTGCTTCACCCAGCGGGTCCAAGCTGAGGGATCGACCATTAAAAGTTGGGCCATTTTTCTTTGTGAAAGCCCCAAACCAAGGCGAACAGACTCCAAATCCCCCGTTTGACGGCGGATAACTGCAACTTGAGCTTCATAATGCATCCTTAAAGAGGTCTTTGAACGGGGAGACTCCTCCCCTTCTTGAAAGCTCTCGTTTGATGGGCCTATTTCAGCAACCTCTTCAAACCCCTGATCCATACCCTGGACTTCCATTTCCATCATCAACCCCCTCTAGACCATTGCATTTCACAATATTAGTATTGTTTTACACATTGTTTTGCGTTGTGAAATACAGATATACTTTAAAAGGTGCAGATCAAGAGTCAAGCTAAGTCATTGAAACCACGGAAGAATCCTTCCTGGGATACCCCGGATACCCCTTTTTCAAATTTACCTAAAGCTTATAGTTATAAGCTTTAGTATTAAGTTATTGGTATTATTGATGTTTTTATATGTGGTGTTTGCGGTATATCCATGTAGCGCAACGCATCATAAATAGACGCAGAGCGTATAACAATATCTTGTTTATATATCAACACTTTGGATGCAGTGAGTCACGCAATACCCCTTGTCAAACCCACCCAGACTTTTGAATGATGAATTATGGCTACGGCATCTCGATACTCACTGAATAAAAACAAATATCTTCTCGCACCCGAAACAGAACGTTTGCGAAAAATTCTCACAGATTTCCAGGATAAGGATCCACGCAATTGTTTGATGTTTTGGGTGGCTTTAAGAACCGGCGCCCGGGCTCAGGAAATTCTCAATATTCAAAGGTCGGATTTGAACCCCTACGATGAAAGTGTTTTTATCCGGGGAATAAAGGGCTCGAACGATCGGGAAATTCCTCTTCATTCTGATATCTTCAATCGGCTTCATCGATTTGCCGAAAAAGAAGGGGGAACCAAGGTTTTCCCCATCTCTTACAATAGACTCTATCAAGTTTGGGAAATGTATCGCCCCGTTCCAAAGAAGTTCCACTCCTTAAGGCATACATTTGCGATTGAATTGTATCAAAAGACGAAGGATTTAAGATTGGTCCAGGTGGCGTTGGGACATCGAAATATCACCAACACCATGGTTTATGCGGATTACGTTTATTCGCAGCAGGAACTTCGCAAACTTATACTTTAAAACTATTCATCAGAAAGATGGATTTCGTTCGCCAAACGATCGAATTGCTTCTTTTGTGATGGAGCGAAGTTTTGCTTCTCTTTGCTGAATGCTAAGAGTTCTTTTTTAGTAGGGGCATTATAAGAGCCACCTTTATTTTCAACGATAACGATGCGCTCACGAGCTTTTTCGCGAGCTTCGCCAACAGTGGTTTTTACCGTGGAATGAAGCTGACCTTGTTCTTTCATATTGTCAGAGATCATCGAGTTGAAATCGGCAACTTTTGCGAAACCCATTGCTGGAATCATTGCGATCACTGTTACTAAAAGTTGCTTTTTCATAATTCACTCCTTGGTAATACCTAGATACAAAGCAAGGGGAGTGCCAAGAGAAATCCAGCCTCTCCCCTTTTTAAATGCAGATGACAGTCCTTTCGTGGCGATAGTTTTAGCAGGTGTCGAACTAATGGTTATCAGTTCTTGTCTTGAAACACTTTTAATCCTAATGTCTCAATATGATAAAAACACTCTTCCCTACCTTCGTTTATTACGCGCCATTGAAGGCGGCTGGCCAAAAACCAACTTTGTCTCAAATGAATAAAGAGTTGAAACAGGAAGCTAAAACCTATTCGCGAATTGATGAAGAGGGGCAGCTTTGGTCCTTAAAAAACTACCCCGGTGGATACACATCTTATGGATCGATCGCGCAACTTCACCAAGCTTCGACAACATTTGAATTGCTTGAAAAAGAGATCAACAAACATGTTCGCAAATTTGTTAAACATCTCGAAATGGATATCGATCCCAAAGAACTTAAAATGAGCTCTTGCTGGATTAATATCATGCCGGCAGGGGTTCATCACAGCATGCATATCCACCCGCTCTCAGTTATCAGCGGGACTTACTATGTGCAGACTCCGAAGGGCAGCTCGGCAATTAAATTTGAAGATCCGCGCATGGCAAGCTTCATGGCAACACCACCTCGCAAAGCCAACGCCAAAGAGGCAAACCAAAGATTCATCTCTTTACAGCCAGCCGAAGGCCATCTCGTGCTCTTTGAAAGCTGGCTTCGTCATGAAGTCCCAGGGAATCAGTTCGACAAGGCTGCAGGTGGCGATACTGATAAAGAACGCATCAGCATCAGTTTCAACTACGACTGGGTGTAAAGATGCCGGAAACAACTGCGGCAGCTGCAAGTATTCAAATTAAGGACCTGACGAAGGATTTTGCGAAAAGCACCGCAGGCCCCGTCATTCTTGACATGAATGTGCAAATTGCTGCGGGTTCTTTCGTTTCTTTAGTTGGTGCATCTGGATCAGGCAAGTCGACCTTACTGCGTCTGATTGCAGGTCTCGAGAAGCCCACGTCAGGTTCGGTACAGACTAACACTGAACAAATTGGTTTTGTTTTTCAAGATGCGAATTTACTTCCTTGGAAAACAGCCCTGGAAAATGTTTATTTGCCCTTTGAACTCCTGCCTGACTTGGGTCTAAAAAAAGAAGAAATGAAAAACAAAGCTCTCAAGGCTTTGGAAAAGGTAAAACTTCAAGAGGCGGCCCATTTATTCCCCCATGAACTTTCCGGCGGAATGAAAATGCGTGTCGCAATTGCCAGGGCTTTAGTGACCCAACCCCGACTTCTTTTGCTCGATGAACCTTTCGCGGCTCTTGATGAAATTACGCGCTCTGAATTGCAACTGCAGTTGCGAGACCTGTGGAAGTCAGAAAAAATGACAGTGATTTTTGTGACCCACTCATTAGTAGAAGCCAGTTTTCTTGCTGAACGAGTTATTATGTTAAAGGGAACGGGGGCTAAAATTTCTTCTGATAAAGTTTTGGACCTTCCCGGCGACAGAACGGACTCACTACGCACCTCAGAAACCTTTAACAAGGTCGTCAGAGAACTTTCAGAAAGACTTCGAGCATGAAGCACAACCTGAAGACCAGCAACTTGTCAAAAAGCCTTCCAGCACTCGTGGCGTTCATAATTTTTACGGCCCTTTTAGAAGTCTTAGTGAAAAGCGGCGGGATCCAAGAAACCCTGATTCCGGCTCCCTCCCAAGTATTAAAAACAATTGCTGAACTTCATCCTGATTTTCAGACCGCTTTCATAGAGACACTCAAGAACACTCTTTGTGGTCTGGCCTTGAGTATTTTAATCGGCGGACTGACTGCTTTTGTATTTTCAATGTCCAACCTTTTAAAAAGAGCTATTCTGCCATTTGCTGTATTTTTCCAGACGGTGCCTATCATCGCCATTGCCCCCTTATTAGTGATTTACTTTGGCTTTGGAGCCCCGACCGTTATTGCATCCAGCTTTATCGTGTCGATCTTTCCAATTATCGCAAGCACGTTATCAGGTTTGGAAAGTGCCTCTTCCGCGCAGAAAGATCTGTTTAAAATTTACCATGCCAGCCCTTGGCAAACTTTGGTAAAGCTCAAGCTTCCCAATGCGTACTCTCATATTCTCTCGGGCCTGAAGATAGCCATCGGTTTATCCATCATTGGTAGTATCGCTGGTGAATTTGTAGCTGGTGGAGGCTTAGGAGCGATGATCGACGCCGCCAGAACTCAACAACGGGTTGATATCGTCTTTGCGTCTTTGTTATTACTTTCAATCCTCGGTCTACTTTTAATCGGCGCCTTAAATATCACACACCGAATAGTCACAAGTCGCAGACCTTTTTCTCAAGGTGAAATATGAAAAATGTAATTCTGGTCTTTGTCTTATTATGTTCCACACAGATTTTCGCAGCACAAACTGTCAGCTTGGCATTGAATTGGAAAGCAGAACCAGAATTCGGCGGATTTTACGCGGCGGAATTGGAAGGATATTTTGCTCAACAAGGTCTCAAGGTGGATATCATTCAAGGTGGCTCAGGCACACCCACAGTACAAATGCTGGCCAATAAAAAGGTAGATTTCGCTATCGTCAGTGCTGATGAGATTATTCTTTCGCAGGATCGCAACTCTAAGAATAAGGTAAAAGCCTTGTATGCAGTTTATCAAACTGCTCCTTATATCGTTATGTCACACAAAGAGCGTGGCTTTAAAAATCTAAAAGAAGTATTCACTTCAGACGGCGTCCTTTCAATGCAGTCTGGTCTTCCCTATTTTCAGTTCTTAGTTAAGAAGTTTGGAAAACCCAAGGTTAAAGTCGTTCCTTACTTGGGCGGCGTTGCTAACTTCATCAACGACAAAAACTTTTCTCAACAGGGCTTTCTAACCACGGAACCTCTCAGCGCTGAAAAGTCCGGGGCGAAGGTGCAGACCTTCATGATTGCAGACGAAGGTTTCAATCCCTATCTGGTCGTTTTAGCCACAACGGAAGACACACTTAAAAACAAACCTGATCTGGTCAAAAAAGTTCTTAAAGCTGTTGATCAAGGCTGGAAAAATTATCTTTCCGCCCCCGATAAAGCCAACCACTATATGGCCACGCTTAATAAAAGCCTCAATCTTGAGACTTTTAAATCTGCAGCAGAAATTCAAAAACCTTTGATCGTCGTGAAAGATGTAAAACTGGGATCCATGATGGAATCACGCTGGGACACGCTCGCATCTCAATTAAAAGACTTAGGTTTGATTAAAATTACTCCTAAAGCCACTGATCTCTTTGAAACTGTGAACTACTAATGGCTCAAACAACAACGCTCTATCGGTTCCGCATTGATCTTTCCGACGTGGACCGTGGAGTCTACGACCTCCTTGACTTCCGGGTTGCCATGCACCCTTCCGAATCAATGCAGTACCTTCTGACAAGAGTGATTGCTTTTGCATTGAACTCTCAGCAAGACCTTGAGTTTTCGCCTGCAGGCTTGGGAGATCCTGAAGTTCCCGCAATGCGCGTTGAGGTCCTTGGGAGTGGTCGAATCTCCTTGTGGATTGAGATAGGCAACCCCAGCCCTAAAAAACTTCACAAGGCAGCGAAGGCCGCTCAAACCGTCAAAGTTTATACTTATAAAGATGCCAATCTTATTTTGCGTGAGTGTGCTGGCGAAAATATTCACCAGGCCGAGAAAATTGCAATTCACGCACTCGATTATAAATTCCTCGACAAAATCGCCGAGGGAATTCAGCGCGATAACAAATGGAGCCTCTTGCATCACGACAACTCCATCACTATCAGCTGGGGAGAACAGAGCGAGACCTCAAACATTAAGACTCTTTCGCTGTCTCCTAATTAACGCCAACATCAATTGCTTTTAGAATTTCTAATTTAAATCAAACTATACATCCATCAATTGTCATATGAGGAATTGCTCGAATATGCGTTCCCATATTTCCTCAACATCCACCCCCTGTTCAAAAAAACTCATAAGCTTGATATTGTTTAATGCCTCCTCCAGGATGCTCAAAAGTTAAATCTCAATTCACATTTAAACATGGAGAAACTTGAATGATCTGGTTAAAAAAACTAGAGTTAAAGGTGAAAATTTTATGGACAGTGGCCGTAGCGTGCATCATGTGCGCGGCCGTTGCATTAGGAACAGCGATTCACTTCAACGAAGTGGAGTTTCGCAAAGGATTAATAACTAAATCCAGGACAATACATTCCAGGCTGGATGCTGCCGCAAAATTCGTCGCCAATCAGGGTGGACTCCAGCCGATGATTGAACTGTACACCAAAAAATACAAATCCTCCCTTGAACTTACAGAAGAAGACAAATCTATCATCCTTCAACAAGTGCCTATCTATGCCGCCATGAAAATCGGGATGGAAGATTCCGAAGCTCAACACTATAATTTTCGCGTCTTTTCAAATGAGCCCCGCAAAAAAGAGAATGCCGCCACATTCGAAGAAATGAAGATCTTTAAACAGTTCGAGGCAGACGTAAATCTACAAGAATATGTGGAAGACAATGGCCATAAGGTCACGGTGTATAGACCCGTCCGCCTTAAGAAATCCTTTGGCTGCTTTGCTTGTCATGGAGATCCAGCGACTAGTCCTTGGGGAAATGGAAGAGATATTCTTGGATACAGGATGGAGGATTGGAAGGATGGAAAATTGCATGGCGTTTTTGCAATTTCGAATGATATCGCAGAAACCCACAAGGCGGCGACAAGTGACGGAGGTCTCTCACCCACCACTTATTTAGGTCTCTTCATTTTTGCCGGCGGCCTTGGCGCTCTTTTACTTGCCGCATTCGTTATGAATGGTCCCATTGCAGTCCTCCAAAGAACGACAAAGGTTTTGGGTAAATCGGGCGAACAGCTAACGAGCACCGCCAATCAAATCGCTGAGTCTTCACAAACTCTTTCACAAGCGGCCGCGACACAGGCTTCCTCTTTGGAAGAGACTGTAGCAACTATGGAAGAGTTGACTTCAATGGTTAAGGTTAATAGCGATAGCGCCACCAAGGCAGCTGCTTTAGCGGTCTCAACCCGCGACATTGCAACCAAAGGTGAGCAAGAAATTAAAATACTTATTGAATCTATCAACAGCATTTCCGCTGACTCAAAAAAAATTGCTGAAATCACGAATGTTATCGATGACATCGCCTTTCAAACAAATCTTCTTGCGCTCAATGCTGCCGTGGAAGCGGCCCGCGCTGGAGAGCAAGGAAAAGGATTTGCAGTTGTCGCCGAGGCTGTGCGCAGCCTTGCCCAAAGAAGCGCAGAAGCCGCTAAGGACATTGCCTCTTTGATTAATGGTAGCGTTGCCAAAATTAGGAACGGAAGTTCTCAAGCCGAACGAAGCGGCACAGTGTTGGGAGAAATTGTAAAATCCGTGAAAGAAGTCGCTGATCTAAATAATGAAATAGCAACGGCCAGCGCTGAGCAAAGAAATGGAATCAATCAAATCGGCAAGGCGATGAACAGTTTGGACGAAGTGACACAAAAAAATGCAGCTTCCGCGGAACAGTCATCTGCTGCTGCTATGGAACTTTCCTCTCAGTCCCATAGCTTAGCACAAAGCGTACTCTTAATTGAAGAAGTGGTCTTTGGAACAAATACCAACCCGCAAAACGCAGAGAAAATCCAAAAAACAGTTGCCTTAGAGACATTTTAGCTGCGGCAATCGCCTATGATTAATGATGAAGGGGCGACTTCTTAGATCGCCCCCTCAGTGGAAATCATCAAAATCTAAACTGATCACACCACACAGGTCGATCAGTTTACTCAAAATCCTGAGAGGTTGCCAATGCCACTTCTTCCGCTGGCCTGTTTGTCAAAGGAAGCTGCTGCCGCCAATTTATTTTCTTCTCGTCCAGTTCGTTTAGCAGAACCTTGTCGACTTGACGCCAGTGAAGCGGGAGCGTCACCTTTAGCTCCTTGTACAATTTTCTGAAGCTCCTCGACAAGTTCAGACAAAGCATTCGCCTGATGAGACATCTCCTCCGATGAGGCGGCCACCTCTTCTGAGGACGCGGCGTTTGCTTGAGTTGCCTGATCCAGCTGGTTCATCGCCTTTGATATCTGCTCCAGACCACTGGCTTGCTCTTGGCTTCCGGCTGCGATCTCACCATTAAGATCTGCAACCTTCTTTACCGCATTAAGAATGTCTTTAAGAACGGCACTGCTTTCATGTGCGACCTTCGAGCCGTTCTCACTCTTGCTGACGTTCTCGGTAATAAGCGTAGAAATGTCTTTTGCAGCGAGCGCACTTCTTTGCGCCAGACCACGAACGGCCTCAGCCACAACCGCGAATCCCTTCCCTTGCTCTCCAGCGCGGGCCGCTTCCACGGCGGCATTGAGCGCCAACAAATTCGTTTGAAAGGCAATATCGTCAATAACATTGATAATCTCTTCAATCTTTTTGGAGCCATTGGCAATATCCGTCATCGAATCAATAAGCTTTGAAATTGATATCTCTCCTTTTTCCGCAGACTCTCTCGATCTTTGCGAAAGCACATTGGCTTCTTGTGCATTCCCTGTATTTAATTTGACCATGCTGGATAGTTCTTCCAGTGAAGCCACCGTTTCCTCCAGAGATGCTGCCGCTTCCGTAGAACCCGCTGAAAGCTGCACACTGGCCGCTGCCAATTGCGCACCTCCAGATGACGTTTGCTCCGCAGCTCCAAGAACGGCCTCACTAATTCGATTGAGCGATCGCGCCAATGTATTCGCAAAAATGAATCCGCAAACCAACGCAAAAACAATTCCACCGACAACGATAGACAGAGTGAAGACGCTCGCCTGTTCAGAGATTTCCTGAGCTGAAGCCGCCTTGCTTTGCATTACACTTTGATGGAAGCGAATCAGTTCATTGACTGCGGCTGTATACGCGATTGCTTTTTCATTGCAGTCCTTAAGAAGCACTCTATTCATCTTCTCTTTGTCAGAAATAGATCCTGACAGATATAAGGAAATTGCGTTCTCAGATGTTTTCCTAAAGTCCAACCACGCCCCACGAACTTTGTCGTAGAGCTCCTTTTGACCAGGAACGAAATTCAGATTTACATAAGCTGCGTCGTTTTTTTCGTATTGAGCCATTGTTTCTTGAGCGACTCGAACTGCATCTTCCCCTTCGCTGGGTGTCGCACCAGGAATAGCCAATGTCGTAATATAAATACGCACTCTTCTGTAGTCTATGAGCATCTGATTGGCATGGTTGATTTTGGGAGCAACTTTAGACACAACAAATCCATACTCTTCTCCAACTTTTTTAAGAGATAAGAGTCCCGTAACACCTACGACAACAATAACAGACGAAAGAAGACCACAAAGTAAGAGCAACTTGGTTTTCAAATTAAGCTTCGACATCATGAAAGTACCTCGTTTTGTAAGATGAAGCATGGGAACCAAAGAGAGTATCGATCACTTTTATGGATTAATTAATTTGTTTGTTCGGCTTGTCTCAACTTAAAGCGCAGTCACTGACTTAAATATCATTAAGCGACGGGAAAAATATTTTTTATGAATAGAGATATTTGGAGGCAAAGCACTTTTGTGAAATGCACCACCACGGTGGAGAAAAGAAGTAGACGAGGTCATTCATAGAAGCGTTGATCGCAATTGTTTTGAAAATAAAACTATACCGCGCCCTATATTTAATTAATAAGGCTGCGGTATATTAATAACATTCTCCATCAAACAGTTAGATGGTCAGAGACTCGCTTCTCGATCTACCATTTTTTTAGTTTGCAGATTGTAGATGTCGAAAGCCTGCTCTTGAGGTGGTGTCGCAAAACCACCTTTCACTCCCTGCGTGAAACGAGGTGTGAGAGTTTCATCGCGAAACTTTTCCCAGCTCTCTTTGGAGTCATGAATTGCAATAACAGTCCAACCGCCCTTAGATGCGCCTGCCGCATGGTATACTTGCCCCTTAGGCAAAGTGCTGCGGTTAGGATGTACTGCAGCCAGTGTCGCCTCGTACTGCTCTTTAGTGCCGTTTGGAAAAAAATGTACTACGCCATATGCCATAAGAATCTCCTCTAAAGAATTTTAGAAAAGCGTAGGCCAGGCTTAAATCGAGAGCAAAAGATTGAATATTGAAATGGCAATATACACCATCTAAGAACATTTCGCTTTAGTTTCAAAAAGCACAGAGAATAACCGGTCAAAAAAAAGAAGACACTGCTGTGGTGTCTTCTTTTTTTACCTTCAACACATCAGACCTTAGAAGCCTGCGCGCAAAAAGTTCTCACGAGCGGCTTCTTTAGATCGGTGAATAAAGCGACGTTCCACTTTGCCGACGAAGGTTTTAATAACTTCGGCAACTTCTTCAGGCTGTTCGATCACAAGAGCATAACCTGCATGGTGAATTGTCCTGAGTTCAGCACCAGGAATTGCTTTTGCTACTTTTCTGGTAGCTTCCAGACTTTCTGCGGAATCTTCATCCCCACAAAGAATCAAAACATCACATCGAATTCGACCTAGTTCTTTACTTAAATCTTTACGATGAAAGATTTGTCGAACCTGATCGATTTCTTCGGATTTCATTTTCGCGAGATGATTCATCCATTTTTCTCGACGCATCACTTGAACGGGATCTTTCGTGCTTCGGAAGGTGGAGCCAAACCACATTTCAGTGAAGTCTTTCAACCCCGCCCTCATGCCTTGGGCTTTCACCTTATCAACCATCGCATCATTTCGTTTTATAACGTCTTCAGGATCGGATTGATAGTTTGGACCCGCAAGAGTACAGCTACGAAGTAAATCAGAACGAGAAACTGCAAGCTGCAATCCCACATCAGCACCCAAACAGTTACCAAAGAAGTGGCAAGGAGCAATTTCAAGTTTCTCAATCAAACTTGCGACATCTTTAGCACTGCTTTCAATGCTGGGACTGACTGTACCCGCTGTTTTTCCAGAACCGCGATGATCGTAACAAATCACTCTGTAGTCTTCTGAAAGCATCCTTACAATGGGTTCAAAAACAGAGCTGTCTGTATAGAGCAAGGGGCTGAGCACGATGGCCGGAGCGTCTTTCGGCCCATGGTCTTCATAATAGAGCTGAGCTCCATTTACCTTAAGAGTAGCCATAAATGCCTCCTTGGGACACCTCAAGTTTACGTCCTCCCCATCCCATGGGGCGAAGACCAAGCCCTTTTTTCGACATAAGTTAGCAAGGGTCTTGACCTGCCGCTCCATATCTTATACAACTGGCTGCCTGTCTACACTCCGCCATCACTGGAGTGAGTCGATTCGGAGTTATCTATGAAAATCAATCTTGCAGACATCCCAGAGGAAGGCCGTTCTTACATTTGGAACAGCCAAACTGGCGAAGTTAATAATGTTCTTTCTGATCTTATTGGTAAGACTCAGTACCAAACTGAGTTCTTTATCAAACCCCTGACTACCAAAGACTTCCAGTTGAGCGGAACCATCAAAACCACACTCCCTGAGCAATGTTCACGTTGTGGTATCGATTTCGCCTTCCCAGTAAACGAGAAGTTCAAAGAAATTCTAATTCCCAAACAAGACCAACCCCGTGGCGGCCATTACTCAAAGGTCAATCATGTCAGTGACTTACCCGCTGAGAGCGCTGATTCTGTCGAATACGAAGGAACTCACTTTGATATGGGCGAATTCCTCCACGAAGTGGTAGCTCTTGCCGCGCCTTTTAATCCGGCAGGCCCTGAGAATGAAAATGGCGACTGCTCAATTTGCGAAATTCCTCTGAAAGGACGCACTTTTAGCTATGACGAAGTGATGCCGGAAGAAAAACCGCAAAACCCGTTTGCCGCTCTAAAGAACATAAAGATCAATTAAATTCTTGATTTTTATTGTGGTTTAGATAGATTACCGATCTTCTAATTAAATTATTTGAACTTTAAAAGAGGTTAGAAATGCCAACTCCTAAGAAGAAAACATCTCGCTCAAAACGTGATATGCGCCGTTCACACGATGGTTTGTCTGCTCCAGCAGTAGCTGTAGACAAAAAAACTGGCGAGCTAGTTCGTCCACACCGCGCAACTAAAGGTGCTGACGGAGCTTTGTACTACAAAGGCAAACAAATCAGCGCAGCTAAATAATTTAAGACAGGTTGATTTCCATGGCAGGACTATATCGATCTCGTGTCGCAGGCATAGGCTCTTATCTACCAGAGAAGGTTCTTACGAACCAAGATCTCGAGAAAATGGTAGAGACCAACGATCAATGGATCGTTGAGCGCACAGGGATCGAACGTCGCCATATCGCAGCTGAGGGTGAAACCACATCGGATCTTTGCCTTCATGCTTCTCAAAGAGCTCTTAAAGACGCCAATTTAAATCCTGAAGACATTGATATGATCATCGTCGGTACTGTTACAGGTGACCGTCAGATGCCTTCTACAGCCTGCTACCTACAAAGTAAGCTGGGCGCTCGCAATGTGATGGCTTTCGACTTGAATGCCGCCTGCTCTGGATTTGTTTATGGTGTTTCGATAGCCGATCAATTCATTCGCACAGGAATGTATAAAAATATTCTCGTGGTCGGCGCGGAAGTCCTTCATCGCTTCGTAAATTATAAAGATCGTGAAACTTGTATTCTCTTTGGTGATGGCGCTGGTGCTTGGGTTGTTTCCCGCGCTGAGGCCAACGATCCTAACATTATTGCAAGCACACACTTGCATGCCGATGGTGATCTTGCTGAATTGCTAACTCTGCCTGGCGGAGGCGCTATTATGCCTCAGTCACAGGAAGTTCTCGATAACAACCTTCAATATGTTCAAATGAAAGGTCGCGAGATCTTTAAAAACGCGGTTCGCACAATGGCTCTTTGTTGCAAAGAAGCTTTGGCGCAAAATAACGTTACACCTGAACAAATTGATTGGATTATTCCTCATCAAGCCAACAAACGCATCATTGAAGCTGTGGCTGATCAATTCGATTTCCCAATGGAGCGCGTGATTGTTTATCTTCAGGAAACTGGAAATACATCATCAGCTTCTATTCCTTTGGCCTTTGATTGGGCCGTTCAAAATGGAAAAATAAAAAGAGGTCAAAACATCTTGCTCACAGCATTTGGAGCGGGTCTGACTTCTGGTTCTATTCTATTGAGGTACTGACACATGTTTACTCTTGTATTCCCAGGACAAGGCAGCCAGCAAACTGGCATGGGCCGTTTTTTGTTTGAAAACTTCAAGATCGCTCAGGAAACTTTCGAGGAAGGCTCTGAAGCGTTGAAACAAGATATGAAGCAACTTTGCTTCGAGGGCTCTGAAGCAGATCTTGCTTTAACTGAAAACACTCAACCTGCGCTGCTCTTGGTTTCAACTGCAACGCAAAGAGTTCTTCGCAATGAATTCAATGTCAAAGTTCAATCAGCAGCAGGACATTCGATCGGCGAATACGCCGCCCTGGTTGCCGCGGGCGTGATCCGTTTTGATCAGGCGATGCAAGCAGTTCGGACTCGCGGACAAGCGATGCAGTCAGCGGTTCCTGTGGGTCAAGGTGGCATGGTTGCGGTTCTTGGACTGGAGCCAGATCAAGTTGAAACTCTTTGCCAATATGTTGTTAAAAACTCTGGCTTTGGCCCCCTTTCTGCGGCGAATTTCAATTCTCCAGGACAAATCGTAATCAGTGGTTCTATGAAAGCTATCAACTGGCTCAAGGACAACTTCAAACCGGAGAATATCTGGGCCGAAGCTCCAAAGCGCGCAAAGTTGATTCCCTTGTCGGTCTCAGCACCCTTCCATTGTGAAATGATGAAACCTGCTGAAGAGACAATGCGTGTTGTGCTGACAGGCATGGAGTTCAATCCGTCTGCATTCCCTATCGTTCAAAACTTCCATGCAAAATTCGAAAATGATGGCGCCGTTCTTCGCGAAAATCTAATTCGCCAAGTCTCTGCACCGGTTCGTTGGACGCAAAGTATGGAAACACTCAAGGCCGCTGGACACTCGCAAATCATCGAGTGTGGCGCAGGCAAAGTGATTCAAGGTCTTCTTAAAAAGATCGACGGCGAATTCTTCAAAGTTATGACCACTTCGAGCCTCGAAGATATTAAAACTATTGAGGAATTTTTGAAAGCTTCGAGTCATTAAATTTTCTTGAGCTTTATTCAGAGTTCGGTCACAGTGTGCTGGAAACGGCACACTTAGTTTACTCCGGCGAAGCTGGAGTGTAGATAGATTACTCCGACGAAGTCGGAGTGCAGACCAGTCCAAAGGATTATGTAAATGAGTCAAAACTCACTTCAAGGAAAGAAAATCGTAGTCACCGGCGGAAGCCGCGGCATCGGTGCTTCCATCGTGAAACTTCTAGCTGACGAAGGCGCACAAGTTGCGTTTACATATTCATCTCGCGAAGAATCTGCCCAACAAGTTGCGCACACTCTTAAAGGAGAAGGCCATTTCTATATCAAGATGGACGTCTCTAACGAACAGTCCGTCAACGAAGCTGTTGAGCATATTCTTGAGAAATGGCCAGAGATCGACGGCGTTGTGAACAATGCTGGCATCACTAAAGATCAACTTCTTATGCGCATGAAAGCCGAAGACTTTGATTCCGTTGTTTCTACAAATCTTCGCGGCACCTTCTTGGTCACAAAAGCCTTTACTAAAGGCATGATGAAGGCGCGCAAAGGTTCTATCGTAAATATCACTTCTGTTATTGGACAAACTGGAAACGCAGGTCAGGCAAACTACGCAGCTTCTAAAGCTGGTACCGTGGCATTTGCTAAATCTGTTGCTTTGGAACTGG